>NZ_JBIDAL010000007.1:0-425032 GCF_043202415.1 Streptomyces sp. NPDC048192
GCAGCGGCATCGGATCGGAAGCGGTCACCAGCTCCCGCAGCGGATGACGGGCCAGCACGTCCGTCACCTCCGGCGCCAGCGCCGCCGCGAGCCGCTCGTGCACCGGCAGGGAGTCGTCCCCGAGGGCCCGCGCGGCGGCGAGGACAACGTTTCTCTCCGGGCCCTTCGGCACTCCGGCGGCGGCGCGCTCGTACAGCTCGGCCCCCTCCTCCAGCACCAGCCCGACGTCGATTCCGGCCGGCACCTTGACCGAGGCGGTGTGCCGCCAGGTGGCCAGCGGATGACTCCACGCCTCCACGCGGAAGGTCCAACGGCCCGTGGCGTCCGGGGTGATCTCCGCGCCCCACAGGTCGCTGCCGGGCGACAGTTCGCGCATCGGCGTCCACGGGCCACGGCGGCCCTTGGGATCGCGCAGGACCACGTTGGCGCCCACGGCATCGTGCCCTTCACGGAACACGGTGGCCGTGACCTGGAAGGTCTCGCCGGCCACCGCCTTCGCCGGGCGCCTGCCGCACTCCACGGCCGGCCGGACGTCGCGTACCGGTACACGGCCGATGGCCGGGGTCCTGCGCATGTATCTCACCTCCGCCGTGCGCGGAGCCGGGCACCCGGCCCGGCTCCGCGATCCGAGAGGGACCGACGTGCGCCGGTCCCCGGGGGAACGCCTTGTTACGGTGCCAGGTCAGGGGCTTGGCGCCGTGGAACGCCGCTCCGGTGGCGGCGCTCTTCTGGCCGATCGGCGCGGCCGCGGCCGTCCGTCCTGCTCGCGCAGGTAGGTGACCAGACTGGTGCGCAGATAGCGCTCCGCCGCGTCCGCGGCCTCGCGGGCACAGCGTTTGCCCATCAGTACGCACAGCGTGTAGCCCGAGTCCTCGAAGGTGGCCCGGACCGTGCGGTCGTGGGGCGAGGCGAGCATCACGCGCTCCCACGCCCGGTAACGCCGCAACGCCCGGGCCACTTCGGCCTTGGCGGGTAGCAGCATTGCCCTCTTCACCTTCCACGCTCTCGACTGGGCGCGTTCCCGACTGTCGGGTGGCGTCCGCGCACGGAAGCGCGCGGCACCGTTACGGCGATCGAGGCTTTCACTTATGGTGCACGGACGACGACGCAGCGTCTTGTTGGATCTTCAACGAGGGGTGTGTGTCGGGCCCTCGTGTTGCACGAATGGCGTAGCGCCCTCACCGTGGAGGTGACTCAGAAGCGATCAGCGCTCACGCTGTGTGTCCGGGTATCCGTCCCGGACGGGCATCCGGGAACTCTCCCGGACGGGCGAGGGGAGCGAGAGCTTCGCCGGTGAGGAGCAAGCGACAATGAAGACCGCAGTGCCCTGCTACTACCACCTCGACGTGGAAGTCAGCCCGGAACGGGTGGGACAGGTCAGCCGCATCCTGGCCGCCCACCTCCGCTACTGGGATCTCGAGAACCTGACGGATCCCGTCTGCCGCGGCGCCGAAATGCTGCTGCGGGCGATCGACGAACACGCGAAGGACAAGCACACCTCCATCGAGATGTGGTGGAACGGCCAGCACCTCATCACCGCCTTCGGTGGAGACGACCCGGATCTGCGCCCCGACCAGGACCTGCGCTCCTGCCTGGCGGACATCGCCGCCATGAGCGACGGCTGGGGCTGCTGCGCCTCGGACACCGGCAGCAAGATCATCTGGTTCTCGCAGCGCGCCCGGGCCGGCCAGCGCGTCCCGCTGGTGCCGACCGCCCCCGCGCCCACGCTGCGGACGGGCCTTCAGGTGCCCCGCGAGGAGCGGGTGGCCGTACTGGCCGCGCCGGCCGCGGCCATGGACGACGCGCTCGCCGCGCCGGCCGCCGCGTCCGCCGTACCGGCCGACGCCCTGGAGGGCAGCCGGTGACCGCCCGCAGGCGACGGAAAGGGCTGCCCGTGTGGAGCGGGCAGCCCTACCCGTTGGGCGCCGCGTTCGACGGCCAGGGCACCAACTTCGCCCTGTTCAGCGAGGTGGCCGAGCGGGTCGACCTGATCCTCGTCGACGACGCCGGCGCCGAGACCCCGATCCGGCTGCACGAGGTCGACGGATTCGTCTGGCACGCCTATCTGCCGGGCATCGCACCGGGCCAGCGCTACGGCTACCGGGTGCACGGCCCCTGGCAGCCCTCCCTCGGCCACCGGTGCAATCCGAAGAAGCTGCTGCTCGACCCGTACGCCCGCGCGGTGGACGGCCAGATCGACAACCACCCCTCGCTGTACGAGCGGAACCCGGACGGCCCCGCCCCCGACGACAGCGCCGGGCACTCGATGCTGGGCGTGGTCACCGATCCGTACTTCGACTGGGGCGACGACCGCCCGCCCCGGACGCCGTACGCGGACTCGGTGATCTACGAGGCCCATGTGCGCGGCCTGACCCGCACCCATCCCGAGGTCCCCGAGCGGCTGCGCGGCACCTACGCCGGCCTCGCCCACCCGGCCGTCCTCGAGCACCTGACCTCGCTCGGGGTGACCGCGGTGGAGCTGATGCCGGTGCACCAGTTCGTGCACGACGGCGTGCTCCAGGACCGGGGCCTGTCCAACTACTGGGGCTACAACACCATCGGCTTCTTCGCCCCGCACAACGCCTACGCCGCCTTCGGCAGCCGGGGCCAGCAGGTCAACGAGTTCAAGGCCATGGTGAAGGCGCTGCACGCGGCCGGCCTCGAAGTGATCCTCGACGTGGTGTACAACCACACCGCCGAGGGCAATGAGATGGGCCCCACCCTGTCCTTCCGGGGCATCGACAACGCCTCCTACTACCGCCTGGTCGACGGCGACTGGGCGCACTACTACGACACCACCGGCACCGGGAACAGTCTGCTGATGCGGCACCCCTACGTGCTGCAGCTGATCATGGACTCGCTGCGGTACTGGGTCACCGAGATGCACGTCGACGGCTTCCGCTTCGACCTCGCGGCCACCCTGGCACGGCAGTTCCACGAGGTGGACCGGCTGTCGGCGTTCTTCGACCTGATCCAGCAGGACCCGGTGATCAGCCGCGTCAAGCTCATCGCCGAGCCCTGGGACGTCGGCGAGGGCGGCTACCAGGTCGGGAACTTCCCGCCGCTGTGGTCGGAGTGGAACGGCAAGTACCGGGACGCCGTACGGGACTTCTGGCGGGCGGAGCCCGGTTCGCTCGGCGAGTTCGCCTCCCGGCTGACCGGCTCCTCCGACCTGTACCAGCACAGCAGGCGCCGACCGCGCGCGAGCGTCAACTTCGTCACCGCGCACGACGGTTTCACGCTGCGCGACCTGGTGTCGTACAACGACAAGCACAACGAGGCCAACGGCGAGGACAACCGGGACGGCGAGAGCCACAATCGGTCCTGGAACTGCGGGGCGGAAGGCCCCGTCAAGGACCCGGCCGTCCGCGAACTGCGCGCCCGCCAGCAGCGCAACCTGCTGGCCACGCTGCTGCTGTCGCAGGGCATCCCGATGCTCTGCCACGGCGACGAACTCGGCCGCACGCAGCAGGGCAACAACAACGCCTACTGCCAGGACAACGAGATCTCCTGGGTCGACTGGGAGCTGACCGACGAGCAGCGCCGCCTCGCGGAGTTCACCCGGCATCTGATCGCCTTGCGCGCCGCGCACCCCGTGCTGCGGCGCCGCCGCTTCTTCCGCGGCGAGACCGCGACCAACGACCGTCAGCCGCTGCCCGACCTGATGTGGCTCAGGCCGGACGCCCGCGAGATGACGGACCGTGACTGGCAGCGCGGCGACGCGCACTCGGTCGGGGTGTTCCTCAACGGTGACGCCATCGCCGAACGCGACGCCTACGGCCGCCGGATGGCCGACGACTCCTTCCTGCTGCTGGTCAACGGCTACTGGGAGCCGGTCGACTTCCGGCTGCCCGACGACACCTTCGGCGAGTGCTGGACGACCCTGGTGGACACCGCCGACCCGGACGGCGTCCCCGACGAACGCGAACGCAAGGCCGGCACCCGGCTCCGTGTGGAGGCCCGCAGCCTGGTCCTGCTGTCGAGACCGTCGCGGGCGGACGGCTGAGCGCCGGCGCCCGCCCGCCACGGCGGGCGGGCGCTCAGCGGGCCCGGCGTGACGTCACCGTGAACTGGGCGCCGTCCGGGTCCCGCAGGATCGCCTCGTCCTCGCTCTCGCGGAGCACGCTGCCGCCGTGCTTCTCCGCCGCGCGGGCGCAGCCCGTGACGTCCGCGACGGCGAAGTGGATCTGCCAGTGCGGCCGTACCGAGGGGTCCGGGGCCGCCTCCACCGCGCCGGAGTCGATGCGCGCCACGACGTCGCCCTGGCTGCGCAGCACCACCTCGCCGCCCTCGTACTCCACCTCGCAGCAGCCCGGCAGCCCGCTCGCCCAGCCGAGGATCTCGCCGTAGAAGATCGCCGAGTCGAAGGCGTTGCGGGTGTGCAGCCGGATGAACGTCGGCGCCGCCCGCCGCCACGTCTCCCAGTTGGCGACCAGTTCCCCCTGCCAGATGCCGAACGTCGCCCCGTCGCGGTCGGCGAGCAGCGCGGCCCGGCCCGGTGGGAAGGACAGCGGCCCGACGGCCGCCGTGCCGCCCCGCTCGCGGGCCCGGGACACCGCCACGTCGGCGTCCGGGACGGCGAAGTACGGCGTCCAGGCCACCGCCATCTGCCACATCGCGGCAACGGCGGCGATCCCGGCCACCGGCACCCCGTCCGCCAGCGCGATGCGGAAGTGCTCGCCGAGCTTGACGCCGCGCCAGCGCCAGCCGAGGACGGCCGAGTAGAACTCCTGGGTGGCCTCCAGGTCACGGCTGGTCAGACTCACCCAGCACGGCGCGCCGAAGACGGAGCGGGTGGAGACGACGTCTCGTGTCCGCGGGTCACCACCGGCGGGGGCGTTGTGGTTCATGTGCGTCGCGTCCTGATCTCGGAGCCGGGCGGCCACCGGCTGAGCACCCGGTGTCCGGCCGTGGGTGGGTCGGGCGCATGCCGAGTACCCCGGGTGGCATCGGTGCAGGCCACCGAGGACCATGGGGGCATGGGAGCGAGCGAGTCCGACCGGCTGTCGGAGCTGCAGGCGGAGGTCGACCAGTTGAAGGAGGCCGTGACCTCCCACGCGGTCGTCGACCAGGCCATCGGGATGGTGGTGGCCTGGGGCAGAGTGACCCCGGACCAGGGCTGGGAGGTGCTCAAGGAGGTCTCCCAGCACACCAACATCAAGCTCCGCAACGTCGCGGAGCTGATTCTGGTCTGGGCGCGCCGCGGCGACATCCCGCCCGAGATCCGCGCCGAGCTGGAGGACGCGCTGGACCGCTACGGCCCCACCGAGGTGCCCGGCGCCGTCGAGGAGTGAGCGGCCGGGCCGTGCCGGTGCCGGTGCCGGGCGCGTGCGGGGTACGGCTGCTCAGCGGGCCTCCGCCAGCAGCTCCTCGCGCAGCCGGTCGAAGCAGCCGCTGAGCAGGCGGGAGACGTGCATCTGCGAGATGCCGAGCTGCTGGGCGATCCGGCTCTGCGTCATCCCGCGGAAGAACCGCAGGTAGAGAATGATCCGCTCGCGCTCGGGCAGGGCCTCCAGGCACGGCTTGACGGCGTTGCGGTCGATGACGAGGTCGTAACCGGGGTCGGGTCCGCCGAGGGAGTCCCCGAGGGCGTAGCCGTCGGTGCCGGCCACCTCGGCGTCCAGGGACAGCGCGGAGAAGCACTCCAGCGCCTCCATGCCCGTGCGCACCTCGTCCTCGGTGAGCCGTGTGTACGCGGCGATCTCCGCCACGGACGGCGGGCGTCCGGAGGTGCTCTGGGCGAGTTCCTTCACGGCGGAGCGGACCCGGTTGCGCAGGTCCTGCACCCGGCGCGGGACGTGCAGCGTCCACATGTGGTCGCGGAAGTGGCGCTTGATCTCACCGGTGATCGTCGGCACGGCGTACGCCTCGAAGGCGCGGCCGCGGGACGGGTCGTAGTGGTCGACGGCCTTCACCAGCCCCAGCGCGGCCACCTGGTACAGGTCCTCCAGGGCTTCCCCGCGGCCGCGGAACCGCACGGCGATCCGCTCGGCCATGGGGAGCCACACCCGGACCAGTTCGTCGCGCAGCGCCCGCCGCTCCGATCCGTCGGGCAGCGTCGCGAGCCGCTCGAAGGACTCGGCCGTGTCGGGGGCGTCGTCGTGGGGGTGGGAGGTCGTGCTACCGGTGACACTCATGGTGCGCACCTCTCTCGGCAGGTGCTGGATGTACAGACACCGTGGGAGGCGCGCTCGGACCGTGGACAGGGGAACGGGGCGGCCGGCATCGCCGGCTCCCACGGAGATGCCTCCGGTCCGAAGCACTGTATGTCCTTTTCCCGCTCTCGGACATCACCAAACAAATCGTCGTAAACAGGACGTTTGTCGGGGTCCCGGTTCTTGGTCTTCCCTTGGCCGAAGTATCTCTGTAACAGAGGTAATCTTCTCGGTGTGTCCGAGACCTTCTCCGAGGAACTGGCAGACGCGCTGGTGCGCATCCAGCGGCTGATCCGGCGACGGCTGCGCGGCGGCATGAGCGGGCCCCGGCTGCGCGGCGCCGAGGTGGAGCTGCTGCGGCTGGTCGAGTCCCGGCCGGGCATCGGCGTCTCGGACGCGGCGCGGGCTCTGCACCTGGCGAGCAACTCCGTGTCCACCCTGGTCAACCAGCTCGTCCGGGGCGGTTATCTGCTCCGCGAGACCGATCCCGCCGACCGGCGCGCGGCACGGCTGCGGCTGACCGGTGCCGCCGAGAAGCGGCTCGGCGACTGGCAGCGGCGCCGGGCCGAACTGATCGGCCGGCACGTGTCCCGCCTCGACGACGCCGACCGTGAGGCCCTGCGCGCGGCCCTCCCGGCGCTGCGGAGGCTGGCCGCCGGTCTGCACGAGGAGACTGAGGATCCATGACGGAGGCCGACGATCACCGCACAGGGCCCAGCAGCACTCATGACGGTCCAGGAGCAGCCATGACGAGCGACACCAGCAGCACGTGCGAGGGCAGGTCCGGCGCCACCGGAACCCCGAGGACGCCAGGCGCGGCCGACGCCCAGGACACGTCCGGGCCGACCGCCGAGGCCCCCGGAATCACCCGAACGGCCGACACGCCCGCAGCCGGTGTCGGCGCCGTCAGCTGTACGCGGCTCGTCTACGCCTTCGGTGACACCCGGGCCGTCGACGGGCTGGACCTGGTGGTGCGGGAGGGTGAGGTGTTCGGGCTGCTCGGGCCGAACGGCGCGGGCAAGACGACCGCGATCCGGTGCATCACCACGCTGCTGCCGGTGCCGGCCGGCATGGTCGGCGTGTTCGGGCACGACGCGGCCAAGGAGCGGATGGCGGTGCGCCGGCTGCTCGGCTACGTCCCGCAGCAGCTGTCGGCCGACAGCGGGCTCACCGGACGGGAGAACGTCGCCCTGTTCGCCCGCGTCTTCGACGTGCCCCGCAAGGAGCGCGCCGCGCGGGTCGGCCAGGCGCTGGCCGCCGTCGGGCTCGCCGACGCCGCCGACCGGCTCGCCAGCACCTACTCCGGCGGCATGATCCGCCGGCTGGAACTCGCCCAGGCCCTGGTCAGCGCGCCCCGGCTGCTGATCCTGGACGAGCCCACCATCGGCCTGGACCCGATCGCCCGCACCGGCGTGTGGGAGCACATCAACGCCGTCCGCGCGGCCACCGGCATGACCGTCCTCGTCACCACCCACTACATGGACGAGGCCGACCAGTACTGCGACCGCGTCGGCCTGATGCACCGCGGCCGCATCCGTGCCCTCGGCACCCCGGCCGAACTGCGCCATGGCCTCGCCGAACGCCAGGGCACCGACACCCTGCCCACGCTGGAGGACGTCTTCCGGGACGTCGCCGGCAGCGGCCTCGACGACCACTCCGGAGGAGGTTTCCGCGATGTCCGCAGCACCCGCCGCACCGCGCGCCGCGTCGGCTGACCCCGCCCCAGGCGGCGACACCGCCCTGCTGCTCACCCCGCCCGTGCCGCGCGCCGGCTGGCGGCTGCTGCCCGCCCGTGTCGTCGCCCTGTGCGCCGTCGAGCTGCAAAAGCTCCGCCACGACCGCACCGAGCTGTACACCCGCGCGGTCCAGCCCGCCCTCTGGCTGCTGATCTTCGGTCAGACCTTCACCAGGATCCGGGCGATCCCCACCGGCGGTGTGCCGTACATCGACTTCATGGCGCCGGGCATCATCGCCCAGTCGGCGATGTTCATCGCGATCTTCTACGGCATCCAGATCATCTGGGAGCGCGACGCGGGCATCCTCAACAAGCTCCTCGTCACCCCGACCCCCCGCTCGGCGCTGATCACCGGCAAGGCGTTCGCGGCCGGCGTGAAGTCGCTGGTGCAGGCGATCGTCGTGATCGTCATCGCCGCCGTGCTGGGCGTCGCCCTGACCTGGAACCCGCTGAAGCTGCTCGGCGTGGCCCTCGCGGTGGCCCTCGCCTCCGTCTTCTTCTCCTGTCTGTCGATGACCATCGCCGGCATCGTCCTCAGCCGCGACCGGCTGATGGGCTTCGGACAGGCGATCACCATGCCGCTGTTCTTCGGCTCCAACGCCCTCTACCCCGTCTCGGTGATGCCGGGCTGGCTCCAGGCCGTCAGCAAGGTCAACCCGCTGAGCTATCAGGTCGACGCCCTGCGCGGTCTGCTGCTCGGCACGCATGCGCATCTCGGCGCCGACTTCGCGGTGCTGGTGGTGGCCGCCGCGCTCGGCATCACCGCGGCCTCCTCGCTGCTCGGCCGGCTCGCCCGGTGATCTTGGCGCGGACGTGATGTGCGGCACGCACCCGCACCCCGCCCTCGGGTGCCGCGCACGCATCCTTCCTGCGCAGCGCTTGATCAGCGATCAAAGCGGGCGAACCCCCTGGCCACAGTGCATTCCGCTCATTTGACAGTGCGCTGAGCACACAGATAGACAGCAGCTCTCGAAGGTCGAGAGGGGCACTGTGTACGAGCCGAACGTGGTCGGGGACTGGCACGAGTACGACGAGCACGCCGGTCTGCGGGTCCGCGTCCACCGCCTGGAGGCCGCGGAGCCGCCACGCGGACGCGACGACGCCGCCGCCGGGCTGACGTACTTCAGTGTCCGGGTGACGGTCGAGAACCGCGGCGCACGGCCCCTGGGAGTCCACCTGGAGGACGGTCAGATCGACGTCCGGGTCGGCCCCGACGGCGAGGGCGCGTTCATCGACTGGCGCAACTCCCAGTTCATCGAGGGCTTCGACGTCTACCCGCTGCGCCGGGCCACCGCCGTGGTCTACGCCGCCGCCCCCGAGGCCGCCCTGAGCCACGTGGACGTGCAGGTGCAGCTGCGGGTCGAGGAGGAGTGGGCCGACCGCCGGCTGTGGACGGGGGGGATCGGCGTGCTGGAGACCAGCGCGGCGACGGCCTGCGCCGCCGGCCAGGGCGGACTCGCCCACCAGGTCAGCGCCTTCCTGCAGGACCTGAGGGACCAGACGGAACCCGGCACCGCCTGACCGGGGCCGGTCCCCTTCGGGCCCGGGGACGGGGCCGTCGTACGGCCCGTCCCGCAGCGGCCGGATCGCGCAGAGCCCGTCCGGGCGGTGCGGTCAGTGGGGGATGCCGTCGATGATCTCCCGCGCGCCCTGCCGCAGCAGCGCGACCGCGACCGAGGTGCCCAGCGTGGCCGGGTCGAGCCGGCCCGCCCACTCGTGGGCGTTCAGCCGGGTCTTGCCGTCCGGGGTGAACACACAGGCGCGCAGGGACAGTTCCCCGCTGCGGTCCACGCGCGCGTACCCGGCGATCGGGCTGTTGCAGTGGCCCTGCAGCACATGCAGGAACATCCGCTCGGCCGTCGCCTCCCGATGGGTGTCCGGGTCGCCGAGCCCGCTGACCGCGTCGATCACCGCGGTGTCGTCCTCGCGGCACTGCAGAGCGAGGATGCCCGCGCCGATCGGCGGCATCATCTCCTCCGGCGACAGCACCTGGCTGATCACGTCCGTGCGGCCGATCCGCTCCAGACCGGACACCGCCAGCAGCAGCGCGTCGGCGTCCCCGGCGGCCAGCTTCTCCAGCCGGCGGTTGGCGTTGCCGCGGAACGGCACGCACTCCAGGTGCGGATGCGTGGCCGCCAGCTGCGCGATCCGGCGCACCGCGGAGGTCCCGATCCGGGTGCCGGCCGGCAGCTCGTCCAGGGTGAGCCCGTCCGGGTGGACCAGCGCGTCCCGGACGTCGTCCCGCTTGAGGAAGGCGGCGAACACCGTCCCGGCGGGCAGCGGCCGGTCCGCGGGCACGTCCTTGACGCAGTGCACGGCGAGATCGGCCTCACCGGCCAGCAGGGCCGCGTCGACCTCCTTGGTGAACGCCCCCTTGCCCTCGACCTGGGACAGATCGCCGAGCCACTTGTCGCCGGTGGTCTTCACCGGCACCACCTCGGTGCGCACACCCGGGTGCAGCACGGCCAACTCGGCGCGCACCCGCTCCACTTGGGCCAGCGCCATGGGGGAGTCACGGGAGACGACACGGATCAGTTCGGGAACCGGCATGCGCACACGATAGACCCCGCGGGCTCAGCCGGCGTCCCCGGGCAGGTCCGCCGCCGACTCCTCCGGCGGCAGATCGGGGCGCAGCCGCAGCCACGACGGCTGGCGCAGCATCCCCGACCGGGTACGGGTGCTGTAGCTGACCTCGCCGACCAGCACGGGCCGCACCCAGCGCGCGTCCGGGACGCGCGGCGCCGGCTCGAACGGGCACCGCCGGCTCGCCGTCTCGGCGAGCAACCGGGCCAGTTCGGCGCGCTCCGCCTCGCTCCAGCCGGTGCCCACCCCGCCGACGTACCGCAGCCGGCCGGCCGCGTCGCGCTGTCCCACCAGCACGGCGCCGGGCAGCCCGCTCAGCCGCCCCTTGCCGGGCAGCCAGCCGCCGACGATCACGTCCTCGGCCCGCATGTTCCGGATCTTGATCCAGGCGCGGGAGCGGACCCCGGGCTCGTACACCGAGTCCAGCCGCTTGCACACCAGGCCCTCCAGGCCGTGCTCCCGGGTCGCCGCGAGCGCCTCGGCGCCGTGCCCGGTGACCGCGCCCGGCGTCGACCAGTACGGCCCCGACAGGCCCAGCCCGGTCAGCCGGGCGCGCCGCTGTGCGTACGGCAGCCGCAGCAGGGGCTCCTCCAGGTACGGCACGTCGAACAGCACCAGGTGCACCGGCACCTGGGCGGCCCGGCGCGCCGCCCGCGCGGGCGCGTGGGCGAGGCCCATCCGGCTCTGCAGCAGCTGGAAGTCGGCCCGCCCGTGCTCGTCCAGGGCCAGCACCTCGCCGTCCAGCACGGCGGGCGTGCCGCCCAGCGCCGCGCCGACCGGCCGCAGCTCGGGATAGGCCGCGGTGATGTCCTCGCCCGAGCGGGCGCGCAGCAGCAGGCTGCCGTCACCCGGCAGATAGACCATCACCCGCTGCCCGTCCTGCTTGGTCTCGTACGCCCACCGCGCGTCCTGGGCGGCGGGCGGCAGCGTGCCGGGGGTGGCGAGCATCGGCGCGATCAGCGGCAGGGTCACGGCGGTCACGGCTGAACATCTCGACCACTCCCGGCGCCCTCACGCGCCTTCGCCGCCGGGTTCCCCTGAACGGATCCCGCGGCACCGGGCCGATCCTGTCCGGGGACCGTGACCGGGGCGTGGCCGCACGGGCGCACTTGTGCGGCCACGCCCCCGCGTCAGCCGACCGTCTCCGCCGAGGGCTCCTTCGGTGCCGGAGCCCGGTCCTGGGCGGCCGGGCGGGGCCGGGGGAGGAACGAGGCGAGGACGAAGGCCAGGACTGCCGCGCCCGCGCCGACCGCCATGACGGCCTTGAAGCCGTTCTCGGACGGCAGCGCGTGGCCGCCGAGGCTGATCGTCATCTGCGCCAGGATCACCCCGGCGACCGCGCTGGCCACCGAGGTGCCGATGGACCGCATCAGCGTGTTGAGGCTGTTGGCGGCGGCCGTCTCCGACGGCGGGACCGCGCCCATGATCAGGGCCGGCATGGCGCCGTAGGCGAAACCGACACCCGCGCCGATGACGCAGGACACCAGGACCAGCTGCCAGACCTCGCTCATCAGCACGATGTTCAGGCCGTAGCCCGCGGCGACGATCAACGCCCCCGCCATCAGCGTGATCTTCGGCCCCCGCGCCTTCGTGATCATTGCGGAGACGGGCGCCATGGCCATCATCACCAGGCCCTGCGGTGCCATGACCAGGCCCACGGTCAGCATGGACCGGCCCAGGCCGTAACCGGTCTGCGTGGGCAGCTGGAGCAGCTGCGGCAGGACCAGGGACATGGCGAACATCGAGAAGCCGAACGCGATGGACGCCAGATTGGTGAAGAGCACCTGGCGGCGGGCCGTGGTGCGCAGGTCGACCAGCGGGGCGGACGTGCGCAGTTCGAAGAGACCCCAGGCAGCCAGGACCAGCACCGCGAGCGCGAACAGGCCGAGGGTGGTGCCGCTGCCCCAGCCCCAGTCGGCGCCCTTGGAGACGGCGAGCAGCAGCGAGACAAGCCCGACGGCCATGCCGAGCGCACCCACCAGGTCGAACCGGCCGCCGGTCCGCACACCCGACTCCGGCACCAGGCTCAGGACCAGGACGAAGGCGACGACGCCCAGCGAGGCGGACGTCCAGAACAGCACGTGCCAGTCGAAGTGGTCCGCGATGAACGCGGCGGCGGGCAGCCCGAGCGCGCCGCCGACCCCGAGCGAGGCGCTCATCAGCGCGGTCGAGCCGGCCAGCTTCTCCGGCGGCAGCTCGTCCCGCATGATGCTGATGCCGAGCGGCACCACGGCCGCGGCGAGCCCCTGGAGCGCACGGCCGGCGATCATCGGCACCAGCGCGTCGCTGAGCGCGCACACCACCGAACCGGCCACCAGCAGCACCAGGCTGGCCAGCAGCAGACGCCGCTTGCCGAACATGTCGCCGAGCCGGCCCGCCACCGGAGTGGCCACGGCGGCGGCCAGCAGGGTCGCCGTCACCGCCCAGGCGGCGTCGGAAGCCGAGGCGTGCAGATAGACGGGCAGCTCCGGAACGATCGGGATCACCAGGGTCTGCATCAGCGACACGGTGATACCGGCCAGGGCCAGCACTGCCACCACGGCACCGGGCCGCGGCGGCAGGACTGCGCCGGCCTCGGCGGGCCGGTCGGGGGCATCGGTCATGGGAGAGACCTTCCGGGAGGAGCGGGAAACGGGCATCGGCCGAGAAGGGGCCAGCTTTTAAGTCAAGTGCTTGACTTACTGTAGCGGTCCGGAGAAGCGGCACACGCGGGGCCCGTACGAGGTGGGGGCCGGCGCGCGCCGTAGGCTTCTCCGGCTGGACCTCGCCGCCCGGTCGAGGGCCCGGGGCGGCGCGCGGGACCGGCCGTTCCGGGGCGGTGCACGGTCCCGGAACGGTGGTGAGCATGGCGCGCAGGACGGCGCGGGCCGAGCAGGTGAGTGCTACGCGGGAGGCCATTCTGACCGCGGCGGAACGGCTGTTCGCCGAGCACGGCGTGTACGCCGTCTCCAACCGCCAGGTCAGCGAGGCCGCGGGCCAGGGCAACAACGCGGCGGTCGGCTACCACTTCGGCACGAAGGCCGATCTGGTCCGCGCGGTGGCCCGCCGGCACACCGAGCGCCTCGAGGTGCTCAGAGAGCGGGCCCTCACCGCGGCGGGCGACTCCACCGATGTACGCGACTGGGTGGACTGCCTGGTACGGCCCATGACCGAGCACCTCGCCGGGCTCGGCAGCCCCACCTGGTACGCCCGGTTCTGCGCCCAGGTCATGACCGACCCGGCGCTGCACCAGATCATGGTCGAGGAGTCCATGACCTCGCCGGCGCTGCGGCAGGCCGTCGAGGGGCTGAACCGCACCCTCCCGGAGCTGCCGTCCGAGGTCCGCGCCGAACGCGGCCAGATGGTCCGCCTGCTGATCCTGCACACCTGCGCAGAACGCGAGCGCGCTCTCGCCGAGGGCGCCCCCACCCCGCGCGCCACCTGGGCGGACGCGGCCGCGGGGCTCGCGGACGCCATCCTGGGCCTGTGGCTGGCCCCGGTCGGCCGGGCCGGGCGGCGGACCTCACCCCGGCCTTCTCCGCCGTCCCCGGCGTGACCGCGGGCCGCAGGCCGTGCTCCGCGCCTCGCCGAGCCCCGCGGCGCCTGCCGGCGGGCCGGCGTCAGCCCGGCCGCGGGGGCCGGACCCAGCCCAGGGAGCGTTCGACGGCCCGCTGCCAGTTGTCGTACTCCGACTCCCGCAGCCCGGGGTCCATGTCCGGCAGCCACTGGGCAGCCCGGTGCCAGTTGTGGCGCAGCACCTCCAGATCGGGCCAGTAGCCGGCGGCGAGCCCCGCCGCGTAGGCGGCCCCCAGGGACACCGTCTCGGCCACCATGGGCCGTACCACCGGCACGTCCAGCACATCGGCGACGAACTGCATGAGCAGGTTGTCCGCGGTCATGCCCCCGTCCACCTTGAGCTGCTTGAGGGAGACCGAGGAGTCGGCGTTCATGGCGTCGACGACCTCCCGGGTCTGCCAGCCGGTGGCCTCCAGCACGGCCCGCGCCAGGTGCCCCTTGGTGATGTACGAGGTGAGGCCGACGATGACCCCGCGCGCGTCACTGCGCCAGCGGGGTGCGAACAGGCCCGAGAACGCGGGCACGATGTAGCAGCCGCCGTTGTCCTCGACCGTCCGCGCCAGCGTCTCGATCTCCGGGGCGCTGCCGATCAGCCCGAGCCGGTCGCGGAACCACTGCACAAGCGCGCCGGTGACGGCGATCGACCCTTCCAGCGCGTAGGCCGGCCGCTGGTCCCCGATCTTGTACGCCACGGTGGTGAGCAGCCCGTGCCGGGAGCGCACGAGTTCACTGCCGGTGTTGAGCAGCAGGAAGCTGCCCGTGCCGTAGGTGCACTTGGCCTCGCCCGGGGAGAAGCAGGTCTGGCCGAACAGGGCGGCCTGCTGGTCGCCGAGGGCGGCCGTGATCGCGACCCCGGGCAGCAGGGCGCGGGCCTCGGCGTACGGCTGCGCGGAGGGGCGGATCCCGGGCAGCATGGCGCGCGGCACGCCGAAGAAGGCCAGCAGCTCGTCGTCCCAGGTCAGCGTGCGGATGTTCATCAGCATCGTGCGGCTGGCGTTGGTGGGGTCGGTGATGTGCAGGCCGCCCGCGGCGCCGCCGGTCAGATTCCAGATCAGCCAGCTCTCCATCGTCCCGAACAGCACATCGCCGTCCTCGGCGCGCTGCTGGACGCCCTTGACGTGGTCGAACAGCCAGCGAAGCCGCAGCGCGGAGAAGTACGTCGAGGGCGGCAGCGCGCACCGCTGCTGGAAGAACTCCTCCCCGGGGTGCTCTCGGAGGGCGTCCACCAGCGGCGCCGTGCGGGTGTCCTGCCAGACGATCGCCCGGCCCAGCGGGGCGCCGGTGCGCCGGTCCCAGAGCACCGTCGTCTCCCGCTGGTTGGCCAGCCCGATGGCGCTGACCTGCCCGGCGTCGACACCGGCGCAGGCCAGGGCCTCGGGGACGACGTGCCGCAGGTTCTGCCAGATCTCCATGGCGTCGTGCTCCACCCAGCCGGGCCGGGGGAAGTGCTGCCGGTGTTCCTTCTGCGCGACCGAGACCAGCCGCCCGCGGTGGTCGAACAGGATGCATCGGGTGGAGTTGGTGCCCTGATCGATGGACATTACGTACCGTTCAGCCATGATCGGGTCTGCCTTCCGACGGGTAGAGGGGCGGCTGTCCTGGCCTACCAGCGGGCGGCTCCCAGGTCCCGGGAGATCGCGCGCGCGGCTTCCCGGAGCAGCGTGATCAGACTCGGGCGCGGCCGGCCCTGGCCGTCGCAGATCCGCTCGACCGGCCCGGACAGCCCGATGGCGCCGACGACGAGCCCGCCGTGCCCGCGGATCGGTGCGGCGATCCCCGCCTCGCCCATGCTCATCTCCTGGACCTCGGCGGCCCAGCCGAGGTCCCTGACCTCCGCCAGCGCCCGGGCGAGCCGCTCGGGATCGACCAGGGTGTGCCGGGTGTACGCCTCCAGGCCCCGCCCGGGCGCCTCCTCGATGCTCGCGGTGCCGAACGCCAGCAGCACCTTGCCGAGCGAGGAGGCGTGCAGCGGCAGCAGCGTGCCCACGTCCAGGGTCTGGAAGGTGTCGTCCGGCCGGAACACGTGGTGGACGACGAGGACACTGCCCTCCAGGGGAGTGCCCAGCCGTACCGCCTCCCCGCTGCGGGCGGCCAGGGCGTCGGCCCAGTTCAGGGAGCGCGAACGCAGCTCGTTGACGTCGAGATAACTGGTGCCGAGATGCAGCAGGGCCGCGCCGAGCTGGTACTTCCCGGTCGCCGCGTCCTGCTCCACGAAGTCCACGTGCTGGAGCGTGCGCAGAATGCCGTGGGCGGTGCCCTTCGCCAGCCCGAGCGAGGCCGCCACCTCGCCGAGACCGAGCCGGCGGGGCCCGCCGGCGAGCAGCCGCAGGATCGCCGCAGCCCGTTCGATCGACTGGACCGGTCCGGCCATGAAGCGAGCCTATTACCCGCACGGGTGGCTTGCCCGTGGGGGAGGAGCAGCGGGCGTTCGGTAATGCCGACCGCCGTTCATTGACCGGTCCGATTTGTCTCCATAGCGTGCTGGGGAGCCCGGAAAGGACCGGAAATGTCGTGCCGGACCGGCCGGAGAGACCCTCGGGAGAGAACATGGCGGCACAGCTCAAGACGCTGGTTCAGGCGGCGTACGAACACGTGTGCCCGGTGCCGCCCGTCACCGCGGCGGTGTCGGCCGTACGCCGTCGCGCCGAGGTGGTCCTCGACGGCTGGCGGGTGTGTCCGCTCCTCGCCGACGACGCGCTGCTGGTGGTGTCGGAACTCGTCACCAACACGATCCTGCACGCCCGGCCCCCGGCCGTGCTGCGGCTGTCCTGGGTGCGGGGCGAGCGCGGCGGGACACTGCGGATCGAGGTCGCCGACGCGGGCCCCGCCCTCACGGCGCCCCTCGTCGGCGCCGACCCCGACGAGCACGGCAGGGGCGAGGCGATCGTCCACGCCCTGGCGACGCGCCACGGCATACGCACCCACCTCGACGGCGTCACCCGGTGGGCGGAACTGGACGTGCGTCAGACGTACTGACCCGGGTGGCATAGGGCCGCAGCGCCGTTTCGTACGACGCGGGCGCGCGGTCCGGCTCCTCCGCGGCGGTCTTCCGGAGCAGCAGCAGGGCGGCGTCGTCGTGCAGCCGGCCGCCCACATGGTCCAGCAGCTCGTCGTGCAGCGCGGTGAGCGTGCGCGCCGGGTCCTCGCACACATGGCGGGCCACGCCGTCCGCCAGCGGATAGAAGGCACGCGTGTGGTCGCGGGCCTCCGTGACCCCGTCGGTGTAGCACAGCAGCTGGTCGCCCACCGCGAAGGGCAGACGCTGCAGGCGGGGGGCCTCGCCCGAGAGGGCGCGCAGGCCGAGCGGCGCGGCGGGGCGGTCGGACTCCACCGCCCGGACCCGGCCGGAGGCGGAGATCACCAGCGGCGGGGCGTGTCCGCAGTTGACGATCTCCAGGTGGCCCGACCGGGTGTGTCCCGCGACCACGGCGGTGACGAAGTCGTCGGCGCCCAGGTTGCGCGCCAGGCTCCGCTCGATCCGCGTGACGACGTCGAGCAGGTCGGGTTCGTCATGGGCGGCCTCCCGGAAGACTCCGAGCACGAGGGCGGCGGTGCCCACGGCGGGCAGCCCCTTGCCCCGCACGTCGCCCACGATCAGCCGGATGCCGTAGGGCGTGGGCACCAGGGCGTACAGATCCCCGCCGATCCTCGCCTCCGCCGCCGCGGCGCTGTAGCGGACGGCCACCTGGAACGGGCCCACGGTCTCCGGGACGGGCTGGAGCAGGGCGTGCTGGGCGGCCTCGGCGACCGAGCGGACGGCGGCGAGCACCCGCTCCCGGCGGGCGCGCAGCGCGCTGGCCAGGCCGCTCGCCGTGGTGACGGCCAGCAGGACGGACACCACCGCCGCGGGCTCGCGCACCGGAGCCGCGTGCAGCACGGCCAGCGCCACGCCCACCGCACCGGCGAGCAGGCCGACGCAGAGCACACCGCGCGGCCCGTTGGTGGAGGCCGCGAGCGCGGGGCCGGCCGCCAGCAGCGGCAGCCAGGGCATCCCCACCCCGGACGTGACGTCCACGAGGGCGATGACGGCGACGACCAGCACCGGCAGCATGTGCAGGCCCGAGGCCACGTGCCCGTCGGCACACCGGCCAAGTGCTCTCCGGGCGGCGGCCGCACCCTTCCCGGGCAGCCGCCTCGCCGCGTCATGGTCGCCATGGTGTGGGGCCTGGAGCATGTCTCGTCCGCAGTCCTCTCCCGTAGGTGGGTCTCGCCCGGAATGTCGGTTACGTCCAGGAAAAGCGCTGGGTGAGGGCGGTCACAAGGAGCGGGTTTTCAGATAGTGAGCGAGAGGCTCCTGGTGATCCGGCTCGCGACCGGGAGCAGACGCTCCCTGGCCTCCTGGAGCCGGTCCTGCCGCTCCACCGGCAGGGAGACGCCGAGCGATCCGGGGGTGCTGCCGCGGTAGACGGGCACGGCGACGCACACGGTGCCGAGCGCGTACTCCTCCAGGTCCGTGACGGCCGGCGCCAGCGGGGGCGTCTCGAGCCGGCGGAGCAGCACCGGAAGGCTGGTGATCGTCCGCGGGGTGAGGTCGGCCAGGTGGTGGCGGGACAGATACTCCCGGCGGCCCTCCTCGTCCAGTTCGCGCAGCACGGACTTGCCCAGGGCGGTGGCGTGGCCGGCGTCCTCGAAGCCCACCCAGAGATCCACGCGGGGCGTGCGCGGGCTGTCCACGATCTCGGCGACCCTGATCTCGCCCTCCTCGTAGAAGGTGAGGTACGCGGCCGTGGCCAGGTCGTCCCGGAGGGCGGCCAGCGCCGGGCGCACCCGGCTGAGCAGGGTCTGTGCGCGGCCGGCCGTCCGCAGGGAGCCCAGCCGGTCGCCGAGGACGAAGCCGCCGTCGTCCAGCTTGCGCACATAGCCGTCGTGCACCAGCGTGCGCAGCAGGTGATAGGCGGTGGCCAGCGGCAACTCCGTCTCGCGGGCCAGCTGTTTCGCCGGCGCGCCGTTCTCGTGCGCGCTCACCGCCTCCAGCAGCCGGAAGGCCCGCTGCACGGAAGCGATCAGCGTGGGGCCCTCCTGAGCAGCCATACCTCCAGACTGCGCCGGTCGTCGCGGCCCGGGCAAGACACGAAAAGCTCAGACAAAATTGTTGACAATCTTGTCGGGCTAGATTTAGTTTCGACAGGCACTCACTCAGGGAGGGCACATGCCGAAGGAAGCCCGTCCGACCACCGGAGAGCAGGCCAAGCAGCACGCGCTGACGAAGCTGCGGCAGGCGATCCTGCACGGCGAGATGGCGCCGGCCCAGCGGCTGGTGGAGAACGAACTCGCCGAGCAGTTCGGTGTGACGCGGGCCAGCATCCGTGCGGCGCTGATCGATCTGGAGGCGCAGGGACTGGTCGAGAGGATCCGCAACCGCGGTTCGCGGGTGCGGGTGGTGACCGTGGAGGAAGCGGTCGCGATCACGGAGTGCCGCATGGTCCTGGAGGGCCTGTGCGCGTCCAAGGCCGCCGTCGCCGCCAGCGACGAGCAGCTGGAGGAGCTGGCCGACCTCGGCGTGGCGATGGAGAAGGCCGTCGCCGCCGGCGAGCCGGTCACGTACTCCGACCTCAACCACCGGCTGCACGAGCGGATCCGGCTGATCTCCGGACAGCGGACCGCGGTCGAGCTGCTGGAGCGGCTGAACGCCCAACTGGTCCGACACCGCTTCCAGCTGGCGCTCCGGCCGGGGCGTCCGCAGCAATCCCTGAGCGAGCACCTGGCGATGATCGACGCGATCAGGGCCAGGGACCCGCAGGCGGCCGAAGCGGCCGTCCGCGCCCACCTCGCCGGCGTGATCGAGGCGCTCAAGGACTGAGCACGCCGAACGGGACACGGGCGCGCACCTGTCCACCGAGGCGAGGGCGCCGCAGGGATCCGTCCGTGCGGCGCACCGAGCCCGAAGAGGGAGAACTCTGCAATGACGCACGCCGACGCGCCCGAAAACCCACCTCGTTCGACCCTGGTCGTCACCGCGCACGCCGGGGACTTCGTGTGGCGCGCGGGCGGAGCCATCGCCCTGGCCGCGGCCCGCGGCGAGAAGGTCACCATCGCCTGTCTGACCTTCGGCGAGCGCGGCGAGTCCGCCAAGGCGTGGCGCGAGGGCCGGACCCTGGAGGAGATCAAGGCCATCCGGCGGGACGAGGCCGAGCGGGCCGCCGCCACCCTCGGCGCCGAGGTCCGCTTCTTCGACGCCGGCGACTACCCCCTCGTCGCCACCGCCGAGCTGACCGACCGCCTCGTCGCCGTCTACCGCGAGACACAGCCCGACGTCGTCCTCACCCACCCGGTGGACGACCCGTACAACGGCGACCACCCGGCCGCCAACCGCATGGCCCTGGAAGCCCGTGTGCTCGCCCAGGCCATCGGCTACCCGGGCCCCGGCGAGATCATCGGTGCCCCGCCCGTCTTCTACTTCGAGCCCCACCAGCCCGAGATGAGCGGCTTCAGGCCCGAGGTCCTGCTCGACATCACCGAGGTGTGGGAGACCAAGCGCAAGGCGATGGAGTGCCTCGGCGCCCAGCAGCACCTGTGGGACTACTACACCGATCTCGCCGTCCGCCGCGGTGTGCAGCTCAAGCGCAACGCGGGCCCGAACCTGGGCCTGCCGCACAAGACCATGGCCGAGGCCTACATGCGTCCCTACCCGCAGGTCACGAAGGAGCTGGCATGAGCGGCGTGATCATCACCGACGTACCCCGGGCCGAGGCCAAGGACGTCGACGCCCTCGCCGGGTACGGCGTGGCCACCGTGCACGAGGCGATGGGCCGCACCGGGCTGCTCCCCGCGCGGCTGCGCCCCGTCCAGCAGGGCGTCCGGGTCGCCGGCACCGCGGTCACCGTGCTGTCCTGGCCCGGCGACAACCTCATGATCCACGCGGCCGTGGAGCAGTGCGGCGAGGGCGACATCCTGGTCGTCACCACCACCTCGCCCTCCACCGACGGCATGTTCGGCGAGCTGTTCGCCACCGCGCTCAAGCGGCGCGGGGTGCGCGGCGTCGTCATCGACGCGGGCATCCGCGACACCCAGGAGCTGCGGGAGCTGGGCTTTCCCGGCTGGGCGGCGGCCGTGAGCGCGCAGGGCACCGTGAAGGCGACCGGCGGCTCGGTCAACGTCCCGGTCGCCATCGGCGGCCAGGTCGTCAACCCCGGCGACGTGATCCTCGCCGACGACGACGGCGTGGTGGTCGTCCCCCGGCACAGGGCCCGCCGGGCCGCCGAGGCCGCCGAGGCACGCGAGGTGAAGGAGGCCGCCTCCCGCGCCGCCTTCCAGGACGGCCAACTCGGCCTCGACCGCTACGGACTGCGCGAGAGGCTCGCCGAACTGGGCGTCACCTACCGGCCGTACGACGACGTCGCCCGGGACGGAGCCGGGGCATGACCGGGCCTGCGGAGGTGCGCTGCACGCTGATGCGCGGCGGCACCTCCAAGGGCGCCTACTTCCTGGCCGGCGACCTCCCCGACGACCCCGAGGCCCGGGACGACCTGCTGCTGCGGATCATGGGCAGCCCCGACCCGCGCCAGATCGACGGCCTCGGCGGCGCCCACCCGCTCACCAGCAAGGTGGCCGTGGTCTCCGCCTCCGCCGGCCCGGACGCCGACGTCGACTACCTGTTCCTCCAGGTTGCCGTCGACCGGGCCGAGGTGAGCGACCGTCAGAACTGCGGGAACATCCTCGCCGGAGTCGGCCCGTTCGCCGTCGAGCGGGGGCTCGTGGCCCCCGCCGACGGCGAGACCTCCGTACGGATCCGCATGCTGAACACCGGGGAGAGGGCCGTCGCCACCTTCCCCACCCCCGGCGGACGCGTCGACTACACCGGGGACGCCGAGATCTCCGGGGTGCCCGGCACCGCGGCGCCCGTCGTGATCGAGTTCCCGCCCGCCGACGCGCCCCTGCTGCCCACCGGCAGCGTCCGGGACACCGTCGCCGGCACCGAGGTGACCTGCGTGGACAACGGGATGCCGACCGTGCTGATCCCCGCGGCCGCTCTGGGCGTCAGCGGGTACGAGCCGCCAGGCGACCTGGAGGAGAACCTGGCGCTCGGCGACCGCCTGAGGGACATCCGGCTCGCCGCCGGGAAGCTGATGGGGCTCGGCGACGTCGAGCACGCCACCGTCCCCAAGCTCACCCTGCTGGCTCCGCCCCGCTCCGGCGGCGCGGTCACCACCCGCACCTTCATCCCCGTCCGCTGCCACACCTCCATCGGCGTCCTCGGCGCCGCGAGCGTGGCCGCCGGGCTCAGGCTGCCCGGGGGAGTGGGGGAGGGGATCGCCGAACTGCCCGAGCACGGCGACCGCGTCCGCATCGAACACCCCACGGGCTTCCTGGACATCGACACGGACGTCGACCCGCAGGGCCCGAGGGTGCGGCGTACTGCCGTCGTCCGCACCGCCCGCAAGATCTTCGACGGCAGCGTCTTCCCCCGCGCCGCCGTCCCAGCACGCCCCCAAGGAGGCAATGATGGCTCCGCCCCTCGGTGACATCGCCCATATCGGCCACACCCAGCTGTTCACCCCCGACCTGGACGCGAGTGTCGCCTTCTTCACCGACTACCTGGGTCTCACGGTGAACGGGGAGGACGGCGGCACCGTCTACCTGCGCACCTTCGACGACTACGAGCACCACAGCCTGGTCCTCACCGCCCGCGACACCCCCGGCCTCGGCCGGCTGGCGCTGCGCACCTCCGGCGAGGAGGCGCTCCAGCGCCGGGTGAGGGCGGTCGAGGAGGCCGGCGGCACCGGCCGCTGGGTGGAGGACGAACCCGGACTCGGCAAGCTGTACGTCACCACCGACCCCGACGGCCACGAGCACGCCCTGTACTGGGAGAGCGAGCACTACCGGGCACCCGAGGAGCTGAAACCCGCGCTGAAGAACCAGCCGCAGGCCAAGCCCAACCGGGGCGTGGGAGTCCGCCGCCTGGACCACGTCAACTTCCTCGCGGCCGACGTGCTCACCAACGCCGAGTTCCAGCAGAACGTGCTCGGCGCCCGGCCCACGGAGCAGATCCGGCTCGACTCCGGCCGGATCGCGGCCCGCTGGCTGACCTTCACGAACAAGTCGTACGACGTGGTGTACACGGAGGACTGGACCGGCTCGGCCGGCCGGCTGCACCACATCGCCTTCGCGACCGACACCCGCGAGGACATCCTGCGGGCGGCCGATCTCGCCATCGACGCCGGTGTGTTCATCGAGACCGGGCCGCACAAGCACGCCATCCAGCAGACGTTCTTCCTGTACGTCTACGAGCCGGGCGGCAACCGCATCGAGCTGTGCAACCCGCTCACCCGGCTGGTCCTCGCCCCGGATTGGCCGCTGATCACCTGGACCGAGGCGGAACGGAAGAAGGGGCAGGCCTGGGGCCTGAAGACCATCGAGTCCTTCCACACCCACGGCACGCCGCCCGTGGCGTGACGGCCGGCGAAGCCGCCCCCGTGAGCAGATTGTTGCTTTGATTGTTGACAAAATTGTTGACTCCACGGGGGCGGCTTCCTACCGTCGGGCACACCCCGCACGAGAGGTAACCAACGATGTCCTCCTCCCCGACCCCGTCCGCCCGCGGCGGCAGACTGGCCCTGCTGGTCGTCGCGCTGTGCTGGCTCGCCGTCCTCTTCGACGGCCTCGACATGTTCATCTACGGCTCGGTCCTGCCGCACATGCTGGCGACCAAGGCCCTCGGGATCACCCCGGGCCAGGCCGGCGACCTCGGCAGCTACGCCACTTTCGGCATGCTGGTGGGCGCGCTGGCCGCCGGCACGGTCGCCGACCGCGTCGGCCGCAAGAAGCTGATGGTCGGCTGCGTCACCCTGTTCTCGCTGGCGTCCGGGATGTGCGCCCTGTCCGGCTCGGTCGCCGTCTTCGGTCTCGGCCGGACGCTGGCCGGCGTCGGCCTCGGCGGTCTGCTGCCCACCGCGATCAGCATGGTCTCCGACTTCGCCCGCGGCGGCCGGGCCGCGCTGACCGTCGGCCTGCTGATGACGGCCCACCACGCCGGCGGCATCCTCTCCGCGTACGTCGCCAAGTGGCTGGTGGAGCCGCACGGCTGGCGGTCCGCCTTCTGGGTCTGCGTGGTGCCGCTGCTCTTCGTCCCGGTGCTCGCCAAGGTCATGCCCGAGTCCCTGAGCTTCCTGCTCGCCAAGGGCCGCGGCGAGGAGGCGCGGTCCCTCGCCGCCCGCTACGAGGTCGACCTGCCCGCCGCGCCCGGCACGAAGGCCCCGGCCCGTCGCTGGGACGCCCTGCTGGGCCTGTTCCGCAAGGACGAGTGGCTGCAGACCCTGCTGTACTGGCTGGCCTCCTTCGGCGGCCTGCTCCTCGTCTACGGCGTCGCCACCTGGCTGCCCACCCTCATGCGGAACGAGGGCTACAACCTCGGCTCCGCCCTGAGCTTCGTGGTGCTGTTCAACCTCGGCGGCATCGTCGGCATGCTCGTCGCCGGCCGCGCCTCCGACCGCTTCGGCGCCCCGCGCATCTCGGCGATCTGGTTCGCGCTCACCGCGGCCGGTGTCTTCCTGCTCAGCGTGCACATGCCGCTCGGCCTGACCTACCTCGTCGTCTTCGTCACCGGCGTGTTCCTCAACAGCGCCCAGGTGATGATCTACGCGACCGTCTCCATCCGCTCCACCCCGGACAGCCGCGCCACCGCCGTCGGCTGGACCTCCGGCATGGGCCGCTTCGGCGCCGTCTTCGGCCCCTGGCTCGGCGGCCAGCTGCTCGCGTCGGGCAACGGCGACTGGGGCTTCACCGCCTTCGCCCTCGCCGGTGTGTCGTCCATGGTGTTCATCGGCATCGCCGCCGTCCGCTCCTCCCGCCGCCCGGAAACCACCGGTACCGGCCAGAAGCTGGTCACCGCGGGCTGACCCGCCTGGGCGGCCCCTTGAGCAGGGCCTCGCGTCCGCACCGGCTCCGCGCACGGCGCCGCACCTGTCCCCGGGTGCGGCGCCGGCCGCGTTCCACGAACCGAAGGCCCGTTCGGGGGTCGGCGAACGGGCCTCCGGTGGCTGAGGAGTACATCCGGTACGGCGAGCGGGAGGGAGGCCGTCCGCGGCAGATCGTCAGATCGTCTCGGCGAAGGTGACGGTCCGCTCCTTCAGCAGCGGGAACACCGTTCCCCGGATCAGCTCCGCGAAGTGCTCCGTCTCCTTGTGCGCCTCGAAGCCGGCCCGGTCCGTGTAGCGCTCGTACAGCATGAACGCTCCGGGCCGGTCGACGACCTCGTGCGCCTCGTAGGCGAGGTTCGCCGGCTCCGAGAAGACCAGCTCACGCATCTTGCGCAGCGCGTCCCGCACGGTGTCCGCGTCGGCGGGGTCGCACTGGTACTGGGCGACGACGGCGAAGGCCATGGATTCCTCCGGTGTTCACGAACGGCGGTCGACCTGCCGATTCCAGCAGCTTCCCGCGCGGTGCGGCCCGCGCGACACGCGGCCGGTGCCCGCGGACGGCCCATCGCCCGGGCAGTACCGCCGGCCCCGGCGCCATCACCCGACGACCGGCATCTGGTCGCCGTCGCCGTCGCCGTCGCCGTCGCCACCGGCCCGGGCCGGCACTGCGCCGCCACGGCCTGATGGCCGGCATCCGGTCGCCGTCGCCACCGGTCTGTGCCGGCACCGCGCCACCACGGCCTGCCGGCCGGCAGCCGCTCGATCCTGCCCGCTCGCGGCGTCACCTCGCCGCCGCGGCCCCGGCCTGCCGACAGCTGGGCGTCCTTGCCCGCGCGTGGCGACACCGCCCACGGCACGGCCTGGCGGCCGCCCGCGTCCGTTCGTCCTCGCGCGCCGGGGCTCCCCTGCTTCCATCCCGCACACCGCGCCTTCGCCCAACCGGTCACCCCCTCGGCTACCGTCCAGTAATATCCGCGGCAGGCCATCAGAGGAGGAACCGTGTCCCGGTCCGAACGCTCGCCCCTGCTGCTCGCCGGTCTGCTGGCCGCCGCAGGGGTCGCCCACTTCGCCGCCCCGCGCCCCTTCGACGCCATCGTTCCGAGTGCGCTGCCGGGCTCGCGCAGGGCATGGACGTACGGCAGCGGCGCCGTCGAGCTGGCCCTGGCGGCCGGGATCGCCGCGCCCCGGACCCGCGCGGTCGCCGCGAAGGCCGCGGCGGCCTTCTTCGTGGGGGTGTTCCCGGCGAACGTGCAGATGGCCGCGGACTGGCGGCACCGGCCCGCGCCGCTGCGCACGGCCGCCCTCGCCCGGCTGCCCCTTCAGTTGCCGCTGGTGCTGTGGGCCCGCGCCGTGGCCCGTACGGAGGGGGCCCGGCCGTGACGGGACGCATCGAGGTCGGGGACCGCGTCGAGGACTTCGCGCTGCCCGACGAGACCGGCGCCATCCGCCGGCTCACCGAACTGCTGGCCGACGGACCGGTCGTCCTCTTCTTCTACCCGGCCGCCCTCACCCCCGGCTGCACCGCCGAGGCCTGCCACTTCCGCGACCTGGCCGCCGAGTTCGCCGCCGTCGGCGCCCGGCCGGTCGGCATCAGCGGGGACACCGTCGACAAGCAGCAGGAGTTCGCCGGCCGGCACGGCCTCGGCATGCCGCTCCTCTCCGACGCCGACGGCACGGTCCGTGAGCGTTTCGGCGTCAAGCGGGGCTTCGCCCTCGCCCCGACCAAGCGCGTCACCTTCGTGATCGCCCAGGACCGCACCGTGCTGGAGACCGTCCGCAGCGAACTGCGCATGAACACCCACGCCGACCGGGCCCTCGCCGCACTCCGCGCCCACCAGCGCTGACCGGCCCAGGCTGGCGGCGTTCAGCCGCTGCGCCGACCGTCGCCGGCCGCGACCTGGGCGAGGGTGCGTCCGGTGCGCACCGAGCGGGCCCGCCGGGGATCCACGGTGCCGTGACCCGAGGCCCCCGCCCGTCCCTTGCGCACCAGCAGCCAGGCCTCCTGCTCGCCCTCGCCCCCGCGGAACCGGGTCAGCGCATACTCCCCGCGCAGCTTGCTGCCGTGCAGCCGGAAGGTGGCGTGCCCGCGCTCCAGCGACTCGGCGAAGTCCACCGGGCGGCCCCTGCGGTCGTGGCTGAGCGGCTCGTACGTGCCGTGGTCCCACACGATCACGGTGCCGCCGCCGTACTCGCCCTTCGGGATCACGCCCTCGAACTCCTCGTACTCCAGCGGATGGTCCTCGGTGGGCACCGCCATCCGCTTGTCGGCGGGGTCCGTGGACGGGCCCTTCGGCACCGACCACGACTTCAGCACGTCGTCGACCTGGAGCCGGAAGTCGAAGTGCATCCGGCTCGCGTCGTGGATCTGCACCACGAAACGGGGCTCGTCGCCCCCGGCGCGGGGCCCCTGCCCCGACGGCTCGCGGGTCCGCTCGAAGTCGCGCCTGCCGCGGTACGTCCGCAGCCGGTCCTCCGCTGCCACCTGCGGCTCCTCTCCGTACGTCCGTCCCACGGATCCCGGGTACCCCGCGCCGGGACGCTCAGCCCGCGATGCCGTCCAGCTCGGCGACCGCCTCGTCCGGCAGCGCCAGGGACGCGGCGGCTATGTTCTCCCGCAGGTGCTCCGGCGAGGACGTCCCCGGGATCAGCACGATGTTCGGCGACCGGCGCAGCAGCCAGGCCAGCGCCACCTGCTGCGGCGAGGCCTCCAGCCGGGCGGCCACCTTCGCCAGCGTCTCGGACTGCAGCGGGCTGAACCCGCCGAGCGGGAAGTACGGCACGAAGGCGATGTTCCCGGCCGCAGTGCGGTCCACGAGGGCGTCGTCCCGCCGTTCGGCCAGGTTGTACATGTTCTGCACGCACACCACCGGCGCGATCGCCAGGGCCTCGTCCAGCTGCGCTGCGGTCACCGTGCTCAGCCCCAGGTGCCGGATCAGACCCCGCTCCCGCAGCTCGGCCAGCGCGCCGAACTGCTCGGCCAGCGGCTCGTCGTTCGGGGCGTCCACCCCGCCCACCCGCAGGTTGACGACGTCCAGCGCCTCCACGCCCAGGTTGCGCAGGTTGTCGTACACCTGGGCCTTGAGGTCCTCGGGGTGCCGGGACAGGACCCAGCTGCCGTCCGCTCCGCGGCGGGCGCCGACCTTGGTGACGATGTGCAGCTGCTCGGGGTAGGGGTGCAGGGCCTCCTTGATCAGCTGGTTGACGACCACCGGCCCGTAGAAGTCGGCGGTGTCGATGTGCGTGATGCCCGCCTCCTCCACCGCGCGGAGCACCGCCACGGCCCGGTCGCGGTCCTTCGGCGGACCGAAGACGTGCGGTCCGGCCAGCTGCATCGCGCCGTACCCCACGCGGGTCAGGGTCAGGCCGTCGGCCGGGGTGACGGTGCCGCCGAGCTGTGCGCTCATCTCGTACCTCGCAGAGTTCCCATTCGAAGAAGTCCGGGCCACCGCTTCCATCCGGCGGCCCCGCACTCCACCCTGCGCCCCTCGCGCCCGCCGTTGCAGTACCCCGTCGATCCTGGGACCGGCAGGGACAGTCACCGCCGGCCGCGCCGTCGTACGGTGACCCCATGGACCGATCGAACGCGCTCGGTGAGTTCCTGCGTGCCCGCCGGGCGCTGGTACGGCCCGAGGACGTGGGACTGCCCGGCGGCGGCCTGCGCCGGGTGCCGGGGCTGCGCCGCGAAGAGGTCGCCATGCTCGCCGGCATCAGCTCCGACTACTACCTGCGGCTGGAGCAGGGCCGGGACCGCAACCCGTCCGTGCAGGTCCTGGAGGCCATCGCCCGCGTCCTGCGCCTGGACGCCGCCGGCACGGCCCACCTCACGGGCCTCGCCCAAGACCGGCCCGCCCCCGGCGTCCGGCCCGGGCGCCGCACCCGCGAGGTCCCGGCGAGCCTGCTGCAGCTGATCGACGGCTGGCCGCGCAACCCGGCCTACGTCCAGAACCGCTACACCGAATGCCTGGCCGCCAACGCCCTCGCCACCGCGCTCACCCCGAACTACCGGCCCGGCGTCAACATCCTGCGGGCCGTCTTCCTCGACCCGGCCGAGCGCGAACTGCGCCGCGACTGGGAGGACCTCACCGAGGAGGGCGTGGCCGTGCTGCGCTCCGAGGCCGGCGCGGACGCCGACGACCCGCGGCTGCGCGACCTGGTCGGCGAGCTGTCGCTGCGCAGCGAACGCTTCCGCACCCTGTGGGCGCGGCACGAGGTGCGGCCCCGCCGCGGCCGGGTGAGCCGGCTCACCCATCCGCAGGTCGGCGACCTCGACCTGCAGTCGCACAAGCTGTCCGTGGACG
This sequence comes from Streptomyces sp. NPDC048192, assembly GCF_043202415.1. Classification (NCBI taxonomy): domain Bacteria; kingdom Bacillati; phylum Actinomycetota; class Actinomycetes; order Kitasatosporales; family Streptomycetaceae; genus Streptomyces; species Streptomyces sp. NPDC048192. Next base: position 29,183 of record NZ_JBIDAL010000007.1, read on the forward strand.
GCACCGACGGCCTCATCCTGGTCGTCTTCCACGCCGAGCCCGGCAGCCGCAGCGCCGAGTTGCTGGACATCCTCGGCAGCCTCGCCGCGCCCGCCGGCGACGGCGGCCGGACCGCCGGCCCGCAGCAGCGGATCGAGGAGCAGTAGGGCCGGCTCCAGAACCTTCAGAACTCCTCGTGCGTCTCCGGGTCCCCGCCCAGCCGCCGCGGAGCACGGCGGGAGACCGCCGCCAGCTGGGCGGAGTCCAGCTTGAAGCCGAAGACGTCCAGATTGGCCCGCTGCCGGCCCGGGTCGGCCGACTTCGGGACGGGCAGCGCGCCCAGCTGCAGGTGCCAGCGCAGCAGCACCTGCGCAGGCGTCACCCCGTGCGCCGCCGCGACGTCGGCGACCGCCGGCTCGTCCAGCAGGTCGCTGCCCCGGCCCAGCGGGCTCCAGCTCTCCGTGACGATGCCCTTGTCCCCGTGGAAGGCGCGCAGCTCCTCCTGCGGGAACAGCGGATGCATCTCGATCTGGTTCACCGACGGCAGCACCCCCGTCTCCTTCTCCAGCCGGGTGATGTGCTCCGGCGTGAAGTTGGAGACGCCGATCGAGCGGACCAGCCCGTCCTCGCGCAGCTTGATCATCGCCTTCCAGGAGTCGACGTACCTGCCGACCCGGGGGTTGGGCCAGTGGATCAGATACAGGTCCACGTACTCCAGGCCGAGCCGCCGCCGGGACTCCTCGAAGGAGGCGAGGGTCTCCTCGTAGCCGTGGTGCCGGCCGGGCAGCTTGGTGGTCACCACCACCTCCTCGCGGGGCACGCCGCTGCCCGCCAGGCCCCGCCCGACCCCGGTCTCGTTGCGGTAGTTCACGGCCGTGTCCACCAGCCGGTAGCCCAGGCCGAGCGCGGAGCGTACGGCCTGCTCGGCGGCGGTGTCGTCCAGCGGCCAGGTGCCGAGGCCGATGGCGGGGATCGTCGTGCCGTCGTTGAGCGTGTGCGCCGGAATGCCGTTCACGATGGACCTTCCCTCGGCGGTGTCGTCTTCCCAGCCTCACCGATGGGGTGCGCGGTGATCAACCCGACGGCGCACGGCGGTGTTCCGGAACACGGTCGTCCTGGAGTTCGCCGGGTGAGGGGCGGCAGTGCCACGATCAAGGGGTGGAGCCGGATCGGACGAAGCCTCGGAGCGCGCATGACGACGTACAGGACGACCGCGGATCAGGGCGAGCGGGTCGAGGGCGTGGAGGTGAGGCCCGTCGCCGGACACATCGGGGCCGAGGTCACCGGCGTCGACCTCGCCGGGCCGCTGGACGACGCCGTGGTGGCGCTGATCCGCTGGGCCGTGCTGCGCTGGAAGGTGGTGTTCTTCCGGGGGCAGGACCTCGACCACGCCGCGCACGTCGACTTCGCCCGCCGCTTCGGCGAGCCCGTGGTCCTCGCCCGCCGGGGCTGCGCCTCACCGGCGGACTTCCCCGAGGTGGAGACCACCGCGGACCGGCTGGAGCGGGGCGGCCGGTTCGGCATGGAGCACGAGGAGTGGCTCCGGCGCCGCCGGCACACCCTGCTGCGCGGCTGGCACTGCGACCACGGCGCCCGGATCGATCCGCCGGCCGCCACGATCCTGCGCGCCGAGACCGTACCGCCCTACGGCGGCGACACCACGTGGGCCAACCTGGCCGCCGCCTACGCCGGGCTCTCGGCGCCGGTGCGGGCCTTCGTGGACGGGCTGCGCGCCGAGCACCGGCTCGGCGTGGGCTACCAGCCCCGGCCCGGCGACGACGCCTACGTCCGTCATCTCCTCGACCACCAGGTGGCCTCGGTGCATCCGCTGGTCCGGGTGCACCCGGAGACGGGGGAGCGGTTGCTGTTCGTCAACGGCTACTACCTGGAGCAGATCACCGGCGTCTCCCGCCCGGAGAGCGCCGCCCTGCTGGAGATGCTGCTGGAGCAGGCGGTGCGCCCCGAGTACACCGTCCGCTTCCGCTGGGAGCCGGGCAGCGTCGCCTTCTGGGACAACCGGGCCGCCATCCACCTCGCCCCCGGCGACACCGCCCACCTGAACGCGCCCCGGATCATGCACCGGGTGATGCTCGCGGGCGACGTACCGGTGGGGGTGGACGGCAGGCCGTCGGAGCCGCTGGCGGGGCCGGAGCCGGGCCGCTGGTGAGACGGGCGGGGCGGTGGGAGTGGTGGGGCGCCGGTGGCGGCCGCCACTCACCTCGTCGGTGACCGCCCTCCAGGGCCCGGTCGGCGTCCGCGCTCAGCCCCGGGGCTGCCAGCCCAGTGCCGGGCCCAGCTTCGTCGCCATGTCGGTGAGGATCTGCACGTAGTCCTCGTGCTCGAAGGTGAACGGCAGCGCGAACGCCACCTCGTCCACCTCCCGGAACGCGGCGTGCGCGCGCAGCCGTTCCGCGATCTCCTCGGAGCGCCCGACCAGGTCGGGGGCGAACAGCAACCGGCCCGGCCCCTGCGGGGAGGCCGTGCGGGGCAGGCGCTTCGCCGCGTACGCCACGTACCTGGCGCGCTGCTCCTCGCTCGCCGAGTCGGTGGGTATCACGACCAGCCCCTGCGAGACCCGGGCCCCCTCGCCGTCGGGGTGACGGGCACGGAACTCCCGGACGAGGGAGAGCTGGATCTCGGCGAAGTCCCATGGCCCGTCCGGCCCTTCCGCCTTGACGACGCTGCTCGTGAGGAAGTTCATGCCGTGCTCGCCCGCCCAGCGCGCCGAGCCCAGGCTGCCGCCGCCGTACCACAGCCGCCGCCCCAGCCCGGGGGAGTGCGGCTGGACCACATCGGAGAAGGTCTCGAAGCCCTCGGTCCCGCTGAAATCGCTGGCCGGCTTTCCCCGCACCAGGTCCAGCAGCCGCCGCACCCGCTCGTAGGAGAAGTCCTCGACGTCCGCGGTGTCCGGGTACAGGGCGTCCTTGACCTGCTCGAAGTGCATCGGCGGGCCCACGCTGACGCCCGGGTTCAGCCGGCCCCCGGACAGCACGTCCACCGTCGCCAGGTCCTCGGCGAGACGCAGCGGGTTGTCCCAGCCGAGCGGGATCACCGCGGTGCCCAGCTCGATACGGCGGGTGCGCTGGGAGGCGGCGGCGAGGACGGCGACCGGGGAGGAGATCCCGTACTGCAGATGGCGGTGGCGGACCCAGGCGCTGTCGAAGCCGAGCCGCTCGCCCAGCTCGATGATCTCCAGCGTGGACTCGTGGCCCCGGGCCGGATCGGCCGGGTCGAACAGGCCGATGGTGAGGAAGCCGAGCTTGCGCAGCGGTCGGGGCGTGGACGGCACGGGCTCCTCCAGCGGTGGTGCGGCGGTTCCGCCCTTGGATTCTGGCAGGCGAGTGTGACAACCGTGTGATCACTTCAGATCACTTCAGCGGGATGACGACCTCGTCCTCGACCGGCGGGTCGGTCTCCTGCGCCCGGTTGCCGGTCGCGGCGAAGCAGCGCAGCCGGACCGCCTCCGGGGTGACGTCCAGCCGCAGGAACGACTTGAAGAACGGCGGGCTGTAGGTGGCCGAGCCGGGCGAGAACAGCTGGGTGTAGAGCTTGCGCACGGGCAGCCGGATCCGGGAGGCGCGGTCCGGCCGACCGCCGGTGCCGAGCAGGCTCGCGACCAGCCGGGTGCGCCGGGTGATCCGGACGTCGGGCCCGGGCTTGCGGGCCGGCTCGATGCCGAGGCGCTCGGCGACGACCGCGGTCGCCTCCGCCTCGGTGAGGGTGAAGAAGCGGCGCAGCCGCAGCCGGTGGCCGTACAGGCGGCTGTAGAAGGCGAGCGAGTCGCCGCGCAGCGGGTAGCAGCGGAAGTCCCGTTCGGTGACGCCCCCGACCGACACGCGCGGGATGGTGTGGGTGGCGTGCATGAACGCCCCGCCGCCGCCCGCGACCACGTACTGGATGGTGCGGCCGTCCACGTCGACCGGGTAGCGCTGGTAGTTGTGGATGTCGCCGCCGATCGAGGCCACGTAGCGGTGCGCCGGGTCGCGGACGATGTCGTCCACGGTCCCGCCGCCCTCGATCGCGCACGGATGGCGCTCGCCGTCGACGTACAGCGGGGACCCGGTGATCAGGATCTTCGGCTTGGGGTCCCGGGAGACCTCGCGCAGCCAGGCGCCCTGTTCGGCGTCGATGGTGCCGAGCAGCCCGGTGTCGATGCCGACGATCCGCACCGGGCCCGCGTCGATGGCCCAGTACGGCCCCGGCTGCACGGCCTGTTGACCGGGCGCCGAGCGCAACTCCCGTGCCGCGGCGAACCGTTGCTCGTCGGCCGGCCGGGGCCGGTGCCACAGCAGGGCCCGCCACCAGGCGCGGGTGAGCGGGCGCGGGCGGGGCTCGGGCGGGAGCGGCCCGGTGTCGCCGCAGAAGACCCGCATGAAGGCGCCGAGATCCTCGTACCAGTCGTGGTTGCCCGGTATCGCGTAGATCGGGGCCGGGTAGTCCTGGTAGGGGCGGAAGAACTTGTCGCCGTAGTCGTCGGTGGCGCCCACCGGGTAGATCACGTCGCTCGCGATGACAGCGAAGTCGGTCCCCTGACCGGTTTTCAGGAAGCCGGGCACAACGGCGTACTGCGAGTCGTCGCCCTCCCCGGTGTCGCCGAGGACCATGAAGGAGAACCGGTCGCCAGCCTCCCGCCGGATCACCTTGCCGGCGGGCGCCCCGGCCGCTTCCCGGCGCGCCACCCAGCGGCTGCGCGTACGGCCGGTGGGATCGCCGAACCAGGAGGCCAGCACGCCGTTGCGGGCGGCCCACAGGGTGCGCGGGCTGAGCCACGACAGCTTCTCGACGTGGTCCGGCATCAGCTGCCGGTAGGCGCCGGGCTCGGCCGAGCCCCAGCCGGCGCCCCGGGCGGTATCGCGGGAGGAGTCAGACACGCGGTGCACGGTAACAACGCGCCGTTCAGCGGCGGTTGGCGGGTCCCCGGCGTCCGCAAGCGGGCGCCGGTACGCTGGGCGGCCTTCGGAAGGGGATGCCCATGGAACTCGCCTTCGCCGGACGGGTCGTGGAGTGGCGCGGACCGGCGCCGTACTACTTCGTCGCCGTCCCGGGCGCGGAGTCCGCCGACATCCGTGACGTGGCCGCCCTGGCCAGCTACGGCTGGGGTGTGATCCCGGTCGAGGCCAGGATCGGCGGCACCGCCTTCACCACGTCCCTCATCCCCAAGGACGGCGCCTACCTGCTGCCGCTCAAAAGCGCCGTGCGCCGCCCGGAGGGCCTCGCACCGGGCGACGAGGTGACCGTCGCGATGACCGTACGCCTGTGAGACCCGCGCCGGCCGCCAGGTCCACGGCTGCGCGAGAGCCCGACGTGGACTCCGTCAGCCTCCGCCCGGGTCGTACGGCGGTGACGGCCGGTTCCAGACGGCATCGAAGCGGCTGACGATCCGCCGCAGTTCACGGGCGCGGCGGGCCGAGAGTGCCCCCATGACGGTGTCGAGCAGAGCGCGCGCTTCGAAGGGATCCGCCTCGCAGCAGTACCAGTAAGGGTTGCCCCACTCGTAGTCCTGCCACAGCCGGCGCTGCGGCAGATGGACGTACTCCCGCCAATGGCGCAGCGCGGCGCCCACATCCCCTGGACGCAGATAGCTGCGGGTCCGCTCGAGGCGCGCGATCTCGAACAGAACCCGGGAGGGCAGTCCGTCGATGTGCGTGCTCCCACGGGTCCGGGCGCTCGGAGCGGGACCCCGGAGACTCCCTGGCCGTCTACGCCGCACAGCCCTTTCGGTTCGTCGTCATGCGGGTCATGCTGCCACGGTCCGGCAAGGCGGTACCAACGATTTCGTACGTCACGGCCGCCGTGCCACGAACACGTACTCCCGTCCCGGCCGGTCCGGCGCATCGCGGACGTCCTCCACCGCATAGCCGTGCCGGGCCAGGTCCTGCTCGATCTCGTCGCGCTCGCGGAAACGCAGCGTGGAATCCGACGTCAGCACCTGACCGTCGGCGGCGAAGACGTACGTCTGACGGAACGTCACCACGGGCCCGCTCACCTCGATCAGCTCGACCCAGTGCTCGACCGTGCCGACACCCGGGATCTCCCTCACGCGACAGGTGTTCTCGCGCGTCCACTCCTGCCAGGCACGCCGGGCCGGCACGCGGGTCTCGAAGACGAGCCGCCCGCCGGGCCGCAGCGCCTCGTGGGCTCCCCGCAGTGTCTTCTGCCACGTGCCGGGATCGGCGATGGCCTGCGCGACATTCGCCGCCATGGTCGCGAGGTCGACCCGCAGCGGCGGGAGGTCCGCTGCGTCACCGTGGATCCAGCGGACCCGCTCACCGCCCGGTTTGGCCCGTGCCACGTCGAGGGACGCAGCGGCGGGTTCGAGGCCGACGACCTCGATCCCCCGTTCGGCCAGCAGCAGCGCGAAGACGCCGGTCCCGCAGCCGATGTCCAGCACCCGGCGCGCTCCGAACTCCGCCGTCATCCGCAGGTAGGCGTCGAGATCGCTGCGGTCGGGATCGAGCGGATCGTAGATCGCGGCGAGCCGGGGATGCCCGAAGCATGCGTCAGCCATGCCGCGAACCTAGGCGGATCCGGGCGCGACCGGCCACCGGGTTCAGGAGAGGGCGGCAGACCGGAGGGGGCGGGGCGCATGGAATCGAATAAGTGTACGAGAGTGGGGGTGAGGGAAGAGACCTGTACGTGCGCCCCGATCTTCTCCCCGCCCAGTTGGTCCGTACCGCCCGGTTCACCCGTGGAGTCCCCCGGCGGTTCACCGTGAGCGGGGACGGCACGGTCGTGCTGTACCTGCGGGGGCGTACGGGGGACGACCCGGCCGACTGTCTGTGGGCGGTCGAACTCGGGTCGGGGCGGGAGCGGTTGCTGGCCGATCCGGTCAGGCTGCGCGGTGCCGGGCGCAGGCCGAGGGGGATCGAGGGGTACGGCACCGATGCGGCGGCCGGGGTCGTCGTCTTCGCGCTGGGCGGTGTGCTGTGGACCGTGGGGCTGCGGGGCGGCGAGCCCCGGCGGCTGCCCGCCGCGCGGCCCGCCCTCGATCCGTGGCCGGATCCCGCCGGTGGGCGGGTCGCTTACGTCTGCCGTGGCGCGCTGCGCGTGATCGGAACGGACGGCGGCGGAGACCGGGTGATCGCCCGGGCCGGCCGGGTCGGCCGCGCGGTCGAGCATGTGGGCCACGGGGACGTGCAGTTCGGGACGGCCGTGCACACGGCTGCCACGCTGCCCGAGGGGCCGCGCGGGCACTGGTGGGCGCCCGACGGCACCGCCCTGCTGTGCGCCCGCACCGATCGCCGGCGCGTGCGGCGCCTGCACAGCACCGATCCGGCCGGGCCGGAGAGACCGCCCGAGGTACGTCACCACGCCTTCGCCGGCGACCCGAACCCCGACGTCACCCTGTGGCTGGTGCCGGTCGGCACGGACGGGCCGCTCACCGCCGTGCGCTGGGACCGTGACGCCTTCGAGTACGTCGTCGGCGCCGGCTGGGACGCGCACGGTCCCTTCGCCGTCGTGCAGTCCCGTGACCAGCGCACCGTCCGGCTCCTCGGCATCGACCCGGCGGACGGCCGCACGACGGTCCTGCACGAGCAACGGGGCGAGCACTGGGTGGAGTTGGTGCCCGGACTGCCGGCCCGCACCGCCTCCGGCGCCGTCCTCGCCCATGCGGATCTGCACGGCACCAGACACCTCACGGCCGACGGTGCGCCGGTCACGCCCCCGGGCCGCCAACTGGGCGCCGTCCTCGGCGTCGACGGCGACGAGGTGCTGTTCACCGCGTCCGACGAACCCACCGAGACCGACCTGTGGTCCTGGCGGCCAGGAACCGAGCCGCGCCGGCGGAGCGCGGGCCCGGGAGTGCACGGGGGAGCGCTGCGCGCCGGCACCCTCGTGCGCACCGTCGCGGACACCGGCGGGGCGGCCCCGCGCGCCGAGGTGCTGCGTGCCGGCCGGGCTCCCGTGGCCGTGCCGTCGCACGCCGAGTCACCGGTGCTGGAGGTGCGCCGCAGTCTGCTCCGGCTCGGGCCGCACGCGTTGCGGGCCGCCCTCCATCTGCCCTCCTGGCACCGGCCGGCGGAGCACGGCCCGCTCCCGGTGCTGCTCGACCCCTACGGCGGCGCGGGCGGCCGGCGGGTCACCGCCGCCCACGACTGGAAGACGCTGGTGTCGCAGTGGTTCGCCGAGCAGGGCTTCGCGGTGCTGGTGACCGACGGCCGGGGCACCCCGGGGCGCGGCCCGGACTGGGAACGCGCGGTGCACGGCGACCTGTTCGGGCCCGTCCTCGACGACCAGGTGACCGCGCTGCACCAGGCCGTCCGCGCGCACCCCGTGCTCGACCTCGGCCGGGTCGGCATCCGCGGCTGGTCCTTCAGCGGCTCGCTCGCCGTACTCGCCGTACTGCGCCGCCCGGACGTCTTCCGCGCCGCCGTGGCCGGCGCGGGCGTCACCGACCAGCGTCTGTACGACGCGCACTGGCGCGAGCGCTTCCTCGGTCACCCGCGAATGCATCCGGAGCGGTACGACGCCTGCTCCCTGCTCCGCGAGGCGCACCGGCTCAGCCGGCCGCTGCTGCTCGTGCACGGCCTCGCCGACCCCAAGGTCCTGCCCGTGCACACCCTGCGGCTGTCCGACGCGCTGCTCGCCGCCGGCCGGCCGCACGAGGTGCTGCTCCTGCCGGGCGCGGGGCACCAGCCCATCGGCACCGACGTCACCGCCGGCCTGCTCGGGCACCAGGCGCGTTTTCTGCGCCGGCACCTGGCCGCAGGGCCGCCCCCAGTGCCGCGGCCGCGCCCGGCGGCATAGGGAAAACCCTCGAATACCTCCGCATGACTGACATGTGCGGGACAAGCCTGCCATCCTTCCCCACGCACCGCACATCTCCGGTGCGTTCACGGATCGCGGTCCCCGCACAGCTCAGCTCACCCGGGCAGCAGACCCGTCTGCCCGTCTGTCACCGGCCGCGACCCGGCGGCCGCAGCAGGAGGAGTACGAGTGAGACCCCACAGACGCCTTCCCCGCCAGCGGGCCACGGCCGGAGCCGCCCTGGTCTCCGCCGCGGCGTTTCTCGCCATCGGCATGCAGGCCGCCCCGGCCGTCGCCAAGCCCGCCGCTCCCCACCCCAGCCCGCTGCGCACCGGCGGCCTGGAGGCGAAGCTCAGCCCGGCCCAGCACCAGGCTCTGATCAGGAGCGCCCAGCAGAGCACCGCCGCGACCGCCCGCACCCTCGGGCTCGGCGCGAAGGAGAAGCTGGTCGTCAAGGACGTCGTCAAGGACAACGACGGCACCCTGCACACCCGTTACGAACGCACCTACGCCGGTCTGCCCGTCCTCGGCGGCGACCTCGTCGTGCACACCCCGCCCGCCTCCCTGGCCGCGGGCACCGTCAGCACCACCTTCAACAACAAGCACAAGATCCAGGTCGCCTCGACCACCCCGGCCGTCAGCAGGTCCGCCGCCGAGTCCACGGCCCTGAAGACCGCCAAGACCCTCGCCAAGAAGCCCGCCGCCGACAGCGCCCGCAAGGTCATCTGGGCCGGCACCGGCACCCCGAAGCTCGCCTGGGAGACCGTGATCGGCGGGTTCCAGGACGACGGCACGCCCAGCAAACTGCACGTCATCACCGACGCCACCACCGGCAAGGAGCTGTACCGGTACCAGGCGATCGAGACCGGCGTCGGCAACACCCACTACAGCGGGCAGGTGTCGCTGACGACGACCCAGTCGGGCTCGGCGTACACGCTGACCGACGGCACCCGCGGCGGCCACAAGACGTACAACCTCAACCACGGCACCTCGGGCACCGGCACCCTGTTCTCGCAGAGCAGCGACACCTGGGGCGACGGCACCAACTCCAACGCCGCCACCGCAGGTGCGGACGCGCACTACGGCGCGCAGGAGACCTGGGACTTCTACAAGAACACCTTCGGCCGCTCGGGCATCCGCAACGACGGCGTCGGCGCCTACTCCCGCGTCCACTACGGCAACTCGTACGTGAACGCGTTCTGGGACGACAGCTGCTTCTGCATGACCTACGGCGACGGCTCGAACAACAACGACCCGCTGACCTCGCTGGACGTCGCCGGGCACGAGATGAGCCACGGCGTCACCTCCAACACCGCCGGCCTCGACTACAGCGGCGAGTCGGGCGGCCTGAACGAGGCCACCAGCGACATCTTCGGCACCGGCGTGGAGTTCTACGCCAACAACAGCTCCGACCCCGGTGACTATCTCATCGGCGAGAAGATCAACATCAACGGCGACGGCACCCCGCTGCGCTACATGGACAAGCCCAGCAAGGACGGCGGCAGCGCCGACAGCTGGTACTCCGGCGTCGGCAACCTCGACGTCCACTACTCCTCGGGCCCGGCGAACCACATGTTCTACCTGCTGTCCGAGGGCAGCGGCACCAAGGTCATCAACGGCGTGACCTACAACAGCCCGACCTCCGACGGCGTCGCCGTCACCGGCATCGGCCGGGCCGCCGCGCTGCAGATCTGGTACAAGGCGCTGACGACGTACATGACGTCCAGCACCAACTACGCGGCCGCCCGCACCGCCGCCCTGAACGCGGCGGCCGCCCTGTACGGCACCAACTCCACGCAGTACGCCGGAGTCGGCAACGCCTTCGCCGGCATCAACGTCGGCAGCCACATCACACCGCCCAGCAGCGGCGTGACGGTCACCAACCCGGGCAACCAGACCTCGACCGTCGGCACCTCCGTGAGCCTGCAGATCAGCGCGAGCAGCACCAACAGCGGAGCCCTGACCTACAGCGCCTCCGGGCTGCCCGCGGGCCTGTCGATCAACAGCTCCACCGGTCTGATCACCGGCACGCCCACCACGGCGGGCACCTCCAGCACCACGGTGACGGTCAAGGACTCCACCGGCGCCACCGGCACCGCGACCTTCACCTGGACGGTCAACCCCAGTGGCGGCGGCGGTGGCTGCACCGCGACCCAGCTGCTGAGCAACCCCGGTTTCGAGTCCGGAGCCACCGGCTGGACCGCGACCAGCGGTGTCATCACCACCGACACCGGTGAGGCCGCCCACGGCGGCTCCTACAAGGCCTGGCTCGACGGCTACGGCACCAGCCACACCGACACGCTGTCGCAGTCGGTGACGATCCCCGCGGGCTGCAAGGCGACCCTGACCTTCTACCTGCACATCGACACCTCGGAGACCACCACCAGCACCCAGTACGACAAGCTGACGGTGACCGCGGGTTCGAAGACCCTCGCGACCTACTCGAACCTCAACGCGGCCTCCGGCTACAGCCAGAAGACCTTCGACCTGTCCTCGCTGGCGGGCCAGACGGTCACCCTGAAGTTCAACGGCGTGGAGGACTCCTCGCTGCAGACCAGCTTCGTCGTGGACGACACCGCCCTGACGACCGGCTGATCGCCCTCCCCGCAACCGCGGCCCCGCACCGGGTGGTGCGGGGCCGCGGCCTGTTCAGCTCAGCGGATCCAGCGTCAGATACGCCTGCTGCGGGCTGCCGTCGTGGACCAGCGACTCCTGGTCGCCGACGTCGTCGAAGGCGAACGCGTAGGCCTTGCCGTCGGCCGTCTGGTCGTGGACGGCACGCGCGTACTGGTTGGTCACCGAGTCCTGGTAGAAGTCGGAGGGCGTGGTGTCCGGCTGGTCGGAATCGGTCAGCAGCGTCGAGCGGTTGAACCCGGCGCACAGGGTGCGCGAGATCGGGCCCCGCACGGTGTCGTTCGGCGCGTCGAGCAGCTTGCGGCAGCCGAAGACGCTGTCCGCGTCCGGCTTCCGGAAGCTGGTGACGACCGCCCCCGAGCCGTCGGTGAAGTTCATGACGCCGCCCGACACCCGGCCGTAGTACTTGGTGTTCGGCTGGTCGGCGAACGGCGTCACCGTCAGCGTGGACGTCGAGTACTTCCGCCAGACACGGTCGATGTAGTCGTCCATGACGTTCGCGGGCAGGGCCCCGGTCTCGACCCCGTACAGCGGGGACAGGGCGCGCAGCACCGTGCCGTCCGAGCGGGTCTGGACCAGCCCGGACCAGCCGCCCGGCCTGCTGCGCAGCTCGTCGAAGAAGCCGCTGTAGCCGCCGGACTTCAGGTGCCCCGTCGTGCTCACCCCGCCGTCGGAGCGCTGCACCCCGACCGCGTACGGCGCGGAGAACATGTCCACCTGGGTGCTGTTCAGCCACAGCCCCGAGTCATTGAGGGTGTACTCGGACCAGTTGAACAGGATGTCCCGGTTGGGGTCGGAGGGGTTCTGCACGGCCGGCTGCACCAGGCCGCCGGTGGTCAGCCGGAAGTCGAGCTTCTGGCCGTAGGAGAAGTAGATGCGGCCGGAGAACTTCGGGATCCGGATGGTGGTGGACTGTCCCGCGGCCGGTCCGGTGATCGCCGCGTCCGGCGCGGGCGTCGGCGGGTTGCCGCCCGCCGGCCAGGCGTGGAAGGTCCCGTTCGCGTCGGCCCAGCCCTGCTGCCCGGAGGACAGCTGGGTGCCGAGGTCGTAGAGGTAGACCGGCTCGGAGCGGCCGGAGTTGTTGGTGATCTTCAGTGGGATGGTGTCCGGTACCGCGGCTTCGGCGGGGGCGGGGGCGCTCAGGACGAGCACTCCGCCGACCAGGGCCGCGGCAGCCGCCGCGGCGAGCGCCGGGCGTGGGCGTGCGTGAGGCACTCTCCTGCCTCCGTGTGGGGTCGGGGCCGTACGGACGACTGGTCCGTACCTGCGTGAGAGCGCTCTCAGAGTCGTACCGAGACGCGAACATGTCAATGAGTGAACGGGGGAAGGGCCGCCTCGGGACGGCGGGCGCCGTGCCGAAGCGGCCTTCCGAAGCGGCCCTTTCGCGGGCGTCAGAAGGTGCGTTCGAGCAGGCCGAGCAGCGCCGCCCAGTGGCGCTCGTCGGCCTCGCGGTCGTACGCCGGGGTGTCCGCCTGGGTGTAGCCGTGGTGGGCGCCCGGATACACCTCGCAGGTGTGCCGGACCCCGGCCTCCGTCAGCGCCTTCTCGAAACGCTCGATCTGCTCCGGCGGCAGCGACCGGTCGTTGTCGGCGTGCCCGAAGTACAGCTCGGCGGTGATCCGCGGGGCGCCGAGGTGGGGGCTGCCCGGATCGTCGGTGGCGAGCCCACCGCCGTGGAACCCGGCCGCCGCCGCGACCCGGTCCGGATGCGCCGCCGCCGTCCACAGGGCGAGGCGGGCGCCCATGCAGTAACCGGTGATCGCCACGGGCCCGTCGGCGACCAGCGGGCTGTCGGCCAGCCAGCTCAGATAGGCGCCGGCGTCCCGCTTCACCAGGTCCGGCGTCAGCGAGGACACGACCGGGCCGAGCCGCTCCCAGATGGTCGGATCGGCGCCCGGGTCGATGAACTCGGGCAGGTCGACGACCGGGGTCCGCCCGAGGCGGTAGAACACGTTGGGCACCAGCACGGTGTAGCCGGCGGCGGCCAGCCGGTCGGCCATCGACCTCAGATGCGGGCGCAGACCGTAGGCGTCCTGGTAGAACAGCACGCCCGGGCGGGGGCGGCCGTCGGCCGGACGGGCGAGGTAGGCGTCGGCGACACCGTCCTCGGTGGTGATGTCGAGATCGGTTCCCTGGACATCGGTCATGGTGGGCAGGCCTCCGTGGGGGACATGGGGGTAGGCGGCGACGGCCCTCGACGCCACGGCTGCGGGACCATCGCCACGGCTGCGACCATGCTGTCACGCAAGATCCGCACGCTCGCACCGGGTACGCGGTCTCACTCGAAGCGGCTGGTGTCCCCGGCGCCCCGCCGGACGATCTCCGCCTCGCCGCCGGAGAAGTCCACGACCGTCGTCGGCTCGGTGCCGCAGTCGCCGGAGTCGATCACCGCGTCCACCACGTGATCGAGACGGTCCTTGATCTCCCAGCCCTGCGTCAGCGGTTCCTCCTCGTCCGGCAGCAGCAGCGTGCTGGACAGCAGCGGCTCGCCCAGCTCCGCCAGCAGCGCCTGGGCGACCACGTGGTCCGGGATGCGCACGCCCACCGTCTTCTTCTTCGGGTGCAGCAGCTTGCGCGGCACCTCCCGGGTGGCCGGCAGGATGAAGGTGTAGCTGCCGGGCGTGGACGCCTTCACGGCCCGGAACACGTCCTTGTCCACGTGCACGAACTGGCCGAGCTGGGCGAAGTCCCGGCACATCAGGGTGAAATGGTGCCGGTCGTCCAGATGGCGGATGGAACGGATCCGCTCCATGCCGTCCCGGCTGCCCAGCCGGCAGCCCAGCGCGTAACAGGAGTCGGTCGGGTATGCGATGAGCGCCTCCGAGCGCACCGCGTCGGCGATCTGGGAGATGCTGCGCGGCTGCGGGTTCTCGGGGTGCACGTCGAAGTACTTCGCCATTCACCGAGCTTATGCCGTACCGCCCGTCACACGCGCCCCGCACGCGCCGCCGGCGGCACCGGCCGGATTCCCCGGTGGTTTTCCGGTGTACTTCCCCGGTTCCGGGGCAGGCGCGGGGAGAACCGTCCTGGGCATCCCCCCGCCCCGGACGCGAAGTCTCCGCCGGCCGCCCACACCCCCCCGGGCCGCCGGCGGAGCCTTTTCGGCGCGGGACGTGCGGCGGGTCGGGTAACGTGCGCCTGCGTAGGCGCAGGTCATCAGGGAGACGGGGAGAAGGCACGTGGCCGGCCGACCGGACGAGGGCCCGGCGTTCCAGCAGCCGTACGCCGACGACAGCGCCTGGGCGCAGGAGTTGCTGGACCGGCTGCGGCCCGCCGGGCGTGATCTCGGCCGGCTCGTCGACTGGCTCGCCCGGACCGTGGGCGCCTCGGTGTGCCTGCAGGACGGCCGCGGCGACCTGCTCGCCGGACAGCGGCTGCCGCTCGACCCCGCCGTGCTGGCCGACGTCGCCGCCGGACGGGTCTCGGCCGCGGCCCTCGCCGACGGGGCACGGCAGGTCCGCCTGGTCGGGATACGGCATCAGGGGCCGGGCCCGGAGGCGGCGGCCGTCCTCGCGGTGGCCCGCCCCGAGCCCTTCGACCGGCACACCGCGGAGGTCCTCAACCACACCGCCGTCGTCCTGGAACTGCTGCTCAGGGAGCGGGAGCTGGCGGAGTCGGGGCGGCGGCTGCGGCGGGCCACGGCCGATCTGCGGCTGGCGATCCTGCAACTGCTCATGGTGGAGGACACCGTGTCGGCCCGCCGGGTCGCCGCCGGGCTGTGGCCGGGCCTGCTGGAGGAGGACACCGCCCGCGTGTACGTCCTGGAGGGCGCCGCCGCCGAACGCGACAGGCTCGCCGAGGCGTGCGTCGACGCCACCGACGGCCGGGCCCTGGTGGTGCGCTGCCCCGCCGTGGACGAACACGTCATCGTCGTCGGCCCGTCGGCCGAGGTCGGGGAGCGGCTGCAGGACATCGTCGCCGGCCGGCCCGGCACCTACCTGGGCGGCAGCCCCCGGCAGCGGCTCGCGCTGACCTCCACCGCCTACGGGCAGGCCGTCACCGCCCTCGCCGTGGCCCGGTTCCGGCCCGAGCGGTCCGCCGTCTACGCCGCCCGCACCCGCCCCGCGCAGCTCATGGACCCCGCGGGGCTGCGGGCCTGGGCCGCCGTCGTGCTGCGCCCCCTCGACACCCTGCCGCACCATGTGCGCGCCGAACTGGTCGCCACCGCCCGGCTGGGCCTGGAGTTCACCGCCGTGAACGCGGCCAAGGTGCTCGGCGTCAGCCGCAACACGGTGCGCGCCCGGATGGACCGGGTCGCCGGGCTGCTCGGCGCCGACCTCTCCCGGCTGGCCGTCCGCGCCCTCGCCCACGCCGCCCTCAACACCGAGGCGCTGCACGGCCCCTACGGCCCCTCGTCCGGCGCGGCCGAGCGGCCGGCCCGGATCCGGCTCGCCGGGCTGCTCGGCACCGGCGCGCTGCGCTCCTGGGCGGAGGGGCTGCTCGGCCGGCTCGACGAGGACGGCCGGGACCTGCGCCGTACCCTGCGCGCCTGGACCGGCGCCGACGCGCACGCCGAACGTGCCGCCGAGGCGCTCGGCGTGCACGCCCAGACCGTGCGCGAACACGTCCGGGCCGCCGAGGCCGTCCTGGAACGCCGGCTGACGGCCGGCGGCACCGATCTGTACGAGGTCGTCCTCGCCCACCTGGTCACCGGTGAGCTGGCCCTGCCGGACCTCGGAGCGGCGGGCTGACCCGGCCTCCGCGCGGCGAACCCGGACCAACCGGACGCCCCTGTGCACCGGTGAGTGCCGTGCGGCCGGCGCAGGGCACCGGTGCACTGGTCCGCGCCCGGCGGCACACGTACCTTCGGCATCCGCGGGGCACGACCGGAACGGGGGACCGGTCGGGGCCCCGCGCCTCACCGGGCCGGCGTGCCGGGCAGGCGGTACACGTGACCCGGGGAGACGATCTTCGTGATCGCCTCGCCCAGCACCGTACTGGGCTCCTGCGAGCGGTAGCCGGTGTCCGTGTTCAGCAGCACGACGAGGGTCGTCCCGGTCTCCGGCAGGTGGACGGTCAGCGACTCGTAGCCCGGCAGTGAGCCGTTGTGGCCGATCCAGCCCTGGACGTCGAAGATGCCCATGCCGTATCCGGCGCCCTTGACCGAGCCGGCCGGCGGGATGGCCAGCCGCTGCTTCTGCAGGGCGGCGCCGACCATCCGCCTGCCGTCGGGGAACCGGCCCGTCGCGACGGTGCGCGCCCAGGTGCGCATGTCCCCGAGATCGGAGATCATCGCGCCGGCCGCCCAGGCCCAGGAGGGGTTCCAGCCGGTCGCGTCGGCCTCGTCGCCGTGCGCCGTCTGCCGGGTGTAGCCCTGCGCGCGCGGGGCCGGGAACTCGCTGCCGGCGGGGAACAGCGTGTGCCTCATGCCGGCCGGATCCAGGATGTGCCGCTTGATGTAGTCCCCGAGGCGCTGCCCGCTCTGCTTCTCCACCACCAGACCAAGCAGGATCAGGTTGGTGTTGCAGTAGGAGAACCTCTGCCCCGGCCGGAACAGCAGCGGGTGCCCGAAGGAGTAGGCGAGCAGCTGCCGGGGGGTGAAGGGCCGCCGCGGGTTCGAGGCCAGCGCCTTGAAGAAGCCCGGGTCCTCGGAGTAGTTGAACAGCCCGCTGCGCATGTCGGCGAGCTGACGCAGTGTGATCTCGCCGCCGTGGGGCACGCCGGTGACGTACCTGCCGATCGGGTCGTCCAGTCCGACCTTCTTCCGGTCGGCCAGCTGCAGCAGCGCGGTCACGGTGAACGTCTTGGTCTCGCTGCCGATGCGCAGGTACAGGTCCGGCGTCATCCTCCGGCCGGTGCCCTTGTCGGCGACCCCGAACGAACGGACGTAGTCCGGCTGCCCGGGTGTCCAGACGCCGACGTTCACGCCGGGGATGCCCGCCTCGCGCATCACCTTCCGTACGGCGGTGTCGAGTCGGCGCGCCACGCCGGGGGTGAGGGGGCGGACGCCTGTTCCGGAAGGACTCGGGCGGGGTGAGCCCGCGGAGGGTGCGGCCCGCGGGACGGCCGGTGCGGCCCCGGCGGGCCCGGGGGCGAGCGGCGCCAGCAGCGTCCCCGCGGTGACGGCGGCCGCCGCCCCCCTCGCCAGGCGTGCGGAGATGGACGACATGGGCTGACTCCAGGCAGGTGAGAGCCGGACCGTGCGGCGGACGGGACGCCGGAGCCGGGCCTCCCCGGCGCCGGGCCGGGACCTCCTCAGGATAGGAGCGCGCCCACCGCCTCGCCCGTCGGAGTGACGGCCGACCGGGGTGGTCGCCGACGGGGCGCCCGGGACGGCCGCCGGGGTGCGCGGCCGGGGGACGGCCCGCGGGATGCTTGTCCGACGGGCGGAACGTCCCGTTCGGGCGACGCCCTCACCCGACCCGGTGAGCGGCGGTCCGGGGGCGTACCGGTGGCGGCGCGCGGGCGTTGCCCCCGGCATGAACCGCTTGGACCCGGCGAACCGCTTGGACTGGCTGGACCGGCTCGATCACGTGGACCGGATGCGCCGGCGGACCGTGCTCGCGCCGGCGGACCGAACCCAGGAGCCGATCTACGCCCGGCTGGTGGCCGAATGGCGTGCGCAGGGCCGGACCGTCCCCGCCGAACCCGAGGGGCTCGCCGCCGTCCGCCCCGTCCCCGCCGCGGGCACGCGGCCCGCGCCCGGGCGCAGCTGAGCCGTCACGGCCCGCACAGCGGCGCGAGGACGGCGAGGGTGCCGTTGGCCTGCCGCAGCGTCTCCTCCAGGACGCCGGGGGAGTGGAGCGCCCCGGTGCCGTCCGGCGGGACCAGCCACTCCAGGGACCGCGCGGGCCGGTACGGCGGCGGTACGGCGACCCAGGCTCCCTTGGTCGCGTAGCGCAGACCCGCGCCCACCCACCCTCCGGAGGGGTCCGGCGGCAGGAAGAACCCGACCCGGCCCGCCGCCGTGTCGATCAGCGTCGGCCCCGGCACCGGCATCCCGGGCCGCCACAGCAGATCGAGGGCGAGCAGCCCCAGCCGCTCCGGGACGCTCAGCACGTCCCAGAAGCGGCCCGCCTCCAGCAGCGAGACGCCCTCGCCGTGATCCCACTCCCACTTGCAGGAGCGCGGGTCGGCCGCCGCGGCGGCCAGCCACTCCACGCCCCGCATCCACATCGTGTTCGCCATGCGCTGCTCCGGGTGTCCTCGTCCGCCGGGCCTCGGCATATGCATGCTCGTAGATATTTCTACGTGGCGGAAGGGGTGGCGCACCCTGGCGTTTCAGTCGGAACGTTCGAACTCCGGCCCCGGGTTCGTCAGTTGGGGGAGGGGTGGTGCGTCACCCTCCCGACACCCGAACCTCGGTGGCGCGATCGAATCGATTGAGCTGGCGATCGAATCGGGCGTGAAGTCTTGAGGCGACCGCTCTTTCGATCGTAGAGTCTGGGCATCCGTCACCGTCTGCAGTGAGGCACCTCATGGACCGCACGCGTCTGCACGCCCTCCTCGCCCGCGAGAGCGCCGAGGCCGAGCGCCGTAACCCCCGCTCGCGCGCTGCCTATGCCGGGGCCGGCCACCTCTTCGGCCGGGTGCCGATGACCTGGATGAACAAGACGGCAGGCGCCTTCCCCCGCTATCTGGCCGGGGCGCGCGGCGCCCGGGTCACCGATGTGGACGGGCACGAGTACGTCGACTTCTGCCTCGGCGACACCGGTGCGATGGCCGGCCACTCGCCCGCTCCGGTGACCCGGGCGGTCCAGCGGAGGTTCGCCGAGCTGGGCGGGGCCACGGCGATGCTCCCCACGGAGGACGCCGAGTGGGTCGGCGCCGAGCTGACCCGCCGGTTCGGCCTGGCCCGCTGGAGCTTCTCGCTCACCGCGACCGACGCCAACCGCTGGGCGATCCGGCTGGCCCGCGCCGTCACCGGGCGCCCGAAGATCCTGGTGAACAGCTACTGCTACCACGGCAGCGTCGACGAGTCGCTGATCGTCGTCGGCCCCGACGGCACCGGCACCGCCCGCCCCGGCAACGTCGGCGCCCCGTGCGACGTGACGCTGACCAGCCGGGTCGCCGAGTTCAACGACCTCGTCGGCCTGGAGCGCGAACTCGCCCACGGCGACGTCGCCGCCGTCCTGATGGAGCCCGTCCTCACCAACATCGGCATCGTCCTGCCGGAACCCGGCTATCTCGCCGGGGTACGCGAGCTGACCCGGCGGTACGGCAGCCTGCTCATCAACGACGAGACGCACACCTTCTCCGCCGGACCGGGCGGCTGCACGGCCGCCTGGGACCTGGAACCCGACCTGCTGACCATCGGCAAGGCCATCGGCGGGGGCATCCCGGCCGGCGCCTACGGGCTGTCCGCGGAACTCGCCGAGCGGCTGCTGGCCCGCACCGACCTGGACCTCGTCGACATGGGCGGCGTCGGCGGCACCCTCGCCGGCAACGCCCTCTCGGTCGCCGCGATGCGGGCCACCGTCGAACACGTCCTCACCGACGAGGCCTTCGCCCGGATGTCCAAGCTCTCCGAGCGCTTCGAGGCCGGCGTCCGGGCGGGCATCGACGCACACCGGCTGCCGTGGTCGGTGAGCCGGCTCGGGGCCCGCACCGAGTACCGCTTCACCAGCCAGGCCCCGCGCACCGGCACCGAGTCCGCGGCCGCCTCCGACCCGGAGCTGGAGGACTTCCTGCACCTCTACCTCGCCAACCGCGGCATCCTGCTGACCCCGTTCCACAACATGGCGCTCATGTGCCCCGACACCACCGAGCAGGACGTCGACACCCACACCGAGGTCTTCGCGGCCGCGCTCACCGAACTCGCCGGCTGAACGGGGGACCGACGCCATGGACGACATCGACCGGGCCATCCTGCGCGAGCTGCAGACCGACGGCCGTATCGCCTACGCCGACCTCGGCCCGAAGGTCGGCCTGTCCGCCTCGGCGGCGCGGCAGCGGCTGCAGCGACTGCTGGACTCCAGGGCCGTCCAGGTGGTCGGCGTCACCGACCCGATGGCCATGGGCGGCCAGGCCATGGCCCTGCTCGGCATCCGCGTCGACGGCGATCCCCGCACCGTCGCCGACGCCCTCGCCGATCGGGACGAGGTCGTCTACTCGGTGCTGACCTCCGGCGGATTCGACCTGTTCGCCGAGGTGGTCGCGCCCGGCCCGAAGGCGCTGCTGGACTTCGTCAACGACGAGGTACGGCCCCTCGAAGGCGTCCGCGAGATCCAGTCGTTCCCCTACTTCGCCATCCACACCCACCGCTTCCTGTGGGACGTGGGCTGACCGGCGCGGCGGTCAGCGGGCCGGAGGCCGAGGCGCCAGCACCAGCATGCTGACGTCGTCCCGGACCTCGTAACCCAGCCGCGCCACGTCCGCCCACACCGAACCCGGCAGCCCGGCGGACGCGGCGCCGGTGAGGGTGGTCAGGCGCGCGGGCAGCGGGTAGAAGACGTCGTCGGCGTTCCTGGCCTCCCACACCCCGTCGGAGGCCAGGAAGAGCCGGTCGCCCCGCTCCAGCGGAACCGTGACGGCCTTGGGCGGGTCGACGCCGACCAGCCCGACCCCCAGCGGCGGTCCCGGCGCGACCGTCAGCTCCACGGCCTCCCGGCCGTGCAGCAGCACGGGCGGCGGATGACCGCAGGCCACCACCCGCACCGCACGCGCGTCGGGGGAGAACTCCAGCAGCACCCCGGTGGCGAACAGCTCCGCGTGCCGTACGCCCGCCGAGTCCACCGCCAGCCTGCGGTCCATGCGCGCGGCCACCGACTCCAGGTCCGGCTGGTCCAGCACCGCCTCGCGGAACGCGCCCAGCAGCGCCACCACCGTCGCCACCGCGGCCAGCCCGTGCCCCTGCACGTCGCCCATCACCGCGCGCACCCCGCACGGCCCCTCGCGCACGTCGAAGAAGTCCCCGCCCACCAGCGTGCCGTCCTGCGCGGCCCGGTAGAAGCCCGCGCACTCCACGCCGCCGACCCGCTCCGGCAGCGGCGGCATCACGGCCCGCTGCACGGCCTCGCCGATCGCCCGCTCGGTGTCCAGCTGGGCGTCCCGGCGGCTGCGCACATAGGACACGAACACGCTCAGGACCGCCACGAAGACGATGGTGAGCAGATCGGTGTTGCCGGGGCGGTTGAGATGGGTGGCGGGGACGTTCAGCACCGCGACCACCCCGACACCGAGGACAGCGGTCGCCACCGGGCCGTACGAGAGGACGGCCAGCGGCGGGATCGCGCCCAGCAGGAAACCGGCGTCGCGCGCGTCCGGCGTGATCACTGTGGCCGTGGTGACGGCCACGAGCAGCAGCACGGGCAGCACCCGCACCCACCACGGCGGCGGCGCACCCCGCAACCAGCCGCGATGCTCGAGGTCCCGATGCGACGACCCGCCGCGCACCGCTCTCACACCCCCAAGCTACGCCGCCCGCCCCACCCGGGCCTCCCGCCCGGTGCGGCCTGCCCGGCCGCCGGGCCGGACGGCGGATGCCGCTGAAAAGCGGTGGACCTTGCGCGCACGGCTCCCCTACGCTGGCCCGGCACGCCCGAGACGGACGGAAGGAGGCGAGCGTCATGGCCGCAGTCATCCCGCGCTCCCCCCTTCCCGTCATCCGGGTGTGCCACGCCTGACCGGGAGCGCGTCACCGCCGCCGCATCGCGGCACGCATCCCGGAGGCATCATGACCAGCCTGGTCGTCCGCACGCTCGACGAGAGCAGCGCGCACCTGTTCGACACCATGCCCGACCCGCTGGGGTTCGGTGACAGGCACCGCAGCACCCGCTACCGCCCCGACTGGCGCCGCATCGCCGTGCGCGACGGCCGTACCGTGGCCCGCGCCGCCTGGTGGGGAGGGCCCGAGGACTCCCAGCCACTCGTGATCAACTGGTTCGACGTGGCCGAGGGCGAGGAAGAGGCCGGGGCCGCACTCCTGCGCACGGCACCCTGGCGCACCGACGAACTCGAGATCGACCCGCCCTCCGGCTGGCGCACCGACCCCCGGCAGCGAGCGGCCGTGGCGGCCCGGACCGCCGCCGCACGCGCCGCCGGCTACGTCCCGCTGGTGGAGCGCTTCCTGTACCGCTGGACCCCCGACCGGGGCCTGCCCCCGCGGCCCGGCCGCCTCCTGTTCTCCGCCGAGCCGGACGACACCGTGTTCTTCGACCTGCTGCGCCGGATCCACTCCGTCACCCTCGACGCCCATGCCCGCAGGGCGATCGAGCAGGGCGGAGCCGACCGGGCCGCCCAGCAGGAGCTGGACGTCTTCAGGTGGTTCCCCTCCCCGCGGGACTGGTGGCAGATCGCGCGCACCGCCGAGGGGGAGACCGTCGGCATCCACATCCCCGCGCGCAATCCGGCCGGCCCCTGCGTCGGCTTCGTCGGCGTCCTGCCCGAACAGCGCGGCCACGGATACGCATACGACCTGCTCGCCGAATGCACCCACTTCCTGGCCGCCCAGGGCGGCGGCGCCATCGCCGCCGCGACCGACCGCACCAACTTCCCCATGGCCGCCCACTTCACGAAGGCCGGTTATCCCGTCGTCCGTGAGCGCATCAACTTCTGGTCCGCGTCCGCTGCCGCCGCCGGGTGACAGGCCGAGGGCCCGCCCGGGCCGTGGGGAGCACCCAGGGCGGCCCCGACCGGGCCGGCCAGGCGCCGCCACGGCCAGGAGCGGGCCCCGGCGGGGCAGGGGCTAGTGCCGGCCGTCGGTCAGCCGGGACTGGGCCAGGGCCAGGATCTCGGTGACGCGGAGGCCGAACGCGGCGTCGCAGGCGTGCGGGCGGCCCGTGCGGGTTGCGGTCAGGAGGGCGTCGACGGCACGGGTGAGCGCCGGGACCGCCCCTTCGGAGCTGCCCGGCATCAGCGCCACGCCCGCCTCGCCGCGCAGCTCCACCTCGGCCCCGGCCGCCGCCGGCGGCGCCGTCAGGCTCAGCGTGAGCGTGCTCGACGCGCCGGTGGCGTGGTCGAGGACCAGATGCACGGTGTCCGCCGGGCCGTGCGCCGCCGCGACGACCTGCCGTACGTCACCGAGCACCGGCAGCAGCACCGACAGGGCGTGCGGGCCCACGTCCCACAGCGCGCCCTTCTCCCGCCGCCACGGCGAGGCCGCGAACGGGCTGTCGGAGGTGAACACCGCGCCCAGCCACTGCGCCCGCGCCGTGAACCAGCCCGCCACCGCCGCCTGTTCGTCGATCCAGGCGTCCGGCTCCTTCTGGAAGCGCGCGGTGAAGAACACCACCGACGCCACCCCCGCCCGCTCGGCCGCGGCCACGACGGCCCGCCCCTCGGCCACCGACACCGCGAGCGGCTTGTCCAGCAGCAGATGACGGCCCGCCTGCGCCGCGCGCACCGCCATCTCGGCCTGCACGGACGGCGGCAGGGCCACCGCGACGGCGTCCACGTCCGCCAGCAGCGCGTCCACGTCGTCGAACGCGGCCACCCCGTACTGCTCGGCCAGCGCGGTGGCCGCCGCGGGCCGGCGGCCCCACACCCCCGCGAACTCCACTCCCGGGTGTCCGGCGAGGGCGGGCGCGTACGCCGCCCGGGCCCACGGCCCCGTCCCCAGCAGTCCGATGCGCATATGGCGTTCCCTTCTCAAGAGCCGATCCCGCACCATCAACAGGCTGCGCCCCGCTCGCCCTGCGCACACCCGCCGTCCGGATCCCCGTCCCCGGCGAGCCACTCGGCGATCGTGGCGGCGATGGGCTGGCCCGTGTCCATCTCGACGAACCCGAACTGGCCCGACTGGTTGCACTCCAGGAACCACCAGATCCCGTCCGCGTCCTCCGCGAAGTCGAAGGCGCCGTAGGCCAGTTCCGCGCCCCGCATGTACCGCCGTACGCCGTCGGCCACGCGCGGGGGCACCTCGGCGGGCAGCCAGGGGGAGACCGACGGGGCGAACCGGACGTCCACGTCGTCCGGGTGGGCGTCCGGGTCGGCGGGCTTGCGCGCGGCCAGCAGGGTGTCGCCGACGACCGTGAGCCGGACGTCCGCCCGCTTGGCGACGCGGCGCTGCAGCAGCGTCGGGCCGAAGGCGACCGCCGAGAAGTCGGCGTCCGGCGCGACCCGGCTGGTCGGCACGGCGCGCGGCGGCTCCTGCGGATGCGCGCCGGACACCGGCTTGACCACGAGGTCCGGGAAGCGCTCCGCGAACTCCCGCGCCGCCTGCGGGAAGGTGGTGATGAGCGTGGCCGGCACCGCCAGGCCGCTGCCCTGGGCGAGATGGAGCTGCCAGGGCTTGTGCCGGGCGCGGTGGGCCGCGTCCGGATGGTTCATCCAGCGTGCGCCGGTGGTGCGGAGCATGCCGTACAGCGCCTGCGACGACTCCTCGGTCAGCCAGCCGGACGGCTGGGCGGCGCGCGCGGCCGCGGTCCCGGGCCTGCGCACCCAGACCGAGCGCAGGCCGCCCATGCTCACCAGGCGCCCACCGACGGACAGATGCCCACGGCAGGCGCCCCGCACGTACTCGCCCGACAGCGCCACCCCGTTGGTCAGATCGGCGGGGTCGAGCCGGACCACGGGAACCCCGGCCTCCCCGAGACGCAGGACCACCATGTCGGCGGTCACGTCTTCTTCACTGGTCAGGATGAGCACCGTCATCTGTCGCGGCCCGCGGCTCAGTCGTCGAAGTGCGTCTTGGAACCGGCGGTGGAGGTGGTGGTCCCCAGCGCTCTCAGGGTCGCGTGGTCGGTGGCGGCGATCCGCCCGTCCGGGAGGACGTTCAACTGCAGTCCGGAGTCGTACGCATACGGAGTGGTGACGTC
The DNA here is from genome assembly GCF_043202415.1 of Streptomyces sp. NPDC048192. Classification (NCBI taxonomy): domain Bacteria; kingdom Bacillati; phylum Actinomycetota; class Actinomycetes; order Kitasatosporales; family Streptomycetaceae; genus Streptomyces; species Streptomyces sp. NPDC048192. Next base: position 54,241 of record NZ_JBIDAL010000007.1, read on the forward strand.
CAACTGCACAGCGGGGCGCGCGTAGTTGAGCGTGAACGGTTGCATGGTCTCTCCCTGATTAGGCTTTCACGTCCTTATACGAATCGAACGGGTGATTGGTTTCCTCACGCTGAGTCACCGCAGGCCGGAGGGCGTCCCGAGGGGACCCTGAACCAGGAGACGGCACGACGCTGTCCCGCACCTGTGCGGGCGCGCGGGCGCCCGCATGGCACAGGACGCCGAATACGGCCCGAGGCGTTGCCCGGCCCGGGAACCGCCGCCGCGTCAGACCGCCCGCGCCAGCGCGTCCCGCGCCACCGCCACGGCCTGTTCCGCGTACCCGCGTCCGAACAGCACCGCGTGGACCAGGAGCGGGAAGAGCTGGTGCAAGCCGACGCGCTCGCGCCAGCCGGGGGCGAGCGGCGCCCTCTGCTCGTACCCGGCGAGCACCCGGTCGAGATGGGGGCAGCCGAAGAGCCGGAGCATCGCGAGGTCGGTCTCCCGGTGGCCGCCGTGCGCGGCCGGGTCGATGAGCCGGACCTCGCCGTCCGCGCCCCACAGCACGTTGCCCTGCCACAGGTCGCCGTGCAGCCGCGCGGGCGGCTCGGCGGGGCCCGCCAGGTCCGGCAGCACCGCGCAGACCCGCTCGAACACTGCCGCCTCGCGGGGGCGGAGCGTGCCGCGGTCGACGGCGCCGCGCACATACGGCAGCACCCGGTGCTCCGCGTACCAGCCGGGCCAGTCGGGGCCCGTCTCGTTGCGCATGGGGGCGAGACCGATGAAGGCGTCCGCCGGCCCGCCGGGCGGCGGGGCTCCGAAATCCGAAGCACCCGCCGCGTGCAGGGCGGCGAGAGCCTGGCCGAAACGCATCGCCGTCTCAGGATCCGGCCGCCCGGTCGGCACGCGCTCCGTCACCATCCAGCGGTCGTCGTGGCCGAGCACCGCCGGCACCCGCACCGCGTTCGCGGCGGCCAGCCAGCGCAGCCCCGCGACCTCCGCGCGCACGGCCCCGGGAGCCTCGCCCCGCTTGACCATCGCCGGTGTACCGCCCTCCAGCGTCACCTCGGCCGGCGAACCGGACGCGGCCGTCCGCGCACCGTCCGCCGGCCGTCCGGTGAGCCTGGCCGCCACCTGTGCCGGACCCTCGCGCTCCTCGTCCCGGTTGACCACGGGCCCAGCGTACGTCCCCCAAGACAGCTCCCGAGCGGGCGACTTCGACCATTGCTACGACTGATTTCAGCCAAACCCAGGAGGTCACTACCCGTGCGGAATCCGTACCGCTAGCGTGAGGGCGCCGCGTCGCCACACCGGGGGCACAGGGCCCGCAGGGACTAGCACGCGGCGGAGGATTTCCTCTGTGACCACAGCATCCGTGCTGATGGCCGACGTCTTCGAAGTCCAGCCGTACACCTCCCACTGCGAAGTCATCCTCGGCGAGGGAGCCCACGCCGTGATCGGCGTCTCCCCGGGCAACAGCTACTTCTCCGCCCGCCGCCTGCACGACCTCGCCCGCTGGGGCCTGGACCACTTCGACAAGGTCGACTTCGTCTACACCGACCTGTACGTCGCCGAGATGTACGAGGCATCCGGCTATCCCCCGGACGAGGCCCGGCGCAAGGCGGTGAAGAACCTGCGCGGGGTGCGCGCCAAGGTCCGTGACGCCGTGTCGGCCGCCGACCCGGAGGGGGCGCGCCTGGACTGGCACCCGATGTCCGAGTTCCGTACCAACCCCGCCTACCAGGACATCCACCGGCACCTCAAGGCCCGCCTCGCCTCCGACGGAGCCTTCCGGGCCGTCTGCGACGCCCTGGTGAATCGTTTCCTCAGCGCGCGGGGCGAGACGCCGACCGAGCGGCAGCGCGCGGTGTGCCTGGAGTACGTGTGCGCCGAGGCGCCCCTGTTCCTGGACACCCCGGCCATCCTCAAGGTGCCCTCCTCGCTCAACTGCTACCACCAACTGCTTCCGATGGCCGAGCTGTTGTACTCCCGCGGTGCGGGCCTGCGCGCCTCCCGCAACCAGGGTCACGCCGTCGTCACCCCCGCCGCACTCGAAGGAACCGCCGCATGAGCACCGCCTCCGACATCCGCGCCGGCCTGCCGCCGCTGCTCGACTTCCCCTTCTCCTGGGACGGCACCCGGGTGCCCGCCGAGGTCGAGGACCTGCGCGCCACCACCCCCGTACGGCGCGTGCGGACCATCGCCGGCGACGAGGCCTGGCTGGTGTCGTCGTACGAGCTGTGCGCACAGGTCCTGAAGGACGACCGGTTCTCCCTGAAGGACACCTCCGCCCCCGGAGTGCCCCGCCAGTACGCGCTCACGATCCCGCCCGAGGTCGTGAACAACATGGGCAACATCACCGGGGCCGGGCTGCGCCGGGCGGTGCTGAAGGCGCTCAACCCCAAGGCGCCGGGCCTGGTGGAGTGGCTGCGCGAGGAGGCCCACCGGCTGGTGGACCGCATCGCCGCCGACGGCCCGACGGCCGATCTGCGCGGCGCGTTCTGCGAGCCGTACTCGGCCGGCATGCACTGCCGCATCCTCGGCATCCCGCAGACCGAGGCCCCGGCCTTCCTGCGCAGCCTCGACATCGCCTTCATGAACGCGCCGTGCCCGGTCGACGGCGCGAAGATCAACTGGGACCGGGACATCGCCCGGATGACGGCCCTGCTCGACGACCCGGCGACGCACGGCCTGATGGGTGAACTCGCCGCTCTGCGCGACGATCCCGAGTACGCCCACCTCACCGACGAGATGCTGGCCACCGTCGGCGTCACCATGTTCGGCGCCGGAGTCATCTCCACCTCCGGCTTCCTCTCCATGGCCCTCGTCCACCTGCTCACCCATCCCATCGCCCGCGACCTCCTGCGCGACCGCCCGGACCTGATCGGCCGGGGCGTGGAGGAACTCCTGCGGGTCAACCTCTCCATCGGCGACGCCCTGCCCCGCCTCGCCCTGGCCGACGTCCGGCTCGGCGACGTCGACATCCGCGCGGGCGAACTCGTCCTCGTGCTGGTGGAGGGCGCCAACCTCGACCCGGCGAAGTTCCCCGACCCGCACCGCTTCGACGTCCACCGGGACAACACCGCCGACCACCTCTCCTTCGGCGGCGGCGCCCACTACTGCCCCGCGACCGCGCTCGGCCGCACCCACGCCAGGATCGCGCTGGAGGTGCTCCTCGCCCGCCTCCCCGACCTCGCGCTCGCGGTACCCCCCGGCCAACTGGTCTGGCGCACCGGCTTCATGAAGCGCATCCCGGAACGCCTGCCGGTGGCCTGGTGACCCCGCCCGGCCGACCGTACGGCGCCCCCGTCCCCTTCTCCTGGACGGGGCGCCGGCGGCCGGGCGGCTGGGGGCCTTGAAGCGGGCGGCGCGGAACCGGGGCGGGCGACTGCGGGCGTTCTCCGGGCGGCGTGGAGTCGGGCAGCCGACTGCGGGCGTCCGTGAGCGGGCCCCGGAGCCGTGCGCGCGGAGGTCGCGGTGCTGCCCCGGCGGGCGGCCGACCGTCACTGAGGGGAGGGCGGGTCCCCCTACCGCAGCCCGCTCTCCCCGTGTGCGGGCGCTCAGGGCGACGGGGTCGTCGGGGGCGGTGCCCTTGAGCCGGGCTGGGCGGCTTCGGGGCCGTGCCGGGGCGTGGGGCGCGCCGCCGGGCAAGGCAGCCCGGGGTGGTCCCGAGGGGTGGGCCGGAGCCGGGGCCATGGGGCGCATGGGGGAGCCGAGGCCGGTCAGCGGTCGGCCGGGTGGGCGCTGCGGGTCAGGCCGACCGGGTTGCCCGCCGGCAGCAGGCCCGAGGTCTCGACCGTGCGGGCCAGCGGCTCCAGCAGTTCGGCCAGGCGGGCGGTGCGGTCGGCGCCGAGCGCGGTCCAGGGCGCTTCGGCGGCCGCGTCCGTCAGCGCCTCCACCTCCGCGCGCACGGCAGCGCCGGCCGGGGTGAGGGACCCGTCGGCCGCGAGCAGACCCCGCTCGCGCAGCCGCATTCCGGCCGCGTCCCAGTCCGCCTGCTCCCACTTTCGCGTCTCCCGCAGCAGCGCCCCGTCGGACTCGCCGGCCGCCGCCTTGAGGATCATGGCCTCGACCGGTCCCAGGCCGTGGGCGACCAGCACCGCGACATGCGAGTCGCCCCGGTGCTCGCGCAGGGTGGTGAGGCCCTGCCAGAGCCGTGCCGCGGGGCGGCCGGGCTGCTCCAGCGCCTGGTTGGCGGCGGCCAGCACCCGGCCCGTGGTGTCCGCCGCCGCTGCCGCCTCCCAGGCGAGGTCCGCGGCCCGGACGAACTCGGCCGAGCCGACCGTGTCCGGTCCGAAGAGGGCGGTCATCGCCGCGTCCAGGGCGTCCTCGCGGGCGGCCAGCACGTCGGCCGGAGTCGCGTACGTCCAGGCGTCCGGCAGGGCACGGGTCACCCGGGCGGGGTGGAAGACGTAGAAACTGCTCGTCACGACGGACGGATGCGCCGCGCCGAGCGGTGCGGCGCGCAGCGCGAAGTAGCCCATCCAGTACCCGCGCATCCCGAGTGCGTCCGCCGCCCGGCGCACCTCCGGGGCGAAATAGAGAAGGTCGTGCACCGGCTCGTACCGCTCCCACAGGACCCGTGCCATCACGTCGGCCACGGCTGCCTCCCACCACGTCGATCTGACGTCCTGTCGGCACCAGCCTGCGTTATGACGGCTGTCATAACAAGAGGGGGGCAGGGGACCGCGGTGTCCGGCTGTGGGGGAGGGGTGCGACGCGCTGGACGATTCCCCCGGACGAGGGGCCGCGGAGCGCGAACACTGGGACAGACGGGTGGCAGGGTGACACGGCTGGGCGGCTCGGATGGTGGGAGCTTGCGGACTCGCTGACGGTGGTTCATGTCGAGGCCGGGTCCATCCAGCTGATGAGGTATCCGCTGCCCGGCCACGGCGGAAGGACATCGCTATGCGTTCTGCCCGCATGCTTCTGGCCACGGCGGCCGCAACCGCCGCTCTGACCTTCGCCGCGCCCAGTGCCGCCTTCGCCGTTCCCGCGGGTGATGACGGCGGCCGCGACGACTCCTCCTACAGCCAGGACCACGACCACGGTTCCGGCGAAGACCACGGCCGCGACGACGACTCGGGCCGCGACCACGACAATGATCACGGAGACGACCACGGCGGGGGCCGCGGACACGACGGGCCCCGCGGCGGAATCCACACGGGTGGCGGAGCGCTCTCCGTGGTCCGCGGCGACGGCCGCGGTGACGACCGGGGTGACGACGAGCACGGCCGGGGCGAGGACCACGGCCGGGACGACGACGGCGGCCGGGACGAGGACGGCGGTCATGGCGACGGCCACGGCCGCGGCCACGAAGGGCCCCACGGCGGCATGCACACCGGTGGTGGCGCGCTCGCCGCGGTCCGCGGGGACGACTGGGGCTCCGACCGCGACGACGACGGGTTCGGCGACGACCACTACCAGGACGGCGGCCGGGACGGCGGTCACGACGGCGGCCGGGAAGGCGGCCGGGAAGGCGGCCGTGACGGCGGTCGCGACGACGACGAGCGCGGCGGACACGAGAGGCCGCACGGCGGTATGCACACCGGTGGCGGCGCGCTCGCCGACCCGGGTGTGACCGCGGGTGGCCTGGCCGTGCTGGCCGTAGGGGCCGGCGGCATGTACCTGCTGCGCCGCCGCAAGGCCGGCCAGTCGGCGTCCTGACCGACGCGAACCGTCCAGAGGCAGCGGCAGCCGCCGGCAGCTCCCACCGTGTCGGCGGCCCGCGCCCGGACCCGCCCCCGCACGTGTCTGCACGTGCTCTCCCCGTGCGCCGGGCCCTTTCTCCCGGCGCCCCCTGTCCTGATCCCCGTGCTGCCGCGTCCGAATGAGGTGGTGTCCGATGGCAGCAGATCCCTCCTCCCCGCCCCCCGAGCAGCAGGCGGACGGGCGGAGTTCCGGCCGTGGCGGGCGGCTGATGCTGTGGGGCGTGGCCATCGTCCTTCTCACCGTCAGCGTGTTCGGCGGCCACCAGAGTCCGGACGACACCCCGCAGCGGTCCCGTGCCGCGAGCGCCGGCGCCGCCCAGTCCGACCCGCAGCAGACCGTCCAGGACCAGACCGACCTGCAGCAGACCGACCCGAAACAGGGCGGCACGCGGCAGACCGAACCGCCGCGGAGCGACTGGGAGCAGGGCGTCACAGGACTGCCCCGGTCCACGCCGACCCGCCTGGTCATCCCGAAGATCTCCGTGAACGCCCCCTTCACCACCCTGAGCCTCAACTCCTCGGGGCAGCTCCAGCCGCCGCCGGCCGGCAACACCAACCTCGTCGGCTGGTACGCCAAGGGCGCCTCGCCCGGCGAGAAGGGCACCGCGATCATCGCCGGACACGTCGACACGAAGACCTCCGCGGCCGTCTTCGCCAACCTGTACGCGCTGCGGCGCGGCGACCGCTTCACCGTGGAGCGCGCCGACGGACGCGACGCCGAGTTCGTCGTGGACGACGCCCAGACCTTCGCCAAGGACGACTTCCCCAGCCGGCGGGTCTACGCCGACGCCCGGCGCCCGGAGGTCCGGCTGATCACCTGTGCGGGGCCGTACGACCACACGGCCAAGGACTACACGGAGAACCTCGTGGTCTTCGCCCACCTGGTGTGAGCCTGCCGGTACGGGTCAGGCGGCGCCGTCCGCGAAGGCGCCGCCCGGACCGAACGCCAGCGCCGCGAACCGTTCGCCCATGCGGCGGTGCGCGGCGGCGTCCGGGTGCAGGCCGTCGGGCAGCGGCAGCTCGTCGAAGTCCGCCTCGCCGTACAGCTCACGGCCGTCGAGGTAGTGCAGGTGCGGATCCTCGGCCGAGCGCTCGCGCACGATCCGGTCCAGCTCCTGTCGGATGACCGCCAGGGTCAGTTTCCCGCTCGCCCGCTCCGCCGGGTCCCCGGCGGCCACGAACCGCAGCCGCCCCTCGCTCACGGCGGAGAAGTCCGGAAGGCTGGGGCCCGGCGTGTCCTCATGGGCGGGGCACAGGATCGGCGACACGACGAGCAGCGGCGTCGCCGGGTGCCCGTCGCGGATGGTGTCGAGGAAGCCGTGGACGGCGGGGCCGAACGCGCGCAGCCGCATCAGATCGGCGTTGACCACGTTGATGCCGAGCTTGAGGCTGATCACGTCGGCCGGGGTGTCGCGCAGCGTGCGCGCGGTGAACGGGTCGAGCAGTGCGCTGCCGCCCAGCCCCAGATTGATCAGCTCCACGCCGCCGAGGGACGCGGCGAGGGCGGGCCAGGTGGTGGTGGGGCTCGCGGCGTCGGAGCCGTGGCTGATGGAACTGCCGTGGTGCAGCCAGACCCTGCGCCCCTGGTCCGGCACCGCTTCGACCGGCGCGTCGGCGCGCAGGGCGACCAGCTCGGTGGTCTCGTTGTGCGGCAGCCAGATCTCCACGACCTTCAGGGTGCCGGGCAGCCCGGAGAACCGCACGGTGCCGGGCTCGCCCGGCCGGTGCTCGGCGCTGCCGGTCGTCATGTCGATCGTGAGCGTGTTGCCGCCCGCCACGACGGCGCTGCCCGCCGGGCGCCCGTCGACGAGCAGGTCGTACACCCCGTCCGGGCGGGGCGGCGCGCCGGCGTAGACGCGCTTGGTCGGCAGGGTGTCCAGCTCGATCGCGGTGGCGCGGGTGCGCAGCACCAGCCGTACGCCGGAGGGCTGGGACTCCGCCATGGCCAGCTGCGGATCGGCGCACTGCGCGCGGGCGCGGGCCGGCAGCCGGTGCGGCAGCAGGCCGTGGGCGGTGCGTTCCCAGTCGAGGGCGCCGCGCAGGAGGTCGGGACTGAGGGGGACGGTGTGCATGGTGTCGGCCTGCTTCTCGGGGTTCAGGGGGTGGGCCAGTGGCGCAGCAGGGAGTCGAGGGCGTCCAGGATCCGGGTCCAGGACTCCTGGGAGTCGGGGGCGCTGTGGCTGAATCCGCCGGCCGACTCAAGGCTGACGTAGCCGTGGAACACGCTGCCGAGGAGGCGGACGGCGTGCGTCTGGTCGGGTTCGGCCAGGTCGTAGCCGCGCAGGATCGCCCGGGTCAGCTGGGCGTGCCGCGGGCCGGCGCTCGCGGCGGCCGTCTCGGAGTCCAGCGGGTACCGGGCCGCCGCGTAGCGGCCGGGGTGGCGGCGGGCGTAGTCGCGGTACACGTCGGCGAAGGCGGCGAGGGCGTCCTTGCCGGCCCGGCCGGCGAGCGCGTCGGCGGCGCGGTCGGCCATCTCCTCCAGCGCCAGCAGCGCGATCCGGGTCTTGAGGTCCTGGGAGTTCTTCAGGTGCGAGTACAGACTCGCGACCTTCACGTCGAACCGCCGGGCCAGCGCCGACACGGTCACCTGGTCGAAGCCGACCTCGTCGGCGAGTTCCGCGCCCGCAATCACCAGGCGCTCGGTGGTCAGCCCTGCGCGCACCATCACCTCTCCCTTCTCTGCCATAAGCGAGTATGAAACTTCCTAAAGCTTTTAGGCAAACTGGTTGGCCAGAAACGGCACGGCCGCCGACCGGAATCCGGTCGGCGGCCGTGGGCCGGGAGACGAGCGGGGTCAGACCGACGTCGCGGGGAAGGTCGGGTACTCCACGCCCGAGACGTACTGCACGACCCGGACGACCTGGCAGGAGTAGCCGAACTCGTTGTCGTACCAGAGGTAGAGGATCGCGTTGTCGCCGTCGACCTTGAGCGCGCCGGCGTCCACGATCGAGGCGTGGCGGGAGCCGATGAAGTCGCTGGAGACCGCGTCGGGCGCCGTGATGAAGTCGATCTGGCGCTTGAGCGGCGAGGTCAGCGACACCTCGCGCAGGTAGTCGTGGACCTCCTCGCGGGTGGTCTCGCGGGCCAGCTGGAGGTTGAGGATCGCGATGGAGACGTCCGGCACGGGCACGCGGATGGAGCTGCCGCTGATCTTCGCCTTGAGGTCCGGCAGCGCCTTGGCGACGGCGGAGGCGGCGCCGGTCTCGGTGATGACCATGTTGAGCGGCGCGGAGCGGCCACGGCGCTGGGACTTGTGGTAATTGTCCAGCAGGTTCTGGTCGTTGGTGAACGAATGGACGGTCTCCACGTGGCCGCGCAGCACCCCGTACTCGTCGTCCATCGCCTTCAGCGGCGGCACGATCGCGTTGGTGGTGCAGGAGGCGCAGGACAGGATCTGCTCGTCCGGCTTGATGGTGTCGTGGTTGACGCCGTGCACGATGTTCGGGACGTCGCCCTTGCCCGGCGCGGTCAGCACGACCTTCTCGATGCCGGGACGCAGGTGCTTCGACAGGCCCTCGCGGTCGCGCCACTTGCCGGTGTTGTCGATGAGGATGGCGTCCCGGATGCCGTACTCGGTGTAGTCCACGTGCGACGGGTCGTCGGCGTAGATCACCTTGATCGCGTTGCCGTTGGCGACGATCGTGCTGGTCTCCTCGTCCACGGTGATCGTGCCCTGGAACTGGCCGTGGATGGAGTCGCGGCGCAGCAGCGAGGCGCGCTTGACGATGTCCTGGGCGCCGCCGCCGCGCACCACGATGGCGCGCAGCCGCAGGCCGTTGCCGGAGCCGGCCTTCTCGATCAGCAGCCGGGCGACGAGCCGGCCGATGCGCCCGAAGCCGTACAGCACGACGTCGCGCGGCTCACGGCGCTCGATCTTGTTGGCGCCGGTGGCGCCGGCGACCGCCTCGGCGGTGAACTCGGCCACGCTCAGGCCGCGGTCGTCGGCCTTGTAGGTGGTGGCCAGCATGCCGAGGTCGATCTGGGAGGGGCCGAGGTCGAGGGCGGTCAGGGCCTCGAGGAACGGCATGGTCTCCGTGACCGACAGTTCCGCGCCGTCGATCTGCCGGGCGAAGCGGTGGGTCTTGAGGATGCTGACCACCGACTTGTTCACCAGGGAGCGGCTGTGCAGCAGGACGGTCACGTCCCGCTCGCGGTGCAGCTTCCCGATGAGCGGGATCATCGCCTCCGCGATCTCCTCGCGGATCTTCCAGTTGGTGAACGAGTCGTCGTTGACAGTCACGGATCCATCTTTCGAGCTAGGGAGCGCTCATATGGTAACCACACCTCTCAGCTGCTCCGTCCGGGGGAGGCGGAGTAAGGGAAATGCACCCATTCCTTGACTCATTCCTGAATCAGGGTGGAAGTCCGTAAGAAACCCGGGTCGCGGATTGCACGTCTTACCTGGCGTGCCCAAGGTCAACAGAGTGAGCACCTCCTCCGTACCGCGGCGCGACGCCGCCGCCCCGTCCCGGCCCCTCGGTCCCCCGGCGTTGTCACGGCTCGCCCGGCGCGGAGTCCCCGACGGGGCCCTCCCGGCCCTCGCCCTGTTCGCCGCCGTCCGGCTCGCCGGGATCCTCGTGGTGGTCCTCACGAACGCCGTCAGAGGGCACCCGCTCGTCAAGAGCTTCGCCCACTCCTGGGACTCCCGCTGGTACCTGCACATCGCCGCCCAGGGCTACGGCCACAAGATCTGGATCACCCCGCAGGGCGCCGTGCAGAGCGACTGGGCGTTCTTCCCGCTGTACCCGGGCCTGATCAGGGCGCTGACCACCGTGCTGCCGTTCACCCCGGGCCAGGCCGCGCTGCTGATCGCCTGGGCCGCCGCGGGCGTGGCGGCGTACGGCGTGTACGTCGTCGGCCACCATCTCTACGGGCGCGGGGTCGCCACCGCGCTGGTCGCCCTGTGGGCCGCCCTGCCGCACTCCGTCGAACTGACCATCGCCTACACCGAGTCGCTGTTCGCCGCCCTCGCCGTGTGGTCCCTGTACTGCGTGCTCAAGGGCCGCTGGCTGTGGGCCGGCGCGCTGGCGGCGCTCGCCGGCCTGTCCCGGCCCAGCGGCTTCGCGGTCGCGGTGGCGGTGTCCCTCGCCGCCGCCCACGAGGTGCTGCGGCGGCGCGGCAGGGTCCCGGCGAGCCTGTGGGCCGGCGCCCTGACCGCCCCGCTGGGCTGGCTCGCCTACGTGCTGTGGGTGGGCAGTCAGACCGGAGACCTGCTCGGCGGCTACTTCAAGGTGCAGAGCGCCTGGGACTCCCGCTTCGACTTCGGCGTCGGCGCGGCGCGGTTCGTCAAGGCCCTGCTGCTGCACGGGGGCGGCGCCGTCTACCCGATGTCCCTGGTGATCGTCGCGGCGGGCGTGCTGCTGTTCGCGCTGCTCTGCCTGGAACGGGCCCCGCTCCCTCTGGTGGTCTTCGCCGGGGTCCTGGTCCTGCTCGTGGTCGGCGGCTCCGGCTCCTTCTCCTCCAAGCCGCGGTTCCTGCTGCCCGCCTTCCCGCTCCTCATCCCCGTGGCCCGGGCGCTGACCCGCACCTGGCGGGTCCGGCCGGCCCACGCCGTGGTCGTCTACGGCGGCCTCACCGTGGTGTCCCTGCTGTTCGGCGCCTTCGTGACGGTGGTGGCCCATTCCCCGCTGTGAGCCCGGGCCGGAGCGCCATGCCCAGGGGCGGCGTTGTGCGAACGCCGTGAATCGGGGTAGGCGGGGGACGCCCGAGGAAAGGATCGCCATGACGACGTACGTGATCAGCGTTCCCGGTACCTTCACCGCGGACATCGGGACGGACACCCGTGCCCGCCTGGCCGGCACGCTCGGCCCGTCCGACCCGCACGGGACCCGGATGGGCAACGCCCAGGGCCTGGACGTGCTCAGTGTCAACGAGGACAACACCTTCACGCTCCGCCTCACCGTCGAGGCGGACACCGGCCGGCACGCCGAGGAGGAGGCCCGCCGGGTCGCCGACGCCGCCCTCCGGGACGCGGGGCTGGACGAGCGGAGCGCGGCGCTCGGCCCCGCCGTCATCACCGGGATCGACTCCGAGGTGCGCTGACCGGGAGCCGTAGCCCGTGCCTCCGCGGGGCGAGATGTCCTGGTACGGGTAAAATTCAGGCGTCTGCCGAAATGTCAGGGCGGCCGTCGTCGAGGGCCACCGCCTCGCCGGAAGTGATCGATGCCCCGCAAGCGCTCCACGGACGAAGGCGACGAGCTGCTGGCCAGACTCGGCTGGCTCACCGCCCAGGCACGGGAGCGCGCGGAGCTGCAGCGCAGCCAGGTGGAGCTGGCCATCGCCCTCCAGCGCGGCATGCTCCCGCGCGACCTGCCGACGGCGCCCGGACTGCACATCGCCGTCCGGTACACACCGGCCAACCTCGGCCTCAACGTGGGCGGCGACTGGTACGACGCGTTCAGTCTGCCCGACGGGCGGATCGGGCTGGCCATCGGCGACGTCCAGGGGCACAACATCGAGGCCACCGCCTTCATGGGCCAGGTACGGGCCGGACTGCGCGCCCTCGCCTCCGTGACCGGGGATCCCGGCGAACTGCTCTGCCGCACCAACGACCTGCTGCTGTCCCTGGGCGCCGACCTGTTCGCCACCTGCACCTTCATGCGTCTCGACCCGGCCACCGGGGTACTGGAGAGCGCACGGGCCGGCCACATCCCGTTCGTGTGGGCCACGGCGGACGGCAAGGCCGGCGTCGCCGACGACGAGGGCGGTCCGCCGCTCGGCATCGACTCGCGCGTGGAGTTCCCGGTGAGCAGGCACCGGATCACCACCGGCGGCCACTTCGTCCTGGTCACCGACGGAGTGGTGGAGGGCCCCTCGCTGGACATCGACGACGGCCTGGAGCAGGTGGTGAACCTCGCCGGCATCGCCGCCGTCGCCGGCCTCGCGGCCCCCGCACTGGCCGCCGCCGTCATGAAGGGCGCCGAGGGCGTCGGCCACGACGACGACGCGGCCGTCCTGGTCGTCGGCCTGGACGGCCCCGCCAGGCGCCTGTCGCCGGGGCCGGTGGGTCCGGGAGGGCGCGTGTGACGGGCGTGCTCTGGTCGACAGGTCCCGAGTGACGGGGCCAGTCCCTGTGGCGGGTTCGTGTGACCGGCCCAGGGGGATGCGGAACGGGCTGCGCGGCCGGCCGTCGGCAAAGGGTTCCGGGATTCAGCCATAGGGCTGGCCGCGCCGGGTCTCGCCTCGCCGAGCCGGGGCCTTCGGTGTGAGATGGCTGCTGTGGTGGGTAACGACGATCTGCGCCGGCCGGGCGGCTCCGCCGTCGAGGTGCTGGCCGTCGCGGCCTGCTACTACGGTTCGGCCCGGCTGGGACTCCTGCGCGAACTCACCGTCGAGGGCGCGGTCGTCAGCCCCATCTGGCCGCCGACGGGTGTCGCCGTCGCCGCCCTGCTGATCCTCGGCCTGCGCTGCTGGCCCGGCATCACCATCGGCGCCTTCTTCGCCGTGCTGGCCGTCAACACACCCCGCATCGACGTGCTCGGCACCCTCGCCGGTCAGACCCTCGCACCCGTGTGCGCGGCGCTGCTGCTGCGCCGGGCCCGCTTCCGTACCGACCTGAGCCGGCTGCGCGACGGCATCGTCCTGGTGTTCCTGGGCGCTCTGCCCGCGATGCTGATCAGCGCGACCACCGGCGCCGGCCTGCTCGTGCTCATGCACAGGCTGAACGCGCACAGCTTCTGGCCCGCCTGGCTGGCCTGGTGGGTCGGCGACGCCATGGGCGTGCTGCTCATCACGCCCCTGCTGCTGTTACTCCACAACGCGCGCTGGCCGCCCTCGCCGGCCCGCTGGAAGGAGGCGACCGCGCTGGCCGTCGTCACCTGCGCGGTCGTCCCGGTGGCCGTCTACAGCTCGATCAGCGTGCTCTTCCTCGTGTACCCGCTGATCATCTGGGCCGCCCTGCGGTTCCAGCTGGCGGGCAGTGTGCTGTGCGCGCTGGCGACGTCCGTGCTGGCGACCGTCGCGGCGACGGACGATGCCGGGGCCTTCACCGGCCTGAGCCGGATCGAGATCATGGTGAAGCTCCAGGCGTTCAACGGCGCGATGGCCCTGACCGCGCTCCTGCTGTCCGCCCTGATCACCGAGCAGCGCAACACCCGGCGCTCGGTGGAGAAGGCATGCCAGGAACTCGTCGAGGTCCTGGAACACCTCAACGCCGGCGCGGCGCCACCGCCCCGCACCGAGCCCGGGCACAGCGTCGGACCCGACGGCATGGGCGGCGGACCGGGCCCGCCTTCACCGGGCGGAGTCCCTTAGCCCGGCCCCCGCACCACTCGGCAGCCCGTTGCCGGTCCGTCCCGCCTCACCGGCCGGAGCGGTTCACCGGCCCCTCGTCGTCGCTGCCCGGCTCCGCCGAGCCTTTGCGCGGCCCGATGTCGCGGGGCGTGGGCGTCGGCGGGTGCGCGGCGCCGGCGGCACCGGGCTGGCCGCCGCCGGTGGTGCCGTAGCCGCCCGGGATGCCCGGGGGCATGTCCGCGGCCGCCTGGGCCTCGCTCACATGGCGCCGCGCCCGGACCCCCGCCCGGCGCTCCGGGTACGGGTAGTCGAACGGCTCGGCGGAGGCCCGCTCGCGGTCGCTCTCGCGCTGCCGGCGTGCGGCCTGCTCGGCGGCCGACGGGCTCTCGCCCCGCCGCTCGTGCCCCTGGCCGTGCGTACGGCCGTCGTCGTGCTTACGGTCCCTGTCGTCCATGCGGCGCCGAGTACCCGGACGGTTCCCGCCGTCACCACCTTCCGGCGTGTCGGACGGCCGGTCCGGGGCACTGGGAGACGATGGGCGCCGGCCCGGAAGGGCACGGGCGGGACCGGAGGAGCGGACGCGGCATGGACCAGCGGACGACGGGCGCGGCGGACCGGCCCCGCGCCCACCGCGAAGCACGGCCCGACGCCAGGGCGGCGGGAGCGCCGGACGGCGTCGTACGGCTGCCGGAGGACAGCGCGCAACCTCCCGGCGGCGCCGATGCCCGCCGCCGTATCCCGCGCACCGACGCCCTGCTGCGCGACCCCCGGCTGTCCGCGGCGATGCAGCGGCTCGGCGCCGGTGTGGTGAAGGCCGCCGTGCGCGCGGCGCAGCAGCGGGCCCGGGAAGGCGGCATCCGGCCCGAGCAGGTGCCGGAGACGGCCGTCGCGCTGCTGCCCGGCACCGCGAGCGGGCTGCGGCCGGTGATCAACGCCACCGGCGTCCTGCTGCACACCAACCTCGGCCGGGCCCCGCTGTCCGCGGCCGCCCGGCAGGCCGTCCAGGAGGCGGCGGGGCCCACGGACGTCGAACTGGACCTGGCGACCGGGGTGCGCGCCCGCCGGGGCCGCTCCGCGCTCGCCGCCCTGACCGAGCGCGTCCCGGCGGCGGAAGCCGCGCACGTCGTCAACAACGGCGCCGCCGCGCTCGTCCTCGCCGCCACCGCCCTCGCGGCCGGCCGGGAGATCGTCGTCAGCCGGGGCGAGATGGTGGAGATCGGCGACGGTTTCCGCCTGCCCGACCTGCTGGTGTCCACCGGTGCCCGGCTGCGCGAGGTCGGTACCACCAACCGCACGACCCCCGCCGACTACGCCGCCGTGATCGGCCCGGACACCGGGTTCGTGCTCAAGGTGCACCCCTCCAACTTCCGCATCACCGGCTTCACCCGGTCCGCCGAGACCGCCGAACTCGCCGGGCTCGGCGTGCCCGTCGTCGTCGACATCGGCTCCGGGCTGCTCGCCCCGCACCCGGCGCTGCCCGAGGAACCCGACGCCGAGACCCAGCTGCTGGCCGGCGCCTCGCTCGTCACCGCGAGCGGCGACAAGCTGCTCGGCGGCCCCCAGTGCGGGCTGCTGCTCGGCGACCGGGACCTGGTGCGTTCCCTCGCCCGGCACCCGCTGGCCCGCGCCCTGCGCGTCGACAAGCTGACCCTGGCCGCGCTGGAGGCCACCCTCACCGGCCCGCCCACCCCGACCGCCCGCGCCCTCACCGCCGACCCGGCCCGCCTGCGCGAGCGCGCCGACCGGCTCGCCGGTGCTCTCGCCGCCGACGGCATCGACGTACGGGCCGTCGACTCCCGCGCCACGGTCGGCGGCGGAGGCGCCCCCGGTGTCGTGCTGCCCAGCGCGGCGCTCTGTCTGCCCGAGGCGTACGCCGCCGCGCTGCGCACCGGCCCGGTGCCCGTGGTGGGGCGGCTGGAGGCGGGCCGCTGTCTGCTGGATCTGCGCGCGGTGCCGGCGGACGACGACGAACGGCTGGCCGACGCCGTGCGCTCCGCCCGGCCGGCCGGGGGAGGGCGGGCGTGATGCGGGTGCTCGCCACCGCCGGCCACGTCGACCACGGCAAGTCCGCCCTGGTCCGCGCCCTCACCGGCATGGAACCCGACCGGTACGAGGAGGAACGCCGCCGGGGACTCACCCTCGACCTGGGCTTCGTGTGGACGCGGCTCGGCCCGGACGGCGACCACCTCGCCTTCGTGGACGTGCCCGGCCACGAACGCTTCGTGCCCACCATGCTGGCCGGCGTCGGACCGGTCCCCGCCGTGCTGTTCGTGGTCGCCGCCGACCAGGGCTGGCAGCCGCAGTCCGAGGAGCACCTGGCCGTCCTCGACGCGCTCGGCGTCCGGCACGCCGTCCTCGCGGTGACCCGCAGCGACCTCGCCGACCCCGGACCCGTACGCGCCGACGCCGTGGAGCGGCTCGCCCGCACGAGCCTCGGCAAGGCGCCCGCGGTCGCCGTGAGCGCGGTCACCGGCGCGGGACTCGACGAGCTGCGCGGCGAACTGGCCCGGCTGGCAGGGGAGTTGCCCGACCCTGACCCCGACGCCGACGTACGGCTGTGGCTCGACCGGGCCTTCACCGTGCGCGGACACGGCACCGTGGTGACCGGCACCCTCGGCGCGGGCACCCTCCGGATCGGCGACCGGCTGGTCACCGGCGACGGCTCGGCCGTGCTCCGGGTGCGCGGACTGCAGAGCCTGCACCAGGACCGCACTGCGGTCAGCGGGGTGGCCCGCGTGGCGGTCAACGTGCACGGCCCGGGGGACGGCGCCCTGCGCCGCGGCCAGGTGCTGCTGACCCCGGACCGCTGGCTGGGCAGCGAGGTGATCGACGTGCGCGTCGCCGGGGAGCCGGCGGCCGGCCTGCCCCGCTGCGTCACCCTGCACATCGGCACCGCCGCCGTGCCGGTGACCGTCCGGCCGTTCGGCGAGGACACCGCCCGGCTCACCCTCGCCCGCGCGCTGCCCCTGCGCGTCGGCGACCGGGCCGTGCTGCGCGAACCGGGCGGCGGACGGATGCCCTGCGGCGTGACCGTCCTCGACGTACGGCCGCCCCGGCTGACCCGGCGCGGCGCCGGCCGGGCCCGCGCCGCCGAACTCGCCCGGATGACCGGCCGGCCCGACGCCGCCGCCGAACTCGGCCGCCGCAGGCTGATCCGGTGCGCCGAGCTGCGGGCGATGGGCGTGCCGCCGCCTCCCGCGTCCGAGGCCGGGGACCCGGCGCGCACCGCTTCGGCGGGAGACGCGGACAAGGGCGCGCCCGTCGGCCCCGTCGCCGGGGACTGGCTGGCCGACGCCGCGTACTGGAACACCCTGAAGGAACGGCTGGCCGCCGAGGCCGGCC
This sequence comes from Streptomyces sp. NPDC048192, assembly GCF_043202415.1. Lineage (NCBI taxonomy): Bacteria > Bacillati > Actinomycetota > Actinomycetes > Kitasatosporales > Streptomycetaceae > Streptomyces > Streptomyces sp. NPDC048192. Next base: position 71,502 of record NZ_JBIDAL010000007.1, read on the forward strand.
GGCACGCCCGCGCCCACCCGCTGGACCCCGGGCTGCCCACCGAGGCGGCCCGCCGTCTGCTCGGCCTGCCCGACCGCGCCCTGGTCGACGCGCTCGCCGAGGCCACCCCCCGGCTCCGGGCCCGCCAGGGCCGGCTGTACCCCGCCGACGGCCTCCGGCCCGGCCTGCCCCCGCCCGTGCGCGCCGCCGTCGACGCCGTGCGCCGCGACCTCGCCCAGGCCCCCTTCCGCGCCCCCGAGGCCGGGCGACTCGCCGAACTGGGCCTGGACCGCCGCGCGTTGGCCGCCGCCGTCGCGGCCGGTGCGCTGCTGCGGATCGCCGACGGGATCGTGCTGCTGCCCGGCGCCGACGCCCGGGCCGCCGCCGTGCTGCGCACCCTGCCCCAGCCGTTCACGCTCAGCGAGGCACGCAAGGCGCTGGACACCACCCGCCGGGTCGCCGTGCCGCTGCTGGAGTTCCTGGACGCCCGGGGACACACCGAGCGCGTCGACGACCAGCGCCGGCGCTGCCGTACGGAGGCGGTGGACGGAGGCGGACGGGAATCGAACCCGCCGGCCCGAGATCCTCGGGCCCCTCGGTTTTGAAGACCGGGAGGGCCACCAGGCACCCACACGCCTCCACCGCTCGTCAGGCTACTGCCCCAGGAGACCGCCGGTATGACCTCGACATCCGCACCGACCCGCCGGGCGCCCGTCCGGCTCACCCAGTACGCCCACGGCGGCGGCTGCGCCTGCAAGATCCCGCCCGGGGAGCTGGAGGAGGTGGTCGCCGGGCTGACCGCGCCCCCGCTCGCCGGCGGCGACACCCCGCTGCTGGTCGGGCTCGCCACCGGCGACGACGCCGCCGTCGTCACGCACCGGGGAACGGCACTCGTCTGCACGGCCGACTTCTTCACCCCGGTCGTGGACGACCCCTACGACTGGGGACGCATCGCCGCCGCCAACGCCCTGTCCGACGTGTACGCCATGGGCGGCCGGCCGGTGCTCGCCGTGAACCTGCTGGCCTGGCCCCGCGACCGGCTCCCCTTCGACCTGGCCCGCGAGGTGCTGCGCGGCGGCCTGGACATCGCCACCGAGGCCGGCTGCCATGTCGGCGGCGGGCACAGCGTCGACGACCCGGAGCCGAAGTACGGCATGGCCGTCACCGGCCTCGCCGACCCCGGCCGGCTGCTGCGCAACGACGCCGGCCGGCCGGGGCTGCCGCTGTGCCTGACCAAGCCGCTGGGCGTCGGCGTGCTGAACAACCGGCACAAGGCCACCGGCGAACGGTTCGAGCAGGCCGTCGCCACCATGACCGCGCTCAACCGGGACGCCGCCGAGGCCGCCCTCGCGGCCGGGGCCGCCTGCGCCACCGACGTCACCGGGTTCGGGTTCCTCGGCCATCTCCACAAGCTGGCGCGGGCCTCCGGCGTGACCGCCGTGGTCGACACCGCGGCCGTGCCGTACCTGGACGGCGCCCGGGAGGCCGTACGCGACGGGTACGTCAGCGGCGGCACCCGGCGCAACCTGGAATGGGTCGCCCCGCACACCGACTTCGGCGGCACCGACGAGGAGACCCGGCTGCTGCTGGCCGACGCCCAGACCTCCGGCGGCCTGCTGATCGCCGGGGAGGTGCCCGGGGCGCCGGTCGTGGGGGAACTGGTGCCGCGCGGCTCCCACTCGGTCGTCCTGCGCTAGGGCCGCTGCGAGCGGGGGCCGCTAAGGCTCCGTACCCGTGTGCTCGTCGATGCCCGCCCGCGTCCGGTAGGCCCGCACCAGCTCCACGGACGCCGGGCCCCGGGGCCTGCGGCCCGGACGGATGTCCACGGCGAACGCCTTCGTCTCCTGGATGTGGGTGTTCGGGTCCAGGGACAGGTGCAGCAGCTCGTTGGCCGCGTCCCCGGTGCTGTAGCCGTTGGGCCCCCAGTGGTACGGCAGCCCCACCTGGTGCAGCCGGCGGCCCTGCACCGTCAGCGGCGCCATCCGGTCCGTCACCAGCACCCGTGCCTCGATCACCCCGCGCGCGCTGACGATCGTCGCCCACCCGGTGTGCTCCAGGCCCCGCTCGGCCGCCAGCTCGGGGGAGACCTCGCAGAAGAACTCCGGTTGCAGCTCCGCGAGATACGGCTGCCAGCGGGACATGCCGCCCGCCGTGTGGTGCTCCGTGAGCCGGTAGGTGGTGGCGACGAACGGGAACACCTCGGAGCCCGGTTCGTCACCGCTCGGCTGGTAGCGGTTGTCGGGCATCGACGGCATCAACTGCCGTACGGGATTGCGCTGCTGGTCGTAGAGCAGGTTCGGGAACGGCGAGTCCTGCGGCTCGTAGTGGGTGGGCAGCGGGCCGTCGGTCAGGCCGGACGGCACGTACAGCCAGGCCTTGCCGTCGGCCTGCATGATGAACGCGTCCGTGCCGGTCAGTGCCTCCGGGCCGGTCGCGTCCTCGGGCGGATCGTGATCGGGCGACTTGTCCTTCTTGAAGTCGGGCACGTCGTGCCCGGTCCACTCGCCCTTCTCCGCGTCCCACCACACCAGCGCCTTGCGCTCGCTCCACGGCCTGCCCTGCGGGTCGGCGGAGGCGCGGTTGTACAGGATCCGGCGGTTGGCCGGCCAGGCCCACGCCCACTCGGCCGCCACCCAGTCCTGTTCCCGGCCCGGCCTGCGGCGGGCGGCCTGGTTGACGCCGTCGGCGTACACCCCGCAGTAGATCCAGCAGCCGCAGGCGGTCGAGCCGTCGCCCTTCAGCTCCTCGTACGAGGACAGCGGACGGCCCTCGGCGTCCCGGCCGTTGATCTCGGCGAGCACGGCCTCCGCGTCCGGCTCGGCGTGCTGGCCCTTCGTCGGGTAGTCCCAGGCCAGGTCGAGCACCGGCCGGTCCATCTCGTCGGCGGATCCCGCGAGCTTCTCCCGGATGATCCGCCCCAGGTGGTAGGTGAACCACAGGTCGCTGCGCGCCTCGCCGGGCGGCTCGACCGCCTGGTGGTGCCACTGCAGCAGCCGCTGGGTGTTGGTGAAGCTGCCGTCCTTCTCGGTGTGCGCGGCGGCCGGCAGGAAGAACACCTCGGTGCGGATGTCCTCGGTGCGCAGCTCCCCGGTGTCGATCTCGGGCCCGTCCTTCCACCAGGTCGCCGACTCGATCAGGGAGAAGTCGCGCACGACCAGCCAGTCCAGGTTCGCCATGCCGAGCCGCATCAGCTTGGAGTTGGCGTTGCCGACCGCCGGGTTCTCGCCGTACAGGAAGTAGCCCTTGCAGGTGCCTTCCCGCTGGGCCATGGCCGTCTCGTACGTCGAGTGGCTGCCGGTCAGCCGGGGCAGGTAGTCGAAGCAGAAGTCGTTGTCCGCGCTCGCCGCGTCGCCCCAGTACGCCTTGAGCAGACTCACCAGGTACGAGCGCATGTTGCCCCAGTAGCCCTTGTGGGCCGCCTCGGCCTGCACGAAGGCCTCCAGGTCCTGGTTCTGGTGCGCGTGCGGCATCGGGATGTAGCCCGGCAGCAGGTTGAACAGGGTCGGGATGTCCGTGGAGCCCTGGATGGAGGCGTGCCCGCGCAGCGCGAGGATGCCGCCGCCCGGCCGGCCGATGTTGCCGAGCAGGGTCTGCAGCACCGACGCCGCACGGATGTACTGCACGCCCACCGTGTGCTGCGTCCAGCCGACCGAATAGGCGAACGCCGTGGTCCGGTCGCGGCCGGAGTTCTCCGTGACCAGCTCGCACACCTGCCGGAACAGGTCCTGCGGCACCCCGCAGACCTCCTCCACCAGCTCCGGTGTGTAGCGGGCGTAGTGCCGCCTGAGCAGCTGGAACACACACCGCGGATGGGCCAGGGTCTCGTCCCGCTCCGGCTCGCCCTCGCCGATGACCGCGCCGCCGGAGCCGTGCGCCTCGCCGCGCGCCGCCTCGGACACCGAGCTGCCGCCGCCGGTGCGCTCCTCGTACTCCTGGTCGCGCTCACCGGAGGCCGCCTGCACCTCCGTGCCCTCGTACTGCCAGCTGCCGTTGTCGTAGGACCGGTTCCGGGCGTCGAGGCCCGAGAACACCCCGGCCAGGTCCTCGGTGTCGCGGAAGTCCTCGCGCAGGATCACCGGAGCGTTGCTGTAGGCCACGAGGTAGTCGCGGAAGTACTTCTCGTGTTCCAGCACGTAGTGGATGATCCCGCCGAGGAAGGCGATGTCGGTGCCCGCGCGCAGCGGCACATGGACGTCGGCCAGCGCGCTGGTGCGGGTGAAGCGCGGATCGACGTGGATGACCTTCGCGCCCCGCGCCTTGGCCTCCATCACCCACTGGAACCCGACCGGATGGCACTCGGCCATGTTCGAGCCCTCGATGACGATGCAGTCCGCGTTCTGCAGGTCCTGCTGGAAGGTGGTCGCGCCGCCGCGTCCGAACGAGGTTCCCAGACCGGGAACGGTGGAGGAGTGTCAAACGCGCGCCTGGTTCTCGATCTGGATCGCTCCGAGCGCCGTGAACAGCTTCTTGATCAGGTAGTTCTCTTCGTTGTCGAGGGTGGCCCCGCCCAGGCTGGCGATGCCGAGCGTGCGCCGGGTGCGGGTCTCGTCGACCTCCCACTGCCAGCCCGCCCGGCGGGCCTCGATCACCCGGTCGGCGATCATGTCCATCGCCGTGTCCAGGTCGAGGCGCTCCCACTCGGTGCCGTGCGGGCGCCGGTAGAGCACCTGGTGCTCACGGGCGTCCCCGGTCGTCAGCTGCAGGCTCGCCGAACCCTTGGGGCACAGCCGGCCGCGCGAGACGGGGGAGTCCGGGTCGCCCTCGATCTGGGTGACCCGGCCGTCCTTGACGTACACGTTCTGGCCGCAGCCCACCGCGCAGTACGGGCAGACGGACTTCACGACCTGATCGGCGTCGGCCACGCGGGGCGTGAGGCGCTCACTGCGCGCGCTCTTCGCCGCCGCGCCCCGGCCCAGCGGATCGGTGCCCGTCAACTGGCGGTAGACCGGCCAGGAGCCGATCCAGGTGCGTACGCCCACGGCCACTCCTCCCGCTCGGTGCCTCGATTTTCCCGCAGCCCGGCCGCCACGGCATCTCCGGCCGCGGTGAGCCGTGGAGTACCCGCACCGGCGGTGACCAAACGGACACCGGCAGGTGTGAGGGCGGCGAGCCGGGAAACTCCGCCGCTGGTGTGTCGGCGCACGGACCGTACCGGGTGCCCGTAATGTCCGGATGGCCACGGTCCCGACGGAGGTGACGGGAGTGATCGCATGAGCGTCAGGGGCATCGGGGTGACGGCGGCGACGCCCGCCGGCACGACGCCGGCGGCACTCGGCGGGCGGCCGGCCGCGGCGCCCGGCGGCGTGAAGGCGGTGGCCCGGTGAGACAGCGTCAGATCTTCGGCAGCGTCTTCGCGCTGGAGGCGATCGTCGCCGCCGGCGTGTTCCTGGTGATCCTCGGCGTCCTCGCCTGGGCACTGGCACGGCGCCGCTCCGAGGCCTCGGACCGGCCCGAACGGCCCCGGCTGGAGGCCTTCTACGTCGGCGCCCTCGCCGCCTTCGCGGTCTTCCTGGTGGCCTGGACCGCCTGGCAGAACCACCGCGAACACGACGCGGCCGACCCGGCACCGCTGCGCGTCGACGTCACCGGCTTCCAGTGGTGCTGGACCTTCGGCTATCCGCAGTCCCCGGCGCACCGCAGCGTCACCGGCACCTGCAAGGGCAAGGACATCCCCACACTGGTCGTGCCGACCGGCCGCACGGTGCAGCTGCGCATCACCTCCCGGGACGTCATCCACTCTCTCTGGGTGCCGGACCTGCGGTACAAGATGGACGCCTTCCCGCACCACGTGAACACCTTCACCCTCACCCTGGACCGGGCGGGCCGCTGGCGCGGGCGGTGCGCGGAGTTCTGCGGACAGCGGCACGCCACCATGGACTTCTGGATCAAGGCGGTCCCGCCCCGGGAGTACGACCGCTGGGCGCACGGCGGGAGCGCTGCCGTATGACGGTCGCGCCACCCGCCGCCGAGCAGCGCGGCGACGCGGGCCGCCCGGTGCCGCCGGGCGGCTGGCTCGGCTGGGTCTCCACCACCGACCACAAGCGCATCGGTCTGCTGACCGCCGGCACCTCCCTGGTCCTCATGCTGGTCTACGGCGTCTTCGCCCTCTTCATGCGGGGTCAGCTCGCCCAGCCCGACGAGAGCTTCCTGACCCCGCAGACGTACAACCAGCTGTTCACGATCCACGGCTCCGGCATGATCTACATGGTCATGACCCCGTTCGCGATCGGCATGGGCGTCTACCTGGTGCCCCTGCAGATCGGCGCCCCCGGCATGGCGCTGCCCCGCCTGACCCTGCTCGGCTACTGGCTCTACGTGTTCGGCGCGCTCACCATGCTGGCCGGTTTCGCCACCCCCACCGGGGCGGCGGCCGACGGCTGGTTCTCCTATCCGCCGATGGCCGACAGCACGCACTCGCCGGGCGCCGGCACCGACCTGTGGATCGCCGGCGTCCTCCTCGCGGTCACCGGAACCATCCTGATGGGCTGGGCCGTGCTGTGGACCGTGCTGCGCCGCCGCACCCGCGGGATGACCATGCTCCGGCTGCCCGTCTTCTGCTGGTCGATGATCGCCACCTGCCTGATGGTGATCGGCGCCTTCCCGGCCCTGCTCGCCGCGCTCGCCCTGCTCGCCGTGGGCCGGGCCGATCCCTCGGTCTTCGCCTCCAACGTGTGGAACATCGGCTACCAGCACATCTTCTGGTTCTACGGCCACCCCGTCGTGTACGTGATGTTCTTCCCGTACCTGGCCGCCGTCGCCGAGGTACTGGCGGTGTTCTCCGGCCGCCGCTTCTTCGGCTACAAGGGCACCGCGCTGTCGCTGCTGGTGTTCGCCGCGCTGTCGATGAGCGTGTGGGGCCACCACATGTTCGCCACCGGCCAGGCGGCGAACGACTACTACTCGCTGACCTCCATCGCCCTGCTCGTCCCGGCGGGGGTCGAGTACTTCGGCATGCTCGGCACGCTCCTCGGCGGCCGGCTGCGGCTGCGCACGCCGATGCTGTTCGCGCTCGCGTTCGTCCCGCAGTTCCTGATCGGCGGCCTCACCGGCATCATGGTCGGCACCCCGGTGATCGACTACCACGTCACCGACAGCTACTTCGTCGTGGCCCATCTGCACTACGTGCTCTTCGCCGGCAGCGCGTTCGGCCTCTTCGCCGCCGTGTACTTCTGGTTCCCGAAGGTCACCGGCACCCTGCTCGACGAACGCATGGGCCGCGTCCACTTCTGGCTGCTGGTGGTGGGCACCAATCTGACGTTCCTGCCGATGTTCGCCCTCGGCTACCTCGGCATGCCGCGCCGGGTCGCCACCTACGCGGCCTTCGACGGGTTCGGCCTGCTGAACCTGCTCGCGACCGCCGGCGCCGCCTTCCTCGCCGCCGGCATGACCGTGTTCGCCGTCAACGTGCTGTGGACCCTGCGCAGGCGCGCTCTGGGGCGGGCCGAACCCGCCGGTGACGACCCGTGGGAGGCGCACACCCTGGAATGGGCGACCACCTCCCCGCCGCCGCGGCTGAACTTCCCGGCCGACCGGCCGCTGCCGCCGGTCAGCAGCTTCGCCCCGCTGCTGGACCTGCGGCAGCGGGAGAGGAGCGGCACGTGAAACGACACCTGTCCGCGGTGGTGGTGGCCGGCTGGGGCCTGCTGAACGGTGTCCTCCTCGCCGTCCTCGCGGTCTACGGCGAGAGCGCGCTGGTCTTCTGGCTGTGGGGCGGCGTCGTCCTGGTCCTCGAACTGGCCGCCGTGGCCGTGCTGGTGTCCTCCCGCACGGCCCCCGACGAGCACGTCCGCTATCGGGTGCCCGACCGGGGCGCGGGCGCCGTCCTGCCCGCGGCGGCCGGCCTGCTGCTGGTCGCCCTGTGCTTCGTCTACGGCCGCTGGCTGTGCGCCGTCGCCGTACCGCTGCTGGCCGTCTCCGCGGCCCTCGCGGTGCGCGGTACGACGGCCCGGGAGAGGTGAGCCACGCCATGGACCACTCGGCGCACACGTCCGTCCTGCCGATGGCCTTCTCCGCCGTCCTGGTCGCCGCCGTGGTCCCCGGCGCCGTCCACCTGCTGCGGCGCTCCCCGCTGTGGGAGCGGTTCAGCGTCCCCGCGCCCGTGGCCCTGCCCCTGCTGGTGCTGGTGCACGCCGGGGCCGTCCTCGGCGCGGACGCCGGCCTGCGCGCGCCCGGCGGCGCCCTGGCGGAGGAACCCGCCCTGCTCGCCGCCGCCGTCCTGTTCTGGATCCCGGTCCTCGCCCGCACCCGGCACCGCCTCGACGACCCCGGCCGCTGCCTGTACCTGTTCCTCGCCACGCCCCTGCTGGACCTGCCCGCCGTGGGCGTCGTCGCCACGGGCCGCTCCGCGGAGGGCCTGACCATGATCGTCGGCATGCTGCCCATCGGCATCGCCGCGGCGGCCCTCACCTGGTCCTGGGTGAACCGCGAGGAACGAGAGGCCCAGACCCTCGGCACCCCCACACCCGAACCGGGCACCACCACCCGCTGACGCTGCCGTCACCGGCCCGCGCCGGGAGACGCAGGCGCCGCCATGACCACCGGGCTGCTACGGCTCTCCGCCCCGCCGAGCTCGCCGACCTGCACACCGGCAATGGCGCCGCCCCGCGCGGCAGGAGGCCGCGAGTCGTCGGCCGGGACGCCCGCAGACCTGCCGGGTTGCCGTCCGCGGGTGCGCCGGGTGCTGGGGTCGCCGGAGGCGCGCCCGCAGGCGGGCTCCGTCGGCTCGCGCGGGCCGACGGGCTGGGTCGCGCGGCCGCCCGCCGGATGCTGCGTGCCGCAGGGGCGCCGGGGCGCCGCCCGGAGGCGACATTGAGGGCCCCGCGGGGGCCGCCGGGCTGGGTCGCGCGGTGGCAATCCGGCAATCCTGCCGGCGGGTGTTTCGCCTGGTGCGCCGGGTGCGGGCGACGCCGGGGCGCGCCCGTAGGTGGGCTCCGCCGGTTCGCGCGGACCCACGGGCTGGATTGCGCGGCCGCGCGCTTGCACGTTTGCCGAGTCGTCGTTCGCTGGGCGCGCGCCGGATGCTGCGCGCGGCCGGGGCGCCGGGGCGCTTCGGCGAAGGCGGGCGCAGCTGGCCCGCAGGGCAAGTCGCCCGCAGGTCTTCCGAGTTGTCGATCGCCTGGGGCGCCGCCGGGGTCCCGCCCGCAGGCGGCGCTGCCGGACCGGGCGGTCAGGTCACGTCTGCTGGGAGTGCATGGGGTCGTTCGCGACCCCGTCCGGGCGGCTTCCGTGTGGGTGGGGTCTGCGCCGGTCGTGTTTCCAGTCGAACGCCGCGAGCGCCAGGGCCGCCGCCATGCCGGCGAGGGCGGAGCCCAGCGCGGTGGCGAGGGCGGCGCGGTAGTCGCCGGCCCTGCCGAGGACCAGGTAGAAGATGCCGGGCAGGGCGGCGGTGCCGACCGCGGCGCCCAGGCGCTGCCCGGTCTGCAGGGCGCCGCCCGCCGCGCCCGCCATGCGCACCGGCACGTCCCGCAGCGTCATGGTGATGTTGGGGGAGACGACCGAGCCGCTGCCCACCCCGGCCAGGAACAGGACCGGCATGGCGGCCCAGGGCGCGATGCCGAGGGGCGCGAGGCGGAGCAGCAGCGCCGTGCCGCCCAGGCCCACGATCACGGCGGTGAGGCCGCAGACGGTGAGCAGCCGGCCGAACCGGTCCACCAGCCGGCCGGCGACCACGGACGAGCCCGCCGAGCCCAGCGCGAAGGGGGTCACGGCGAGCCCGGAGCGCAGCGGCGAGTAGCCGAGCCCGTGCTGGTAGAACAGCGCGAAGACCAGCCACACGCCGCTGAACCCGATGAAGTACAGCGTGCCGACGCCGGCCCCGACGGCGTACCCGCGCACGGTGGTGAACAGCCGCGGGTCGAGCAGCGGCTGGGCACCCCGGGCGACGAGCCGGCGCTGCCACCACGCGAAGACGCAGAGGATCGCCGCGCCGGCCGGGAACAGCCACCACACGCGGCCGATGCCCCCTGAGTCCGCCTGGACCAGCGGGTACATCAGCGCGAGGACACCGAGACCGAGCAGCAGGATCCCCGGCACGTCCAGGTGTCCGCGGCCGGAGCGCCGGGTGCGGGGCAGCAGGCGACGGCCGAGGAGGACGGCCAGGACGCCGATGGGCACGTTGACGTAGAAGATCCACCGCCAGCCCTGGGGGCCGGAGGCCAGGGCCAGGATGGCGCCGCCGGTGATCGGCCCGGTGGCCGCCGACAGACCGACCGTGGCGCCGAAGAAGCCGAAGGCGCGCCCGCGCTCGGCGCCGCGGAACATCTGCTGGATGAGCGCGGAGTTCTGCGGCGCCATGAAGCCCGCCGCCAGCCCCTGCGCGAGCCGGGCCACCACCAGCAGCGTGATGTCCGGGGCCGCTCCGCAGGCCGCGCTGAAGACCACGAAACCGCTGAGGACCAGCAGGAAGATGCGGCGCCGGTCCAGCGCGTCCCCGAGGCGGCCGGCGGTGACGAGGGCCAGGCCGAAGGTGAGGGCGTAACCGGACACCACCCACTGCACCTGCGCGGGCGAGGCGTGCAGATCACGCTGGACGGTGGGCAGGGCGACCGCCACGATCGTCACGTCCAGCAGGCTCATGAAGCCGGCCACCAGGGTGACCCACAGGGCCCGCCACCGGTTCGGATCCGGCTCGTACCCGGCCTCCGCGGCGTCCTGGTGCCGCCCGCCCGCAGCCGACCTCGTCACCTGGGCTCCTCTCACCGGTGCACACCCGGTTGGACGAGGTTCCCCGGCCGGGGCACACGCACACACCGGCGCACTGCCGTCGGCCCGGCCCGGCCCGGCCCCGCAGCGCACCCGACGCAGCGCCCGTCACGCTCGGTAGCCGTATGAACGCCTCCGTTTGAGTCCGCGAGAACTGCGCAGGCGGTGGTGGGAGAACACGCACGGCGAAAGGAACGACCCCATGGCGGTGACGGGCGGCGAGTCGATGGACCCGGCGGCGATGAGGCGGCACCGGGTGCTGTTCCGCGCGGTCGAGAAACGACGCCACCCCAAGCTGCGCCGCAGCGACATCACCGTGACCGACGAGGCCGTGGTCAAGCGCGCCACGAAGGCCGCCGCCCTCGGCAACGCGATGGAGTGGTACGACTTCGGCATCTACAGCTATCTGGCCGGGACGATCGGGAAGGTCTTCTTCCCCTCCGGCAGCGACACCGCCCAGCTCCTCAGCTCCTTCGCGACGTTCGCGGTGGCCTTCCTGGTGCGCCCGCTCGGCGCCATGGTCTTCGGACCGCTCGGCGACAAGATCGGCCGCCGGAGCGTGCTCGCCGTCACCATGATCATGATGGCGGTGGGGACCTTCGCTATCGGCCTCATCCCCTCGCACGACGCCATCGGCCTCGTGGCGCCGGGCCTGCTGATCTTCTTCCGGCTGGTGCAGGGCTTCTCCACCGGCGGGGAGTACGGCGGCGCGGCGACCTTCATCGCCGAGTACGCGCCGGACAAACGGCGCGGCTACTTCGGCAGCTTCCTGGAGTTCGGCACGCTCGCCGGGTACGTCGGCGCCTCCGGCCTGGTCGTCGTCCTCAGCGGCGTCCTCACCGACGACCAGATGCTGCACTGGGGCTGGCGCATCCCCTTCCTGGTCGCGGCCCCGCTCGGCTTCATCGGCCTCTACCTGCGGCTCAAGCTGGACGAGACGCCCGCGTTCCTGAAACTGGAGGGCGGACGCACCAGGACGGGCGACGCCGCCGCGGCGGAGACCTCGGCCACCGCCGACCTCGGGAAGATCTTCACCCGCTACTGGCGGCCGCTGGTGCTGTGCCTCGCCCTCGTCGCGGCGTACAACGTCACCGACTACATGCTGCTGTCGTACATGCCGGCGTACCTGTCCGACGAACTCGGCTACGGCACCAACCGCGGCCTGCTGATCCTGGTCCTGGTGATGGTCGTCCAGATGTGCCTGATCAACCAGGTCGGGCGGCTCTCGGACCGCTTCGGGCGGCGGCCGCTGCTGATGACGGGGATGCTCGGCTTCCTCGTCCTGTCCGTGCCGTCGTACCTGCTCATCCGGCAGGGCAGCATCGCCCTGATCGCCCTCGGCCTGCTGCTGCTCGGGCTCTGCCTGGTGGCGCTGCTCGGCACCATGTCCGCGGCGCTCCCGGCGATCTTCCCCACCCGTGTGCGCTACGGCTCGCTCGCGGTCGCCTACAACCTCTCCACCTCGATCTTCGGCGGCACGACCCCGCTGGTGACCACGGCCCTGATCAGCGTCTTCCACACCACGCTCATGCCGGCGTACTACGCCACGCTCGCCGCGGCCGTCGGCGTCGTCGCGGTGCTGTGCATGAAGGAGACCGCGCAGCAGCCCCTCGCCGGTTCGCCGCCGTGCGTGGAGACGGACGAGGAGGCGGCCGAACTGGTCCTCGACCAGTCCCCGCGCCCCCGGTTCTGAGCCCGTCCGGGCAGGGCGGCGCGGCCGTCAGCGCCCGCGCCGCTCCAGCCGCTCCCGCTGCGGCACGACCGTGTACTTCGGATCCTCCGCCGAGGCGACCCCGGCGTGGAACACGCCGAAGCGCAGGGCCGCCGAGCCGGTGAGCAGCGCGGCCCCGGCGGCCAGCGCCAGACGCCGGTCCCGCCCGCCGCACAGGGCCAGGGCCGCACCGCCCGCCGTCAGCGCCTCCGCCGCCCGCAGCAGCAGGTGCGCCCTGCCCTGCTCGAAGGGCTCCGCGGCCAGGCCCATGCGCCGCTTCATCGCCTGGAACGCGCCCAGTTCCAGGACCGCGCCGAGGACGGCCAGCCGGCGGGCCGGTCCGGCCTGCGCGGCCGGGGCGGCGGCCAGTGCCAGCCCGGAGGCGGCGGTGGCGGCGGAGCCCGCGAAGACGAAGGGCAGCTCGCGGTAGCCCTCGTGCCAGGACGGCACGGCCGTGTCCGCGAGCAGCACCGCCGTGTACGTCGCCACGGCCGGGCCGAGCACCGCGGAGGCCGTCGTGGCCGCCGAGCCCAGCAGCCGGTACCGGCCCGCCACCTCGGTGGCCGCGGCGGTCAGCGTCAGCGGCGCGTACGCGGCCAGCAGCCACGAGCCCACGCTCATGGGCGAGGTGGGCTTCAGCACGCGCAGCATGTTCAGGAACCGGGCCGGCCTGCCCAGGTCGTGGACGAGCGCGGCCAGCGACAGCGAGATCGCCCCGGCCGCCCCCAGTTTCGCCGGAGCCGCCAGCCCCGGCCGGCCGCTCGCCTGCGCCCCCGCCGCGAGCAGCGACGACGCCCCGGCCAGGCCGCCGAGGTACAGGTATCCGGCGATGTCCAGCGGCTTCCACGTCGGCTTGTTCAGCACCGGCTTGCCGTAGTACGACGAGAACTCCGCCTCCGGCACCATGGGCTGCTCGCCGCGCCCGCGCCGTCCGCGTCGGCGCCCGGCGTGCGCGCCGGTCGGCGCCTGCCTGCCGGGCCATGCGCCCTGGAGGCCGTCCCGGGTGACGTCGGACTCGCTCATCGCGGCCTCCTCGCGAAGCTGCCGAGGGCGAGGGCGGCCAGCGAGACGGCGGCGAGCGCCGCGTGCCGCCACATGTCCGGCAGGTCCCGGGTGGTCACCACCGGATCCGGGGGCAGGCCGTAGACCTCCGGCTCGTCGAGCAGCAGGAAGAACGCGCCGTCGCCGCCGACCCCGTCGTCCGGGCTCTCGCCGTACAGCCGGGCGTCGGTCACCCCGGCCGCGTGCAGCTGCGCCACCCGGGCCGCGGCCCGCTCCCGCAGTTCCTCCAGCGGGCCGAACTGGATGGAGTCGGTGGGGCAGGCCTTGGCGCAGGCGGGCTCCATGCCGGCGCCGAGCCGGTCGTAGCACAGGGTGCACTTCCACACCCGGCCGTCGCCCTCGCGCTGGTCGATGACGCCGTAGGGGCAGGCGGGCACGCAGTAGCCGCAGCCGTTGCAGACGTCCTCCTGCACGACGACCGTCCCGAACTCGGTGCGGAACAGCGCGCCCGTCGGGCACACGTCCAGGCAGGCGGCGTGGGTGCAGTGTTTGCACACGTCGGAGGCCATCAGCCAGCGCAGCTCGGTGCGGCCGTCCGGGGAGACGGGCGAGATCTCCCCGGCGGGGGCGGCCGCAGGGGCCCGCCCGGGCGGGGGAGCGGTGGCGCCCGGTCCGGGGGAGGAGGCGTCCGTGCCGAGCCGTGCGGCGGCGGCGAACACGTCGACGTCCTCGTGCGCGACCCCCGGCTCCTGGCCGCCGAACGGCTTGCGCTGCTCGATGAAGGCCACATGCCGCCAGGTGTCGGCGCCCAGACCCTGGGTGTTGTCGTACGACATGCCGGTGAAGACCAGACCGTCCTCCGGGACGGCGTTCCACTCCTTGCACGCCACCTCGCACGCCTTGCAGCCGATGCACACCGAGGTGTCCGTGAAGAACCCCATCCTCGGCGGGGCGTCCGGGTAACCGGAGGCCCCGGCCACGTCCGGCTGCGGGCCGTACAGCAGATGCCCGCGCACCTCGTCGCCGTCTGTCATCGCCGTACCTCCCTGCTCACGACTCCTCGCCCCCCTCGGGTACCTCGCCCGGCGCGGCCCGCACGAACTCCACCCGGCGTTTCTCCCAGGCGGTGGCCGGCATCTCAACGCTCTTGCCGAAGTACCAGCGGCTGAGGGCGTTGCGCAGCCGGTGCCGGTGGAACCAGCGCCAGGCCTCCGTGCCCTCCGCGCGCGGGCGGGGCGTGTCGCGGACGAGGATGCGGTAGGCCTCCTCGCGGGGGAGCAGGGTGTGCGCCTCCTCGTAGCCGCCGCCCGCCGTGCGCCGCACCTCCCCCGTCGCCCCGCCGTCCAGCAGCCGCTGCCGGTCCGCGGCCTGCAGACCGAGGCAGGCCCGTTTGGTGGCGTGGTACGTCACGAACGGCAGCACGAACAGGGCGGTGCGCAGGGTGCGGGTGATCAGCTCGACCGGCAGGTCGAACTTGTAGGCCAGCACGTCCTGTCCGCCGGCCAGCAGCAGCACCGCGTACGCCGCGACGGCCGCAGCGGCCAGCGCGGTGCGCGTCGGCTGGTTGCGCGGCCGGTCGCACAGGTGCTGCTCGGGCAGCGGCCCGGTGAGCCAGCGCTCGAAGAACGGATAGCCGTACAGGATCAGGAACAGCACCGCGGGCAGCACCACGCCCGGCAGGAACACGTCCCAGACGATCGTGTGTCCGGCGAAGTCCGTCTCCCAGGCCGGCATCAGCCTGAGCGCGCCCTCCAGATAGCCCACGTACCAGTCGGGCTGCGCGTCCAGCGACACATGGTCCGTGCGGTACGGCCCGAAGGACCAGATCGGGTTGATCTGGAACAGGGCCGCCATCAGGGCGAGGACGCCGGCCAGGATGAAGAACAGGCCCGCGGACTTCGTCGTGTACTGGGGGACCAGCGGCTTGCCGATCACGTTGCGGTTGGTGTGGCCGGGCTTCGCCCACTGGGTGTGCTTGTGCACCACGACGAACGTCAGATGCGCCCCGACGAGCGCCAGCAGCAGACCCGGCACCAGCAGGATGTGGGTCACGTACAGCCGCGGGATGATCTCGTGCCCCGGGTACTGGCCGCCGAAGACGAAGAACGACAGATAGGTGCCCACGACCGGGATCGACAGCACGATGCCCTGGGCGGTGCGCAGACCGGTGCCGGAGAGCAGGTCGTCGGGGAGCGAGTAGCCGCAGAAGCCCTCCAGCAGGGAGAACAGGAACAGCGTCACGCCGACGGTCCAGTTGACCTCCCGCGGCCGCCGGAACGCACCGGTGAGGAAGATCCGCAGCAGGTGCACGCCGATCGCCGCGACGAACACCAGCGCCGCCCAGTGGTGCATCTGCCGTACCAGCAGCCCGCCGCGCACGTCGAAGCTGATGTGCAGCACCGACGCGTACGCCTCGGACGTCATCGTGCCGCGCAGCGGCAGGTACGAGCCGGTGTACGGCCGTTCCGTCATGTCCGGATGGAAGAAGAACGTCAGCCACACCCCGGTGAGCACCAGCACCAGCAGGCTGTACAGCGCCAACTCGCCCAGCAGGAACGACCAGTGGTCCGGGAACGCCTTGCGCAGGAACTCCTTGCCGGCCGAGGCGACGGGCAGCCGCCGGTCCAGCGCGGACACCAGGCGCTCACCGCGCCTCTCGCCCCCCTCCGACCGCCGTTCCTCGGACACCGCCACCGCGCCCTCGCCTTCCGTCCGTGCCGGAACCCTCACTCAGGGTGCTCTCCCTCGAGCCTGGCACGGGTCCCCCCGCTCCGCCCGCCCGAAACGGCCGGCGCTCGTTTGCCCCGACCGGCGCCGGGCTACCCGTGGGCGCGGACAGGTGCGGGCGGGAGGAGGCCGGCGTGGTGAACGTGTCGGAGGGTGTCGCGGCCCGGCTGCGGGCCTGGGGCGCCGAGCGGGTGTACGGCGTGCCGGGGCCGGAGTCCGATCCGCTGGCCGCCGCCCTGTGCGGCGGCCCGGACGCGGCGTGGTTCGTGCAGGCGCGCGGCGCGGAGTCCGCCGCCCTCATGGCGTGCGCCGACGCCAAGCTCACCGGCCGCCTCGGCTGCTGCCTCGCCCCGGCCGGCGCGGCGGCGCTCCGGCTGCTCGGCGGGCTCTGGGACGCGGCCGCGGACCGGACGCCGGTGCTCGCCGTCGTGGGAGAGGAAACGGACGCCCGGCCGGCGGGGGGCCGGATCGTGCGCCATCTGGCGGAGCTGTCGGTGTTCTGCGAGGAGGTCTCCGCGCCGGAGCTCATGGGCGACGCCCTGGGCCGGGCCGCACGGGCCGCGCTCACCGACCGGGGCGTGGCGAGCCTCGCCGTCCCACGCCGCGTCCTCGAGGCGACGGCGCCCGACGGGCCGGGCCGCGCGGTACCCGTGGACGCGGCCCCGCCGGTCCGCGTCCCGGGCGAAGGGGATCTCCGGCGCGCCGCCGGGACGCTCGCCGGCGCCGGGCGGCCGGCGGTGGTCGTGGGCAACGCCGGGCGCGCCGCCTCCGGCCAGGTCACGGGCGTGGCCTCGCTCCTCGGCGCCGGTGTCGCCACGACGGCGCCGGCCCGCGACGTCCTGCCCGACGACCTGCCGTACCTGACGGGCGTGGCCGGGCCCCTCGGCAGCGAGGCGGCGGCCGCACTGCTGCGCGAGTGCGACACCCTGCTGCTCGTCGGCGCGGAGGACCTGGACCCCGCGCTGCTGCCTCCCGAGGACGCGTGCCGGATCGTCAGCGTCGACCCCGGACCGGCCGACTGCCCCCTGGACCGGGCCCGTCCGGCCGTGCGGCTGACCGGCGACGTCGCCGCGGCCCTGGACGCGCTCATCCCCCTGCTGCACCGCGCCGCCGACCGGACGTGGCGCACCCGGGTCGAGGACGCGGTACGGACCTGGCGGGAGGAGGGGGACACGCGGGCGAACCGCTATTTCGGCACGTCCGTCAATCCGCGCTCCGTCGTCGCCGAGCTGTCCGAGCGGCTGCCCGAACGGGCCGTCGTCGTCACCGACTCCGGGACCGCCCTGGACTGGTGGACCCGGCATCTGCGGCTCCGCAACGGCATGCGCTCCCTGCTGTCGGGCCGGCTCGCGATGCCGGGCGCCGCCGTCCCGTACGCCGTGGCCGCCCGGTTCGCCGCCCCCGACCGGCCGGTCGTCGCCCTCGTCGGCGACGGCGCCTTCCAGTCCGGCGGGCTGAACGAACTCATCACCGTCCGCCGCCACCTTGACCGGCTGGCGGACCTCCCCCCGCTGGTCTTCTGCGTGCTGAACAACGGCGACCTGAACCGGCTGACCTGGCAGCGCCGTTCCGCGGCCGGCGATCCGCTGATCCCGCTGTCGGCCGAGGTCCCCGCCATGCCGTACGCCGAGTGGGCGCGGCTCGCCGGCCTGCCGGCCGTACGCTGCGACCGGCCCCGGCACGTCGCCTCCGTCTGGGCCGACGTGCTGCGCCAACCCGGCCCGTCGGTCGTCGAGTTCGTGGTGGACGGCGAGACACCGCCCGACTGGGCTCGGGACGGGGGATCCGGCCGGGCGGGGGTGACGGCACGCCGGAAGACGCCCGGTTCGCTCCTGTCGCCGCGGTAGCGTCCCGGCTGCCCCGCAGAGATCCAGCGAGCCCCGGGCGTCCGGGGCTCGGCCCTCAGTCGGCGGTGAGCGGCACCGTGGCGGTGACCCGTTTGCCGTGGGACAGCCGGGTCACCTCCAGGGCGCCGGCGAGCATCGTGACGAGATGCAGGCCGTGGCCGCCGACCCGGCGCGGATCGGGCGGGCGCCGCAGGGGCGGGTCGGGGGAGGTGTCCGTCACCGTGATGCGCAGCGCGGCGGCGTCGGGCGGCAGTTCCAGGCACACGGCGCACGGACCGGGGGCGTGCTTGGCGACGTTGGTGACGAGTTCGCTGACGACGAGCTGGGCGTCCTGCACCGACCGCTTCCCCGGGGCCGGTTGCACCCGGGAGAGCAGGTCGGCGACGGCGTCCCTGGCATCGGCGATGCCGGCCGCGGCGGAGTCCCAGGTACGGCTGTAGCGCAGGGGCGCGGGCCGTGACCGCGTCGTCGTGTGCGTCCTGACCGTCATGTCCATGTGGCGTCGCCCTTTTCCTCCGGCACCCGGTTCTCGTCCCTGTCCCTGCTTCCTGCGCCTGCCTGCCGGATCGTCCCTCGCCTCCCGGATACCCGCTGATCCCCCGGGCAAAGGGACGTCCGCCGTGAATCCTCCGGTTGCACGGGCCTCCCTGGTCACCGGCGTTCCGGCCGGACACACGGAACCGGTCCGGAGGTGGTCGGCACGCGACACACGCTGTTCCCCCCGGACCGGTTCGCGATCGGCAGAGCGCCTGGAAGAGGCGCGATCAGTGCTTGAAGGTGTCCTTCGTCTTCTCCTTGGCCTGCCGGGCGTCTCCCTCCGCGCCCTTCATCCGGCCCTCGGCCTCCATCCGCTCGTTGCCGACGGCGCGGCCCACGGCCTCCTTGGCCTTCCCCTTGGCCTGCTCCGCCTTGCCCTTCGCCTTCTGGTTGCCAGCCATCGGGTCTCATCTCCCGTGTTCTCTTCGATTTCCGGTCCCCACTCGGCTTGCCGCTGCGACGCCACCCAAACCGGAAATCCCGGACACATGGGGAAGGGCGTGCCGGGATTACTTATGCTTGGTTGAACAGTCCAGACTGATAAACCTATCGTTAGTAATCATGGACACGATCGCACTCGCCGCCGCCCTGCGGCTGGCCATGGGCCGGATCGTGCGCCGGCTGCGGCAGGCGCACGCGGTCGGCGACGTGACGCTGTCCGGCGTCTCGGTGCTGGCCCGGCTCTCCCGCACCGGCCCGGACTCGCCCGGCGCGCTCGCGGAACGGGAACGGGTCCGGCCGCAGGCGATGGCCAGCACCCTCGCCGGACTCGAACAGCGCGGCCTGGTGCGCCGTACGCCCGACACGGCCGACGGTCGCCGGGCCATCGTCTCGATCACCGACGAGGGACGGACCATGCTGGAGCAGCGACGCTCGGAGTCCGTGGGCCGGCTCGCCCACGCCCTGGACGAGTTCACCCCGCAGGAGCGGCAGACCCTGCAGGACGCCCTGCCCCTGCTCGACCGGCTGGCGGACCGGCTGTGACCGGCGGCGCGCCCACCGCGGGCATACGCGGCCGCCTCCTCGCCCGTTCGGCGCGGCTGAGGGACACGCCGGCGGGCCCCCGCTACAAGTGGATCGCCCTGTCCAACACCACGCTCGGCGTCCTGATCGCCACGATGGACGCCTCCATCGTGATCATCTCGCTGCCCGCCATCTTCCGGGGCATCGGCCTCGACCCGCTCGCCGCCGGCAACATCGGCTATCTGCTGTGGATGATCCTCGGCTATCTGCTGGTCTCGGCCGTCCTGGTGGTCGTCCTCGGCCGGCTCGGCGACATGTTCGGCCGGGTCCGCATCTACAACCTGGGCTTCCTGGTCTTCGCCTGCGCCTCCGTGGCGCTGTCCCTGGACCCCTTCACGGCCGGTGCGGGCGCGCTGTGGCTGATCCTGTGGCGCATCGTGCAGGCCTTCGGCGGCTCCATGCTCACCGCCAACTCGGCCGCCATCCTCACCGACGCCTTTCCGGCCCGGCAGCGCGGCATGGCCCTCGGCGTCAACCAGATCACCGCCCTCGCCGGGCAGTTCCTCGGCCTGCTCGCGGGCGGCCTGCTGGCCGAGGTCGACTGGCGGGCGGTGTTCTGGGTGAGCGTCCCGGTCAGCGTCACCGGCACCGTCTGGTCGTACCTCAGCCTGCGCGAGACCTCCGCCGGCGGCCGGGGCCGCGTCGACTGGCTCGGCAACCTCACCTTCGCCGCCGGCGCCGGCATCCTGCTCGCCGGCATCACCTACGGCATCCAGCCCTACGGCGGCCACCCCACCGGCTGGACCAACCCCTGGGTGCTCGCCGGTCTGATCGGCGGGGTGCTCCTGCTGCTGGCGTTCGTCTGCGTCGAGCGGCGCGTGGCCGAGCCGATGTTCCGGCTGTCGCTGTTCCGGGTGCGGGCGTTCGCCGCCGGCAACCTGGCCGCTTTGCTGACCGCGATCGCCCGGGGCGGACTGCAGTTCATGCTGATCATCTGGCTGCAGGGCATCTGGCTTCCGCTGCGCGGCTACGACTTCGAGGACACCCCGCTGTGGGCCGGCATCTTCATGCTGCCGCTCACCGTCGGCTTCCTGATCGCCGGGCCGGTCTCCGGCTATCTGTCCGACCGGTTCGGCGCCCGCCTGTTCTCCACCGCCGGACTGCTCGTCGTCGCCGGGTCCTTCCTCGGCCTGCTGGCCCTGCCGGTCGACTTCGACTACGGCGTCTTCGCGACGCTGCTGCTGCTCAACGGCCTCGGCCAGGGCATGTTCTCCTCGCCGAACACCTCGTCCATCATGGGCAGCGTGCCGGCCCGCTACCGGGGCGTCGCCTCCGGCATGCGCTCCACCTTCCAGAATTCGGGTACGGCCCTGTCCATCGGCGTGTTCTTCTCGCTGATGGTCTCCGGCCTCGCCGGTTCCCTGCCGAAGACGCTCAGCAGCGGACTGCAGGCGCACGGCGTGCCCGCGGGGACCGCGCACGAGGCGGCCTCGCTGCCGCCGGTCAGCACCCTGTTCGCCACGTTCCTCGGAAACAACCCGATCGGGCATCTGCTCGGCGACGGCGGCACCCTGGACCGTCTGACCGACGCCCAGCGAGCCACCCTGACCGGCCACACCTTCTTCCCCGAACTGGTCTCCGGGCCCTTCCACCACGGCCTGACCATCGTCTTCAGCGTCGCCGCGGGCATGGCCCTGGTGTCCGCGCTCGCCTCCGCCCTGCGCGGCGGCCATCGGCGCGCCGACGACGACACCCGGCAGCCTGCGCCGGACCGCACGCCGGAGGACCGGCCCACGGGCACCTCGTCCCGGCCGGGGTAGGCGCCCACGGCCGTGGACCGCCCGCCGCTGTTGCGGTCAGCGCTCGCGGCGCCGGCGTACGACGTGCCGTACGACGAAGGCCGCGATCAGCACCGCCACGCCGACGAGGACGTAGATCTGGTAGCGCGCGACCTCGTCGTAGACGGTCGTGATGTGGCTGCCCACCAGATACGACAGGGTGGTCCACAGGCCCACCCAGAGAGCCGCGCCGAGGGCGTTGAAGGCGAGGAAGCGGCGCCAGGGCATGCCCGTGGTGCCGGCGATGATGCCGTTGGCCTGGCGCAGGCCCTCGATGAACCGGGCCACGGTCACGATCTTGCCGCCGTGCCGGCCGAAGAACTCCTCGGCGGCCTGGAACCGCTTGGGCGTCAGGAAGACGTACCGTCCCCACCGGTGCACGAAGGCCCGCCCGCCGAGATGGCCGATCAGATAGCCGATGTTGTCCCCGACCACGGCCGCCACGAAGGCGATGACGGCCACGGCCACGATGTTCAGCCGGCCCGCGCCCGCGTACACGCCCGCGGCCAGCAGGATCGTCTCGCCGGGCGCCGGCACCCCGAAGTCCTCCACCAGGATCACGGCGCCCACGGCCCAGTAGCCGTAGTGGCCGAGCAGCGGCGCCAGATGCGCCAGCGGACCCGGAAGCGGAGGGGCGGCCATGCCTCCACGGTAGCCTCGGCGCCCCGCACCGGCGGTGCGGGCCGCCGGGCGGGGGAGCGGCTACGACTCGGAGCGGATCATGCCCTCGCCGTCGGCGGGGGCGCCCTGGCACATGTGGCAGAGCTCGTGGGTCCCGTCGCGGGTGACGACGGTGCCCCAGCCGAGGCACACCTCGCAGTCGCGGGCAAGGCCGATGTCGGGGCGGGGAGGCAGGAAGGGGCTGCGGTGGGCTCCGTGCGCCATAGGGTGAGCGGCTCCTCGGAAGTCGCGTGAGAACGGTGTGCGTGCTGTCGTCCGCGCTGACAACGCTGTCCGTATGACGTCCATTATGTCCTATTTATTTCCGCTGTCAGTGACGGATCTCACTGAGCGCCCTTCCGGGCGCCCTTCCGTCCCCGCGGCCGCCCGCCCGGCTCATCCCATCCGGCCCAGCCGGGCCTCCCGCCACAGGTCCACGCCGCCGTCGGTCGCGTAGGCGTCGATCTCGGCCAGCTCCTCCGCGTCGAACGCCAGGTTCTCCAGCGCGGCGACGTTCTGCTCCAGCTGCTCGGTCCGGGAGGCGCCGATGACGACGGAGGTGACCCGCTCGTCGCGCAGCGCCCAGGCCAGGGCCAGCTGCGCCAGCGTCTGGCCGCGCCGGGCCGCGATGCCGTTCAGCGCACGGAGCCGTCGCAGCATGTCGTCGGTCAGCCACGAGGGGTCGAACGACGTGCCGCGCGCCGCCCGCGAGTCCTCGGGCACCCCCTCCAGATAGCGCCCGGTCAGCAGGCCCTGGGCGAGCGCCGTGAAGCCGATGACCCCGAAGCCCTCCTCCTCGGCCGCCTCCAGCAGGCCGTCCGTCTCGATCCAGCGGTTGAGCATGCTGTACGACGGCTGGTGGATCAGCAGCGGGGTGCCCAGCTCCCGCAGGATCGCCGCGGCCTGCCGGGTGCGCTCGGCGTCGTAGGAGGAGATGCCGACGTACAGCGCCTTGCCCTGGCGCACGGCGGTGTCGAGCGCCCCCATCGTCTCCTCCAGCGGCGTGGACGCGTCCAGCCGGTGCGAGTAGAAGATGTCCACGTAGTCCACGCCCATCCGGCGCAGCGACTGGTCCAGCGAGGCCAGCAGGTACTTACGGGAGCCGCCGCCCTGCCCGTAGGGGCCCGGCCACATGTCCCAGCCCGCCTTGGTGGAGATCACCAGCTCGTCCCGGTACGGCGCGAGGTCCCGCTTCAGCAGCCGGCCGAAGTTCAGCTCGGCCGCGCCGTACGGCGGGCCGTAGTTGTTGGCCAGGTCGTGGTGGGTGATCCCGAGGTTGAACGCGCGCAGCGCGATCTCGCGCTGGGTCTCGAAGGGGCGGTCGTCGCCGAAGTTGTGCCAGTAGCCCAGGGACAGGACGGGCAGGTCCAGCCCCGAGCGGCCGGTGCGCCGGTAGCGCATGGTGCCGTCGTAGCGTGCGGGGTCCGCGACGTGGGTCATCGGGTCTTCTCCGGGTGGTGCGTGGTGGTCGCCCCTCCGGTGCGCGGACGGGCCCGTCCACCCTGCTCCGGCGCGCCGCGCAAGTCCAACCGCCGGACGCGATGGGATTGAGCGGTTCCGTTTCTGAATCGCCCGAAGGGGCAGGCGGTGACCGGTGGACCGACGGAAGGAGACGTTCAGGTGAGCGAGGCGAGGCCGGACGGGCGGGCGCCGGGGGCCGTGGCGCGGCTGCCGCACCAGGTCCGCGACGAGCTGATCCGCAGGGTCCGGGGCCGGCGGGCCTTCGGCACGGACGACATCCAGGTCGTCGAGCCGCCGTTGCTGCGCCGCGCCGTGGGCGCCTCGGCGCTCGGGAACTGCATGGAGTGGTTCGACTTCGGCGTCTACAGCTATCTCGCCGCCACCCTCGGCAAGGTGTTCTTCCCCGGCGCCTCCCCGGCCGCCCAGGTCATCTCCTCCTTCGCGACCTTCGCCGCGGCCTTCGTCGTGCGGCCGCTCGGCGGCCTGGTCTTCGGGCCGCTCGGCGACCGCATCGGCCGGCAGAAGGTGCTCGCCACCACCATGATCCTGATGGCGGTGGGCACCTTCGCCATCGGCGTCATCCCCGGCTACGGCACGATCGGCATCGCCGCGCCGATGCTGCTCCTGCTGGCCCGCATGGTCCAGGGCTTCTCCACCGGGGGCGAGTACGGCGGCGCCACCACCTTCGTCGCCGAGTACTCGCCGGACCGCAGGCGGGGTTTCCTCTCCAGCTGGCTCGACTTCGGCACCTTCGTCGGCTACTCGCTCGGCTCGGCCGTGGTCACCGTGCTCAACCTCGCCCTGACGGACGCTCAGATGCTGTCCTGGGGCTGGCGGATCCCGTTCCTGATCGCCGGGCCGCTCGGCGTGATCGGCCTGTACATGCGGCTCAAGCTGGAGGAGTCCCCGGCCTTCCAGAAGCAGCTGGACGAACACGAGAAGGCCCTGGCACAGGAATCGGCGCGCAGCGAGTTCAAGGACATCATCCGCGGCCACTGGCGGGAACTGCTCGTCTGCATGGGCCTGGTGCTGCTGTACAACGTCACCAACTACATGGTCACCGGCTATCTGCCGACCTATGCGACCGAGACCCTGCACCGATCCAGCGGCACCGCGGACCTCCTGGTGCTCGTCGGCATGCTCTGGATCGTCGTGCTGATCACCTTCATCGGCCGGCTCAGCGACCGTGTCGGCAGGCGGCCCGTCTACGGCGTCTCCGCCGCCGCGATGATCGTGCTGGCCGTGCCCTCCTTCCTGCTCATCAAGGCGCACGGCACCTGGCCGCCGTACCTCGGGGTGCTCGTGCTGTCCACCCTGCTGGCCTGCTTCGCCGCGCCGAGCGCGGCCACGCTGCCCGCGCTGTTCCCCACCGCCGTCCGGTACGCGGCCATGGGCATCGGCTTCAACGTCGCCGTCTCCGCGTTCGGCGGCACCACCCCGCTGGTCACGGCCGCGCTGGTCACCGCCACCCATGACGACCTGATGCCGGCGTACTACCTGATGCTCGCCGGTGCCATCGGCCTGCTGACGGTGAAGTTCCTCCCGGAGAGCGCCCAGATGCCGCTCAAGGGCTCCCAGCCGATGGTCGGCTCGCGCGAGGAGCGCAGCGAACTCATCACGGTGTCACGGCAGTTGTCCACCCTGGCGGAGCACGGGGACGGCGCGCGCAACCGCTGACGCGGCGCCGCCGTCCCGTCGTCGTTCGATCCTACGAACTTCTCGCGAGCCGGGTTACCGCGCCGCGGTGTATTTGATAGGAAACTTTCCTACCAGAGCTGGCGGGTCCAACTCCCGCCGCCCACCCCCCACTTACCCCAGGAGTCCCTGTGGTGAACGCCGACCGCGAGACAGCAGTCCCCGCCCACATCTCCCGCCGCAGCGTCGTCGCCCTGCTCGGCGCCGGCGTCGCCTCCGGCGCCCTGCTGGTGTCCCAGCGCGCCACTGCCGCCCCGGCCGCGGCACCGGGCCTCGACGACCCGGCGAAGAAGGAGATCGCCATGGAACTGGTGTCGAGCGCGGAGAACTCCTCGCTCGACTGGAAGGCCCAGTACAAGTACATCGAGGACATCGGCGACGGCCGCGGCTACACCGCCGGCATCATCGGATTCTGTTCCGGCACCGGCGACATGCTCGAGGTGGTCCAGCTCTACGCCGACCGCAAGCCCGGCAACGTCCTCGCCAAGTACCTGCCCGCCCTGCGCAGGGTCAACGGCAGCGACTCGCACGAGGGCCTGGACCCGAACTTCCCCAAGGACTGGCGCAAGGCCGCCCAGGACCCGGTCTTCCAGCAGTGCCAGAACGACGAACGCGACCGGGTCTACTTCAACCCCGCGGTGGCCCAGGGCAAGGCCGACGGACTGCGCGCCCTCGGCCAGTTCTGCTACTACGACGCCATCGTCATGCACGGCGACGGCGACGACCCCACCAGCTTCCGCAACATCCGGGCGCGCGCCCTGCGCAACGCCCAGCCGCCGGCGCGCGGCGGCGACGAGAAGACGTACCTCGACGCCTTCCTCGACGCCCGGGTGTGGGCCATGAAGCAGGAGGAGGCGCACAGCGACACCAGCCGCGTCGACACCGAGCAGCGGGTCTTCCTGCACAAGGGCAACCTCGACCTGAACACCCCGCTCGACTGGAAGGTGTACGGCGACAGCTACCACATCGGCTGACGCACCGGCGTCACGAGACGTGCGGCAGGCCGGCGGGAGCGGGCACCTGGCCCCCCGCGCCGGACCCGGCGGCCTGCCGCACCGTGATCCGCTGGATCAGCACGACCGCCAGGGCGGCGGCCAGCAGGTCCAGGGACTCGGACGCCACCAGCAGCGGCAGCGAGGTTCCGCCGGCCAGGTTCGCGGCGGCGAGGGCCAGCACCGCGCGCCCGACCCAGGCCGCCCACCAGACGTTCACGAGGAGGTCCGCGCGACGCGCGTCCGCGCCGTCGTCCGTGCCGTCGGGCGCGCTCGCGCGGTCGACGGCACGGACCAGCCCGTGCGGCGCCCAGAGGTTGAACACCGGTATCAGCCAGACCAGTACGGCCCAGGCGGTGGAACCGGGCACCCGGCCCGGCGAGAGCAGTTCGGCGTTGCGCCGGCAGCGGGCGAACCACAGCAGGAACAGCACGACCGCGACCGTCATCACGTTCACGTAGATCACCGACACCCGGCCGGAGCCGGCGGCCGCCGCGGCGGACGGATGCAGCAGACGGGCACGGACCTCCAGCGCCCGGGCGAGCCCGGCGACGGCGGCGGCGGACACGGCGATCTGGGCGCAACGAGCGAGTGCCCAGGGGGCTCTGACGGGGGATCCGGTCACGGAGAGACCTGTCTGTGGAAGGCGGCCCGCACGGCGGCGGGCCCGCGGGAAGATCGCGGCACCGGATCATAAGGCGGGGTGCGTTCGCGTGTCAGGGCCCTGACCGGGAAAGATGGGCCTGAGCGATCGATCCGACGACGCGGAGGAGCGGACTCATGCCGCACGAGCGAGCCGGCCGGCCGGCCGGTCCCGAGGACCTTGTCGACGTTGCCCGGCTGGTCACGGCGTACTACGCACTGCACCCGGACCCGGCCGACCCGGCGCAGCGGGTGGCGTTCGGCACCTCCGGCCACCGGGGTTCGTCCCTGGCGAGCGCCTTCAACGAGGACCACATCGCCGCCACCAGCCAGGCCATCTGCGAGTACCGGGCGCTGCGGGGGACCGACGGCCCGCTGTTCCTCGGCGCCGACACCCACGCCCTGTCCGAGCCCGCGAAGGTCACCGCGCTGGAGGTGTTCGCCGCCAACGGCGTCACCGTGCTCGTCGACAGTGCCGACGGCTACACGCCCACCCCGGCCGTCTCGCACGCGATCCTCACCCACAACCGGGGCCGCACCACCGGCCTTGCGGACGGCGTGGTCGTCACTCCGTCCCACAACCCGCCCGCCGACGGCGGTTTCAAGTACAACCCGCCGAGCGGCGGCCCCGCGGCCTCCGACGCCACCTCCTGGATCCAGGACCGGGCCAACGAGATCATCACCGGCGGCATGAAGGACGTGCGCCGGATGCCGTACGAGCGGGCGCTGGCGGCGCAGACGACCGGGCGGTACGACTTCCTCACCGCCTACGTCGGCGACCTGCCCAGCGTGCTGGACCTGGACGCCGTGCGCGCGGCCGGGGTGCGCATCGGCGCCGACCCGCTCGGCGGGGCCTCCGTCGCCTACTGGGGACGCATCGCCGAACAGCACGGCATCGACCTCACCGTGGTCAACCCGCACACCGACCCCACCTGGCGGTTCATGACGCTGGACTGGGACGGCCGGATCCGCATGGACTGCTCCTCGCCGTACGCGATGGCCTCCCTCATCGAGCAGCGCGACCGGTTCCGCATCGCCACCGGCAACGACGCCGACGCCGACCGGCACGGCATCGTCACGCCCGACGCGGGCCTGATGAACCCCAACCACTACCTGGCGGTCGCCATCTCCTACCTCTACCGGCACCGCGACCGCTGGCCCTCCGACATCGGCATCGGCAAGACGCTGGTGTCCTCCACCATGATCGACCGGGTGGCCGCCGACCTCGGCCGGCGGCTGGTCGAGGTGCCGGTCGGCTTCAAGTGGTTCGTCGACGGACTGGCCGGCGGCACCCTCGGCTTCGGCGGCGAGGAGTCCGCCGGCGCCTCCTTCCTGCGCCGGGACGGATCGGTGTGGACCACCGACAAGGACGGCATCCTCCTCGCCCTGCTCGCCTCCGAGATCACGGCCGTCACCGACCGGACCCCGTCGGAGCACTACGCCGGCCTGACCGCCCGCTTCGGCGAACCCGCCTACGCCCGCACCGACGCGCCCGCGACCCGCGAACAGAAGGCGCTGCTGGGCAAACTGTCACCGGCCCAGGTCGGCGCCGACACGCTCGCCGGGGAGGCCGTCACGGCGGTGCTGACCGAGGCGCCCGGCAACGGCGCCGCGATCGGCGGCATCAAGGTCACCACCGACAACGCCTGGTTCGCGGCCCGTCCTTCGGGCACCGAGGACGTCTACAAGGTCTACGCCGAGTCCTTTCTCGGCCCCGACCACCTCGCCCGGGTGCAGGAGGAGGCCCAGGCGGTGGTGCTGGCGGCACTGGGCGGCTGAGCCGAGGCGGGGCCGTCCGACGGGCGGCCCCGGGCCCGGATCAGTCCCGGCCGCGTCCCTGGCCGAGCCGCTCCAGCACGGCCTGCGCCATGGCGTCCTCTCCCTTGGCGTTGGGGTGGGCCGGGGCGGCCGGGGCGGCCGGCTGAAGGGGCTCGATCCAGCGGTCCGCGGGCGCCTTGCACATGTCGTGGCCGGCGGTCGGGGTGTAGGTGTCCACGTACTCGGCGCGGTTCACCCCGGCCACCAGGCGCAGCATCAGGTTCAGCCGCTTCTCGGTGTCCCTCAGGTACGGGAAGTCCTTCTGCGCGAACGGCACCTGCGGGAAGCAGCCGCTGCCGTCGTCGGGCAGCAGGTCGGGATAGCCGACGACGATCACGCGCGCGTGCGGCGCCCGCGCGTGCACGGCCCGCAGCACCCGGGCGACCTTCGGCGCGGTCTGCACGATCGCCAGTTCCAGCTGGTCGTAGCCGGCCGCGTTGTAGGAGCGTTCGCAGGGGTCGCCCGTCGGGTCCTGGGCGGCCAGGCGGGCGCACGTGCCGATGATCGGCCCGAAGCCCACGTCGTTGCCGCCGATCTGGAGCGTCACCAGGTCGGTGTCCCGCCGCACGGCGTCGAGCTGGGGGGCGTTGGTGCCCTGCGCCTGCCACATCTCGGCGGTCGTGGCCCCGGCACAGCTGACGTCGTCGAAGCCGCTCACCTGCCGCCGGGCCGCCACCAGTGAGGGGTAGTTGTGGTCGGAGCGCGCACAGTTGGCGTCCACCTGCTGCGGGATGCCGGGGCCCGAGGTGTAGGAGTCGCCGAGGGCGACGTAGTCGGTGCCGTGTCCGTTTCCCGGGGCCTGCGCGGACGCGGGCGCCGTGGCGGCGGTCACGAGGACGCACCCGCCCAGCACCGCGCCCAGTACGGCCGATGCCCGCCGGCCTCTCGCCCCGCTCGCCGCATCCGTGCCGTTCGCCATGGATCCTCCCCCTGAGGCCGGTTCATCGCACGGTTGCGGCCCCGAAGAGCGGCCCTCGCGCGTTCGACTGGGTCTGTATACCGTCCGGTAGGTCTCCCCGGCCAGAAGCGGGAGGCAACGAGTTGGGCGTCCCCCGGGCCGCCCGCGCCCGCGCCCGGCCCCGGCCGCGCGCCGCACCGCCGGGCCCCGACTCCCGGCAGCCGGGCGGCATATGAAGGTCCAGCCGGCGGTGGCGCGGGGGAGGAGCTGCGGGAACCGTGTGCCAAGCTGGTGCGGGTCAGCTTCCGTACGACGTCCAGGAGTTCTGCCGGCATGGCCATCATCCACCGCACGACGCTCGAGCCCACGAAGCTGGAGCTGCTCACCGACTGGCTGCCCTCGCGCCCCTGGTACCGCGGCGGCCCGGACGCCCCGGTGCTGACGAAGTCCGGCGGCTTCCGGCTGGAGGACCCCGAGGGCGAGGTCGGCATCGAGTTCATGGTGGCCACCGACACCTCCACCCCCGAACCGACCGCCTATCTGGTCCCGTTGACCTACCGCGCCGCGCCGCTGGCGGGTGCCGGGCACGCCCTCGTCGGCACCACGGAGCACGGCGTACTGGGCAGGCGCTGGGTCTACGACGGCTGCCACGACCCGGTGCTGGTCTCCGGACTGCTCGCGCTGATCGAGGGCAGGGCCCCCGCGCACGCCCAGAGCATCGACGGCGCCCTCGACCCCGAGGTGGTCCGCTCCTACACCGGCGCCCCCCTGATCCCGGACGGCCGCACCCCCGAGCCGGCCGACGACCACGCGGGCACCCGCATCCCCGCGCCGCACGGCACGGTCCTCCACATCCACCGGGTTCCGAGCCCCGTCCCCGAGAACCCGCCGCTGCGTCCCGAGGGAGCCATCGGCCATGTGGCGCGCGGCTGGCAGGACCCGCAGGGCACCCCGCTGACCGCGGTCCTCGTGTCGCTGCACACCTCGTGACCGGTACGGCGCTTGCCGCCGCCCCGAGCACGGGCCCCGCCTCCTGCCGGACCCGGCACCGCGGCGGCGGCTGATCCGGCGCGGGACGCCCGTGCGGCCCACTCCTTCCCGGCTGCTCCCACGGCCGGCCCGTACGCCAACCGGAGCCACCCATACGGCCCAAGCACGGCCCGCGATGGCTTCGTTGGGGCGCTCCCGGAGTGCGGCACGGCCCGGGACCCGGTCAGATGGGTTACGTGCGAAGCTCCATGTGCCTGAAGCGCGGCCGCTCACGCCTGGCCCTCATGGGCGCCCTGACCGGCCTTCTCCTGACCCTGTCCAGCCCCGCGGCCCGATCGGACTGGGCCCCGGCCACACCCCCGCGCGGCAGCGCCTACATGGGCATCGGCGTCCTCGCCCACGACGGACGCGCCTCCGACGCCCTGCCCTCCGCCGGCCGGGCGAGCCAGCCGGAGGGCGTCGACGTCTCCAGCCACCAGGGCAACGTGGCCTGGTCCACCCTGTGGGCCGCGGGCACCAAGTGGGCGTACACCAAGGCCACCGAGGGGACGTCCTACACCAACCCCTACTTCACCCAGCAGTACACCGGCTCCTACGGCGTGGGCATGATCCGCGGGGCGTACCACTTCGCCACCCCGGACTCGACCGGGGGCGCCGCGCAGGCCGACTACTTCGTGGCGCACGGCGGCGGCTGGAGCCGTGACGGCAAGACCCTGCCCGGCGTGCTCGACATCGAGTGGAACCCGTACGGCGACGCCTGTTACGGCAAGTCCGCGAGCGCCATGGTCGGCTGGATCCGCGACTTCGTCAACCGCTACAAGTCCCGCACCGGACGGGACGCCGTCATCTACACGGCGACCAACTGGTGGAAGCAGTGCACCGGCAACTACTCCGGCTTCGGCGGCAATCCGCTGTGGATCGCCCGCTACGCCTCGACCGCCGGGACACTGCCGGCGGGCTGGTCGATCTACACCCTGTGGCAGTACACCTCGTCCGGCAAGACCGTGGGCGACCACGACCGCTTCAACGGCTCCCTGGACCGGCTGAAGGTGTTCGCGAACGGCTGACCCGCCGCCCACCCGCGTGCGGCCGGCGCCGCTAGGAGCCGGGCGCGGCGAGCATGCGCAGGGCGAGCGCGGCCATCACGGTGCTGGAGAGCACGGCCGTGACCAGCCGGCCGCGGCGGCCGGTCAGGAGCCGGCCGAGCAGCGCCCCTCCGCCGGCGAGGAGAAGCTGCCAACTGGCGGACGCCGCGAAGGCGGCCAGCACGAACACGGCCCGGTCGAGGCGGTCCGCGGTCGCCGAGGCCTGGCCGCCCAGCACCAGGGCGGCGAAGTAGATCACGGTGACCGGGTTCATCATCGTGACACCCCACAGCCCCAGGAAGGCCCGGGCCGGGCGCTGCGGCGTACCGTCGCTCCGCGCGGCCGCCCGAGGCCTGCGGTACTGCGCGACGGCCGTCGCGGCGCCGCGCACCGCAAGCACCACCAGCACCGAGCCGGCGAGCAGGCGCAGGGGGCTCATGACGGGCTGGAGGGCCTGTGCCAGCGCCGAGCCCCCGATCATGGCGACCAGCGCGTAGACACCGTCCGCGGTGGCGACCCCCAGCGCGGCGCAGGTGCCGGTCCGCATCGAGGTCCGGGCGGTCAGCGCCACCAGATACGTCCCGACGGCCCCCACCGGCACGGCGATGCCGTACCCGGCGACGAGCCCCGCGACCAGGGCGGCGGTCATGCGGAGACGGGTGCCGGCCTTTGCCGTCGGCCGCGCTGCTGCCCGGACACCGATCGGTCGGTGGTGGCCGGAGACATGAGGGCGGTCAGCGAGATCATGCCGCGATCATGACGGCAGTCAGGCCGCCGCGACAACTCCTTTTCCGGCACTGCCGCCGCGCGGCGCGGCCCGTAGGCTCGGCATGTGCCGCGTGTGGACATCCTTCAGCTGCTGGTCTCCCCGGTGCACCGGCTCGCGGGCCGGCCGGGGGACGGGGTGCCCGACCTGCCGTCCGGCGAACTGGTGACGACGGCGCAGGTGCGTGCCGGGCTCGGCCTGGTCGGCGACCGGTACTTCAATCAGCCCGCGCACCGCAACGCCTCCCTCACCCTCATGGCCGTCGAACGGCTTCCGCGGCCGGGGCCGGCGGACCTGCTGCGCACCCGGCGCAACGTCCTGCTGCACGGCGTCGACATCGACGACTACGTCGGGGCGACCGTCTTCCTCGACTGCGGCACCGGCCCCGTGGAACTGCGGGTGCACAGCGCGGCGCGGCCCTGCGCCTGGATGGACGCCACGGTCGGCCCCGGTGCGCAGCGCGCGCTGCGCGGCGGCGGGGGAGTGCGCTGCCGGCCGCTGACCGACGGCATCCTCACCGTCGGCCCGGCCCTGTTCGGCGTACGGGAGCCCGGACCGCCCAGGCAGTGACGCGCGGCGGACGAGGACGACGACCCGGGCGCCGCGGACGCCGTCAGGAGCCCGGGACGACCAGCTGGTCGGCCAGCCGGTGGGCCTGGGCGAGCAGCGCGCCGTACGTGGCGACCTCGTCGGGGTCGTCCGTCGTGGAACGGACCAGGTCCCGGCGGAGCGTGTCCAGCGTCGTGCGCAGCCGCGCCACGGCGGCGCGCAGTTCGTCGCCGCGCTCGTCGTCGAACCGGCTGTGGCTGTAGAGCCGCAGCGCGTGGGCGGAGCGGTACAGGAACTCGCCGTAGTGGCGCGCCAGTTCCGGATGCGGGCGGGGTGCGGCGCGGTCCTCGGTGGCGGCCTCCAGCACCGTGCGGGTCACGCCCGCCGTGTGCACGGCCGCGTAGTCCAGTACCAGGATCGCGTCGTCGTACCCCTTGCCGGGCGGTGGTACGCGGCCGGTGCGGCGGCGCAGATTGGCGCGCAGGCTCTCCCGGCTCCACGCGACCGTGGAGCGGGCCTGCTCCACCAGCCCGTGCAGCCGCAGCGCCCGCTGGTGCCAGGCGGTGGCCTCCTCGGCGTCCCAGCGTCCCTCGGTCAGGCCCTCCGCGACCGCCCGCAGGATGTCGTGGGCCTCCTCGGTCGCGTCCCGCAGCACGGCCCGGCTGTCCCGCAGGTACAGCGGCGGCCGGAGCAACGCGTTGACGGCGATGCCGACCACGGCGCCGAACAGCGCCTCGGCGAGCCGGGCCGCGGAGGTGGCGACGCTGACGGCTCCGTTGGTCAGGACGAACAGTGCGCCGGTGGCCGCGTAGATGCCCTGGCTGCCCAGGCGCCGCCACTGGCCGAGCAGCATCGCCAGCGGCAGGACGACGGCCATCGCGACCATCGTGCCGGGCAGCAGCAGCGCCACGGCGGTGGCCAGGACCGTGCCGGCCGCGATCGCCGCCAGCTGCTGCAGGCCGTGCGCGATCGACCGGTACACGGTGGACTCCACCAGGACCACCGCCACCCACGGCGCGACGAACGCCACCGGGGCGTGCAGCCACCAGCCCGCGACCGCCCACGCCAGCCACGCGGCCAGCGCCGCCTTCACCGCCTGCGCCGCCAGATCCCGCTCCCTGCACGGCCCCGCCCAGGCCCGCCCCACAGCGCGCGCCGAGGCGGTCACCTCCCGCCGCAGCGCCTGCCCCGTCTTCCGTATGTCCCGCACACCGTGCTGAGTGCCACCCAGATGCCGGCCCACACCGCGGACCTGCGGTGCCGCCGGTCACTGCGGTCGCCGGGGCGGGTGCGGGCGCGGCCCGGTGGCTGTCAGGGCAGGGCGGGCGGGGTCCAGTCGGCGTGACGGAGGATCGCGCGCATCGCCACCCGGGACGGGGTGATCCGCAGCGCGGTGTTGCGCAGGGCGACGGCCAGCGGACGGGACAGTTGCTGGCCCATCCTGCCCGCCTGCCGTGCGGCGCGGGCGACGGCCTGGGCGCGTGGCCGGCGTTCGGCGTCGTAGCGGGCGAGTGCGGAGCCCACCGAGGTTTCCGCGGCGAGCGCGGCGGCGAGTGTGGCCGCGTCCTCCAGGGCCTGGCAGGCGCCCTGGCCCAGGTTCGGCGTCATGGCGTGCGCCGCGTCGCCGAGGAGCACCACCCGGCCCGCCACGAACGACCGCAGCGGTGTGGCCAGTTCATGGATGTCGTGGTGGAGCACGGCCTCCGGCCGGGTCGCGTCCAGCAGCGCCGGGATCGGATCGTGCCAGCCGCCGAAGCGCCGGCGCAGCATGCCGAGCGGGTCGGCGTGGCGGACGCCGGGCGGCGCGGTCAGCACCGCGTGCCACTCGGCCCGGCCGTCGGCGAACGCGATGTGCCCGAACTCCGCGCCCTCGCCCCAGGTCAGCTCGAAGTCGGTGCGCAGCTCCAGCGGCCGGTCGGTGACGGCCCGCAGCACCGTGGAGCCGCTGTACGCCGGTCCCGGATGGCCGGGGAACAGCAGTCCGCGCAGCCGGCTGCCCACCCCGTCGGCCGCGACGACCAGGTCCGCCTCCAGCACCTCGTCCCCGGCCGGCACACGCACCCGGCCCGCGGCCGAGCGGTACACCCCGGGCACGGTGACGCCGACGTGCAGGCACTCCGGCGGCAGGGCCGCGCGCAGCAGCCGGTGCAGTTCCGCGCGCCGGATGCCGACGATGGGCGTGCCGAGGGCGCGTTCGAGGGCGGCACCGTCCATCGCCGCCAGCCACCGGCCGCCGGGGGTGCGGGTGCCGCCGGTGTACTGCGGTCGGGCCGCCGCCCGCACGGCCGCGCCGACGCCGAGCGCGTCGAGCGCGCGCAGCCCGTTGGCGTGCAGCGAGATGCCCGCACCCGCGTCCGTCAGGGTGCCGGCCCGCTCCAGGACCCCTACGTCCCAGCCGGCCCGGCGCAGCCCGATCGCCGCCGCGAGACCGCCGATGCCACCGCCGACCACCACCGCCGTGCCGCCCATGCCGGACCCCCTTCGACCTCGGTTCGTCCCGGTCTTCTACAGCTGTAGAAGACCTGCCGAGAGCGTACAACCAGCCCTCTACGGCTGTAGAAGCGGGGTGCGGGAGGGGGTGTAGAAAGAGGGCGTGTCCACCGACCGACGTACTCTCCTCGCCGACGCGGCCATCGGTGTGCTCGCCGACGCCGGGATGCGGGGCCTGACACACCGCGCGGTGGACCGGGCGGCGGCGCTGCCTCCCGGTACCACCTCGGCCTACTTCCGCACCCGGCAGGCCCTGCTGACGGCACTGGTCCGGCGTCTGGTGGCACTCGACCAGGCCGAGCTGGCGGAGATCGGGTCGCGGGTGCCGTCCCCGCTGACCGCCGAGCAACTCGTCGCGGGACTCGTGGAGTTGACCGGCGTACGGCTCGGCGGGGAGAGCCGCAGACGGTCGCTGGCGCGTTACGCGTGCGCGGTGGAGAGCGCGCGGCATCCGGAGCTGCGCGAGATCCTCCTGCCCCGCGACAACGCGGCCCGCCGGGCGGTGGGCGACTTCCTCGCCGCCCAGGGCGTGGCGGACCCGGAGCAGCGCACCGTGACGCTGCTGACCTGTGTGGACGGCCTGGTCTTCGACCGGCTGGTGAACGGCGGAAGCGTGTCGGAGGAGGAGATCCGCGGACTGGTGGCGGCGGCCCTGCGCTGAGCGGCGAGACCGGCGTGCTCCCGAGCGGCCGGCGGGCGCCCGTCACGGCGGCGCCGCGCGCAGTGCGCGCAGCACCGCCCACACCACCGACACCAGCGGTACGGCCACCACGGCGCCGATCACCCCCGCGACGATGCTGCCGGCGATCACCGACACCGCGACGACCAGCGGATGCAGCCGCACCGCCCAGCTCATCACCAGCGGATGCAGCACATGTCCCTCCAGCTGGCCGATCACCACGATCAGCGCCAGCACGGCCAGCGCCGTCAGCGGCCCCCGCCCGGCGAGCGCGACGACCGTGGCCACGCTGAGCGCGACCGGCGAGCCCACCAGCGGCACGAACGCGGCGAAGAACTCCAGCAGCGTCAGCGGCAGCGCGAGCGGCACCCGCAGCACGAGCAGCACCACGCCGACGAGTACGGCGTTGGTGGCGGCCACGATGATGATCCCGCGGGTGTACCCGGCGAAGGCCCGCCAGGCCGCCCAGCCCGCCCGGTCCCAGGCCGGACGCGCACCGGCCGGCAGCAGCTGGTCGCGCATCCAGCGCCACAGGCGTTCGCCGGAGTGGATGAAGAACACCGAGGCGAACAGCGCGAGCGCGCCTCCGGTGGCCAGCTCGATCACCCGCGTCAGCCCGCTGACGGCGCGGTTGAGCAGACTGGACCGGTGCGCGGCGAGGTACCCCGTCACCTGGCTCTCCAGCGCGGACAGCCGGCCCGGACTGAGATGGAACGGCGGCCGCCGCAGCCACTGCTCGATACGGTGCACACCGCCCCGGAACTCGCCCGCGAGCCGGGCCGACTCGCCCGCCACGGCGTTGCCCACCAGCGCGAGCAGCGCCAGCAGCAGCAGGATGCTGCCCACCAGGGCCACGGCGACGGACAGCGGTCGCGGCAGGAACCGGTTCAGCAGATCCGTGAGCGGGCGCAGCACGGAGGTGACGACCAGCGCGAGGAACAGGGCCACGGCGATGAGCTGGAAGCGGCCGAGGACGCTGAAGACGCCGTAGACGACGAGCCCGACGAGGATGAGCCGCCAGGCGTACGCCGCGCCGACCCGCAGCCACGGCACCGTGCGCTCGGCCACCGGCACCGGCTCGGTGCGCGGGACGGCCGGGAGCCGCACGGTGTACGCCGGCCGGCCGCGCAGCACGTACCGACCGCGCCGCCGGCCGTCCGGCCCGGTCGCCCGCCGACGCGCATCGCCCACCACGCTTCCGGCTCCTCTCCGTCACCTCTGATGACGGTCGGTCACATGGACAGAACGGTAAGCGCCCGCGGCGTGGGTGGCGCGCGGAATGCGTCCGCGCGCGGTTCCCCCCGGGACGGACCCGTCCGTGAAGGCTGTACCGCCCGCCGGGTCGCCACGCCGGCCCCAGCCGTGCGCTCCTGCCACAGACAGGAGGCGGTGTGCGGCGCCGTCGGACGGCGCTCACAGGACATTCACATGCGTGACGGGTGGCCGGGGGTGCCGGGGGCACTCGGGCGGTGTCGCCGGCAGAGAGAAGTCCGCCGTGATATTTGTCGCCGTGTTGTTGCTCCCCGTGCTCAGCATCCTGCTGTACGGCCTCGACCAGGTCGAGGACCGGTGGTTCGTGAGGTCTCCCGAGGCTCGGAAGGCGAAGCCGCACCGGCACCGCCGTATGAGGGTGGGCCGTCACTGAACAGCTGCGAGGCGGCCCCCGACTCCTCGGGAGGCCGCCTCTGCGCACCGCTCACCGGTCGGTCGTACCGCCCTCGCCGGCCTCGGCGCACCGCTGGTAGCGCACGATCGCCCGGCCCAGCTCGATGCGCTCCTCCTCGGGAAGCGTGCCGCCCTGGGCGTACTCCAGGATGTGCTCGGCGACGGTGCGCAGTTTGGTGTTGGTGCGCTGGGAGACGTCTCGCAGCGCCCGCCAGGCTTCCTCCGGGGCGATCTGCCCGAGGACGACCACGGCGCCGATGGCCTGGTCGATCACCGCGTGCGAGGTCACCGCACGCTGCAGCTGGTCGTTCTCGGCGACCAGCCGGTCGTACTCCGCGGCGAGGTCGGTGGCCGAGAGCAGGACCAGCGGGTCGTGCCGCGAGAGGGCGAAGAAGGTCATGGAGCACCTTTGCGGATGGAGGGCGTCATACTGCCACGCCTGCCCTCGATGGATGCTTGCACACCGGCCCCCGATGGGCGCTTGACCACCATTTGAACCAGCGGCGCACGTCACCGTCACGCCGCACCGGCGTGCCACCCGGCGCGCACGTCCGATGCGCCGGCTCCAGGCCCGTGCGCCCGCGTGCGCGCGCCGGTGTCAGGCCTCCTGGCGTGCGCTCTCGGTGGCCCGGGCCACCGGCAGCAGCTCGCGGATGTCCCGGGGGAGGGCCTCGGCCATCCGCTCGGTCAGTTCCGGGGCGAGCGCGGCGTCGAGCACCTCCAGCACGGCGGCGGCCTCGCGCAGCGCCCGGTCCTCGTCGGTGCCCGCCCGGTCGGCGATGCGTCCGGCGAACACCGTCAGCCCGAACCGTTCGCCCGCCGCACCGGCGTCCGTCCCGGCCGAGGCATCGGCCGCCTCCCGCATCGCCGCCGCCATGTCGGGCGGCAACTGGGCGGCCACGTGCCGGGCCAGCCCGGACGGCAGCCGCTCCGCCAGCGTCCGCACGACCGCGTGCGCGGCCCGTTCGGCCGAACCCCGGTCCGGCAGTTGCGCCAGCGCCTGCACCTTTCCGATCATCTCGTCGTGCCGCATGAGACCGGTCCCTTCTCCACGAAGCCCCGAACGGTGCGGTACGTGCCGACCGCGGTACGGCCCGGCCGCGGGCACGGCACGCAACCCGGTCCCGCCCAAGGCCCCGAGTACCCGGTCGCCGCGGCCGGTACCCGGCTCGCCGGAGTGCCGGCGCCGTCCCGGGGGTAGGCGTGATCGGCGGATCGTCGGACGATCCGGACGCCGGCGGAGCGAGAGTGAGGGGTTCATGACCGGAGCGGGTT
Organism: Streptomyces sp. NPDC048192; assembly: GCF_043202415.1. Taxonomy (NCBI): domain Bacteria; kingdom Bacillati; phylum Actinomycetota; class Actinomycetes; order Kitasatosporales; family Streptomycetaceae; genus Streptomyces; species Streptomyces sp. NPDC048192. Next base: position 110,472 of record NZ_JBIDAL010000007.1, read on the forward strand.
CGGCGGCACCGTTGTGGGACCTGCACAACGGCCAGGGGCTGCGGCAGCTGTCCGAACTGGCGCTGGCGCTGCTGCTCTCCACCCTGATCGGCTGGGAGCGGGAGACGCAGCAGAAGAGCGCCGGGCTGCGCACGCACACGCTGGTCGGCATCGCGAGCGCGCTGATGATGGAGGTGTCCCAGCACGGGTTCACCGCCGTGCTCGGCCTGCAGAACGTCTCCTTCGACCCCTCCCGGGTCGCGGCCCAGATCGTCTCCGGCATCGGCTTCATCGGCGGCGGCCTGATCTTCGTACGACGGGACGCCGTGCGCGGCCTGACGACGGCCGCCACCATCTGGCTGACCTGCGCGGTCGGCATGGCCTGCGGCGGCGGGCTGCCGGTCCTCGCGGTGGCGGTGACGGCGCTGCACTTCCTCGTGGTGCGGGGGTACGCGCGGTTCACGTCCCGGCTGCTGCCGGGCACGGCCGCCGCCGCCTTCGAGGCACGCCTGACCTACCGCACCGGCTCGGCCCTGCTGCCGCGTCTGATGCAGACCTGCACCCGGCGAGGCTTCAGGATCACGCAGGTCAAGGTGGAACGGCCGCCCGGCCGCACCGACGACGCGGCCCGCGTGCTGCTGGAACTGGAGGGCGCCGGCGAGCCGACCGGGCTGGCGTCGGAGCTGTTCCAGGAGGAGGGTGTCATCGACGTCGAGGTGAGCGCGGCCGCGGACGACGCCTAGCCCGCACGGCGTCTCGCGTGTCCCCGCAACAGGCGGCCGCCTCGCACCGGGGGTTCAGCTCTCCGCCGCCTGCTGGGTCCACGTCCAGGCGTACTGGAGCCAGTCCGCGACCGTCAGCGCGCCGAGGCCGCCGCAGACCAGACGGGTGAGGCGGGGCGTCGCCGTGTAGGAGCAGGCCAGGGTGCCCGCGACCCAGGCGGAGGTGCAGAACGGGCAGCACAGCAGGTCGCCCACGGCCCGCCGCAGCCCGTCGCCCCGCGGTTCGTCGATGACCTCGTTCGCCTCTCCCTGGCCCGCGCGGCGGGTGAACGGCGCCCGCAGGAAGCTCGTGACCTTGTCCCGGGTCAGCAGCCTGGACGCCTTGTACGTCGCCGTCCCCAGCAGGACGACGTCCCACGGCGGCACCGTCTCCGGCAGCCGCACACCCCGGCGCCGGGCCAGCAGCGCGAAGGCCCCGGCGCCGGACGCGAAGACGGAGGCGAGCGTGGCGTACCCGCCCAGAGGGACGTCGCTGTGGTCGTCGTACCGCCCGGCGTCCGTCGTCATGCCCCTGACCTCCGTTGAGTGTGCCTGTGTGGCCCGCGACGAGTTCCCCGGGGCGCGACGGCGACACCCGACTGGACCGGCCGTCCCGGCGCGCCGGGCGGGGGAAGCAGTCGCCCGCCGGCGTGGGCGATGCCACATATGACCTGGTTCGCACTCCCTCCCGGCGACGCCGCGTGCCGGGCTACCGTTGCGTGGAGCTCCTGTTTCCCCCTTCGCCCCTCGGACGGCCCGGCTGTGCTCACAGATCTGTCTCCCCTCATCGCCGCGACGGCGCGCTGGCTGACGGCCGCCTATCCGCCCAGCGGCGGCGCGCTCGCCGCCGCGCTGTGCGAGGTGCAGGCCCGGCAGGCCGTGACCGTCGCCGCGTGGCTGCGCTACCCGACCGACATGGACGCGGCCCTGGTCACCATGGCCGGACCGGGCGGCGCCGCCCGGCTGGACTGGATCACCGGAGCCGAGCGGACCGGCGAGGACGGCGCGGACGAGGACTGGGCCTGGCGGACCTGGGTGGACGAGGTCGTGGCCAGCTGGGCGGCCGGCCTGCTCACCGATCCCGAGCTTGCCCGGCTGGCCGTCGCCGCGCTCGCCGAGGGCGAGCACGCCTCGGGCACGACGGCCGAGTTCCGCCGCCTGCTCGACCCCGACGACGGCGACCGGCGCGCCGCCGCCCTGCTGCGCCACCCCGACCTCCTCACCCCTGTGGCCGAGCTGCACCTCGACGCGCTCCTCGACCGCCTCGGCCCCGGCCGCACTCTCGCCGCCTGAGCCTGTCGGCCCGCCGGGCGGCCCCGGCGCCGTACGCGCCGGCGGGACCGCCGGTCGTGTCGTACGCCCTCCCCCGGGGTACTGCGGAGCGGGTCCGGATCCGTCCGCCGTGAGGTGAGGCCCGGCCATGACCTTCAAGAACCCCGTGCACCGCGGCGGACCGCGCCGCGGCCCGTTCGAGCAGTTCGCCGAGTACGCGTCCAACTTCACCAGCTCGCCGGTGTTCTTCCTCCTGTGCCTGTGCCTCGTCGGCTTCTTCGTCGCCGCGCACGTCGCGCATCTGCGGCTGGAACTGCTGCTGCTGGCGGGCGAGTCCATGACCGCGGTCACCCTGCTGCTCCTCGCCCTGCTGAAGAACGCCGAGGTGCGGGCCGAGCACGCCATCCAGCGCAAGCTCGACGCGATCGCCCGGGCCCTGCTGGAGGCCCACGCCGACGACCGGAGCCGGGCCTACGAGGACCTGCGGAACGCGATCCGCATGGAGGAAGAGACCTGAGCGAGGGGGACGAATCGGCGCGGCGGTGCTTCACGCCGCCCCGGACAGGGACGACGATGCCGTGTCATGGACATTTTGCTCGTCGCCAGCGCGTTCAACAGCCTCACCCAGCGCGTGTTCGCCGAACTGACGGACCACGGGCACCGCGTGGACGTCGTCCTCGCCTCGCAGGGCCCGGACCCCGTCCGGGCCGCCGTGCGCGAACTGCGGCCGGACCTCGTCATCGCGCCGATGCTCAGGACCGCGCTGCCCGAGGACCTGTGGCGCGAGAACACCTGCCTGATCGTGCACCCGGGACCGCCCGGCGACCGCGGCCCGTCCTCACTGGACTGGGCCGTCGCCGAAGGGGCGCAGGAGTGGGGCGTGACGGTCCTGCAGGCCGAGGCGGTGATGGACGCGGGCCCGGTCTGGGCGGCGGAGCCGTTCCCCGTACCGGCCGCCGGCAAGAGCGACCTGTACCGCAACGAGGTCTCCGACGCCGCCGTCACCGCCGTCCTCACCGCCGTACGGCGCTACGCCGAGGGCTCCTACAAGCCCCGGCCGCAGACGGACGACTCGGTCGGTGTGGTCTGGCGCGGGGCCTTCCGGCAGGAGCGGCGGCGGATCGACTGGGAGCGCGACGACACCGCGACCGTCCTGCGCAGACTCCGCGGCGCCGACTCCCAGCCGGGCGTCCTGGACGACCTCCTCGGCCGGGAGGTGTTCCTGCACGGCGGGCACCCCGAGGACCGGCTGCGCGGCCGCCCCGGAGACCTCCTCGCCCTTCGGGCCGGCGCCGTGTGCCGGGCCACCCGCGACGGCGCGGTGTGGATCCCGGAACTCCGCCCCCGCAAAAGCTCCGGCGACCCCGCGCCCTTCCGCCGCCCGGCCGCCTCCGTCCTCGCCGCCTGGGAACCCTCCCTCGGGCTCCCGGAGGACCCCGCCCCCCTGGAGCTGCCGGAGGAGCGGCGGACCTGGACCGACATCCGCTACCGGGAGCACGGCGACACCGGTTTCCTCGCCTTCTCCTTCCCCGGCGGCGCGATGAGCACCGACCAGTGCCGCCGGCTGCTCGCCGCCTACCGGCAGGCGCTCACCCGGCCCACCCGCGTCCTCGTGCTCGGCGGGGACCGCGACTTCTTCTCCAACGGCATCCACCTCAACGTCATCGAGGCGGCCGCCGACCCGGCCCAGGAGTCCTGGGTCAACCTCAACGCCATCGACGACCTGGTCGAGGCGGTGCTGCGCACCACCGACCGGCTGGTCGTGGCGGCGCTCGCCGGCAACGCGGCGGCCGGCGGCGTCATGCTCGCCCTCGCCGCCGACGAGGTGTGGTGCCGCACCGGCGTCGTCCTCAACCCGCACTACCGGCGCATGGGCCTGTACGGCTCGGAGTTCTGGACGTACAGCCTGCCGCGCCGCGTCGGACCGGAGACCGCCCGCCGGCTGACCACCGAGGCCCTGCCCGTGAGCGCGGCGTCCGCCGAGCGGCTCGGGCTCGTGGACCGCCTCGTGCCGGCCGCGCCCGGCGCCTTCCCTGCCGAGGTGCGGCGGCTGGCGGCCGAACTCGCCGTCTCGCCCTTCCTGGACGCGCGGATCGCCGCCAAGGCCGCCCGCGCGGAGGAGGAGCAGGAACCCCCGCTCGCCGCCTACCGCGAGGCCGAACTGGCCCGGATGCACACCATCTTCCACGACCCCGAGGCGCCCTATCACGCCCTGCGCTCGGCCTTCGTCCGCAAGACCCCGTCCGGCTCGCCCCGGCCCCTGACCCCGCCCGCCGGAGCCCTCCGGTGACGCCGCGGCTGCTGGTGGCCGGCGTCGGCAACATCTTCCTCGCCGACGACGCCTTCGGTCCCGAGGTGATCCGCGCCCTCGCCACACGCCCGCTGCCGCCCGAGGTACGGGTGCGCGACTACGGCATCCGCGGCATGGACCTCGCCTACGACCTGCTCGACGGGTACGACACCGCCGTCCTGGTCGACACCGCCCGCCGCGGCCACCCCCCGGGCACCCTCTTCCTGATCGAGGCCGAACCGCCCGGCGGCGACGTCGTCCCCGAGGCCCACGGCATGGACCCGGCGAAGGTCCTCGCCCTGGCCGCGCACCTCGGCGAGGAACCCCTGCCCCGGGTCCTGGTGCTGGCCTGCGAGCCCGGCGTGCTGCCCGACGCCGACCAGGACATCCTGCCCGGACTCGGCGCACCGGTCGCCCAAGCCGTCCCCCGGACCGTGGACGCGCTGCACACCCTGATCCCGGCCCTGCTCGCCGACCCCCGCGCGCCCGTGCCCCCGTTGGGCTGCCCGGTGGAATCCGGGCCCCCGCACCCGGCTGCGCTGCCCGGTACGGCGGCCGGCTGAGCGGAAGATCGGTGGAGCCCGCGCCGCAGGGACGCGCCCGGGCTCCACCGCCGCATCCGAGGAGCAGCGCCCATGTGCGGGTCCGACGTCAAGCAGGCCGTCCTCGCGAAGAACGACGACCTGGCCGCCGAGCTGCGCGCCGATCTCGCCCGGCAGGGCGTGACCGTCGTGAACCTGCTGTCCAGCCCCGGCAGCGGCAAGACCGAACTCCTCGGCCGGGTCCTGGCCCGCGCCGTGCAGCGCGAGGTGCCGGTGGCCGCGCTCACCGCGGACCTGGCCACCGAGAACGACGCCGTCCGGCTGGCCCGCTCCGGCGCCCCCGTCCAGCAGGTGCTGACCGACGGGCTGTGCCACCTGGAGGCCCGGCAGGTGCGGGCCCGGCTGGCGGGCTGGCTGCCCGAGGACACCGCGGTCCTCTTCGTGGAGAACGTCGGCAACCTCGTCTGTCCGGCCGCCTACGACCTCGGTGAGACGCTGCGCGTCGTGCTGATGGCGGTCACGGAGGGCGAGGACAAGCCGCTGAAGTACCCCACCGCGTTCGGCTCCGCCCATCTGGTCGTCGTCACCAAGACCGACCTCGCCGAGCCGGCCGGCTTCGACGAGGCCGTCTTCCGGGCGAACGTGCACCGGGTCAACCCGGGCGTGGAGATCGTACGGTCCTGTGCCCGCACCGGCGCCGGCGTCGGCACCCTCCTCGACCGCGCCCTCGCCGCCCGCGACGGCACGCTCCACCGCCCGCCCCTCGCCCCCCGTCCGCACGGCCACCACCACACCGCGCCCGCCCCCGCCGTATGACGGCCCCCGCCACCGGCCTGGTGCGCCGCCGGCTCACCGTGCGCGGCACCGTGCAGGGCGTCGGCTTCCGGCCCCATGTGCACCGGCTGGCCGCCGGCCTGGGCCTGGCCGGGTTCGTCGGCAACACCGGCGACGGCGTGATCGTCGAGGTCGAGGGGCCGGCGCGGGAGGTCGAGCGGTTCTGCGCCGCGCTGGCGGAGCAGCCGCCGCCCCTGGCCACCGTGACCGGCATCGCCGGCGAGGACCTGCCCGCCACCGGCGAGGCGGGTCCCTTCGCCATCCGCTCCACCGAGCGGGCCGGCGGCCGCACCGAGCTGCCGCCCGACACCGCGACCTGCGCCGACTGCCTGCGCGAGCTGGCCGATCCGGCCGACCGCCGGCACCGGCACCCGTTCGTCACCTGCACCCACTGCGGCCCGCGCTTCACCATCGCCACCGGGATGCCGTACGACCGCGCGGCCACGACGATGGCCGGCTTCCCGATGTGCCCCGCCTGCGCCCACGAGTACGGCGACCCCGCCGACCGGCGCTTCCACGCCCAGCCGGTCGCCTGCCCCGGCTGCGGGCCCCGGCTCACCCTCGTCCCCGGCCTCGGCGGCCTGCGCCCGGCCCGGGACGCGCACGCCCTCGCCACGGCACGGGCGCTGCTGACCGCCGGGCGGATCGTCGCCGTCAAGGGCGTCGGCGGCTACCACCTCGCCTGCGACGCCACCGACGACCGGGCCGTGGCGACCCTGCGCGCCCGCAAGGAACGCGGCGGCAAGGCGTTCGCGGTGATGTGCGCCGACCTCGCCGCCGCCGAGCGGATCGCGGCCGTCTCCAGCGCCGAACGGCGCGCGCTGACCAGCCCCCGGCGCCCCATCGTCCTGCTCCGCCGGCGCACCCCGGCCGACGGCCTCCGCCTCGCCGACCAGGTCTGCCCGGGCAGTGCGCACGTGGGCGTGATGCTGCCCTACACCCCCGTGCACACCCTGCTCCTCGGCCTGCCCGGTGACCCGCCCGGCCCCCGGATCCTCGTGATGACCAGCGGCAACCGGTCCGGCGAACCCATCGTCACCGACGACGCCGAGGCCCTGGAAAGGCTCGCCGGGCTGGCCGACGCCTGGCTCACCCACGACCGGCCCATCGCCTCGCCGTGCGACGACTCCCTGCTGCGGGTCCGCCCCGACGGCACCGAACAGGTCCTGCGGCGCTCCCGCGGCTACGTCCCGCGCTCCCTGCGGCTCCCGGTGCCCGTGCCGCCCGTCCTCGCGGTCGGCGGCGACCTGAAGAACGCGCTGTGCCTGGCCGAGGGCGAGCACGCGTGGTTCGGGCCGCACATCGGCGACATGGGCGAACTGGCCGCCCTGGAGGCCGCCGAACGCGCCGAACGGCACCTGACCCGCCTGACCGGAGTCGCTCCCGCGCTGGTCGCCGCCGACCGGCACCCCGGCTACCACTCGACCCGGCGGGCCCGCGCCCGTGCCGCCCGGCTGCCGCACGGCGCCCTGCGGCTGGTCCAGCACCACCACGCGCACATCGCCTCCGCGATGGCGGAAGGCGGCCTGGACGGCACCACGCCGGTGATCGGCGTCGCCTTCGACGGAACCGGATACGGCGACGACGGCACGGTGTGGGGCGGCGAGATCCTGGTCGCCGACTACACCGGCCACCGGCGCTTCGCCCGTCTGAGCCCCGCCCCGCTGCCCGGAGGCGACGCCGGCGTGGCCAACCCCTGCCGGCTGGCGCTGGCCCGGCTGTGGGCGGCCGGGCTGCCCTGGGAACCGGACCTGCCGAGCGTACGGGCCTGCACCCCGACCGAACTCACCGTGCTACAGCGGCAGTTGGAGCGGCGGCTGGCCTGCGTGCCGACGTCCAGCATGGGCCGCCTGTTCGACGCCGTGTCGTCCCTGGCCGGCGTGTGCCACCGGGCGGAGTACGAGGCGCAGGCCGCGATGGAGCTGGAGGCCGTCGCGCTCGAGGCCGTGGACGCCGACCGCGGGGCCTACCCCTTCGGGCTCACCCGGCACGGCGAGATCGACCCGGCGCCCATGCTCCGCGCCCTCCTCGACGACCGGCGGCGCGGCACCCCCGCACCGCTCCTCGCGGCCCGCTTCCACCGGGGCGCCGCACGGGCCGTCGCCGGCGTCTGCGGGCAAGCCCGCGCGGAGACCGGCCTCACCACGGTCGCCCTGACCGGAGGCGTCTTCGCCAACGGCCTGCTGGAGGAGGAGTGCGCCGCACTGCTGGCGCAGGACGGCTTCACGGTCCTGCGGCACGGCGAAGTCCCCCCGAACGACGGCGGGTTGGCGCTCGGCCAGCTCATGGTCGCGGGAACGGCAACCCCTCACGAGACGGAGTGACCCCATGTGTCTGGCAGTGCCCGGCAAGGTCGTGTCCATCGACCATCGCGCCGACCCCCTCACCGGGCTGATCGACTTCGGCGGAGTGCGCAAACAGGCGTGCCTGGAGTACCTGCCCGATGTGCGGGTGGGGGAGTACGTCATCGTCCACGTCGGCTTCGCGCTGCAGCGCCTGGACGAGGAGTCGGCGCGGGCGTCCCTGGAGCTGTTCGAGCAACTGGGGCTGCTGGAGGAGGAGTTCGGGGACGCCTGGGAGCAGGCGGCCCGGCAGGAGAGCGGGAGTGAGGCGCGGTGAAGTACATCGACGAGTTCAACGACCCCGAGCTGGCGCGCCGGCTGCTGGACGAGATCGGCGCCACGGTCACCCGGCCCTGGGCGCTGATGGAGGTCTGCGGCGGTCAGACCCACTCCATCATCCGCCACGGCATCGACCAACTCCTCCCCGAGAACGTCGAGCTGATCCACGGGCCCGGGTGCCCGGTGTGCGTCACACCGCTCGAGGTCATCGACAAGGCCCTGGACATCGCCGCCCGGCCCGAGGTGATCTTCTGCTCCTTCGGGGACATGCTGCGCGTGCCCGGCACCGACCGGGACCTGTTCCGGGTCAAGGGCGAGGGAGGCGACGTACGCGTCGTCTACTCACCGCTGGACGCGCTCGACCTCGCCCGGAAGAACCCCGGCCGGCAGGTGGTGTTCTTCGCCATCGGCTTCGAGACGACCGCCCCGGCCAACGCCATGGCCGTCCACCAGGCCCGCCGCCTGGGCCTGGACAACTTCAGCCTGCTCGTCTCCCACGTCCGGGTCCCGCCCGCGATCGAGGCCATCATGACGGCGCCGGAGTGCCGGGTGCAGGGCTTCCTCGCCGCCGGGCACGTGTGCAGCGTGATGGGCACGGCCGAGTACCCCGCGCTGGCCGACAAGCACCGGGTGCCGATCGTGGTGACCGGCTTCGAGCCGCTGGACATCCTGGAGGGCATCCGCCGCGCCGTGCACCAGCTGGAGCGCGGCGAGCACCGGGTGGAGAACGCCTACCCGCGCGCCGTGCGCGAGGAGGGCAACCCGGCGGCCCTGCGCATGCTTCAGGACGTGTTCGAGGTCGCCGACCGCAACTGGCGGGGCATCGGCCGCATCCCCGCCAGCGGCTGGCGGCTGTCCGACGCCTACCGCGCCTACGACGCCGAGCACCGCTTCGACGTCACCGGCATCCGCACCGAGGAGCCCGCCGTGTGCCGCGCCGGCGAGGTGCTGCAAGGACTGATCAAGCCCACCGAGTGCGAGGCGTTCGGGAAGGCCTGCACCCCGCGCACCCCGCTCGGCGCCACCATGGTCTCCAGCGAGGGTGCCTGCGCGGCCTACTACCTGTACCGCCGGATGAACGCCCCGGCGCCCGAGGGAGCGCCCGCCGGGCAGGTCCCGCAAGCCCCGCAGGTCTCGTACGAGGAGATGAACCCCGTTGGCTGACACCGCCACGCCCGGGACGGAGGCCGTCGACCCGGCGAACTGGAGCTGCCCCGCGCCGCTGCGCGACCAGCCGGTCGTCGTCATGGGGCACGGCGGCGGCGGCGCCCTGTCCGCGGAACTGATCGAGCAGGTCTTCGCCCCCGCCTACGGCAACCCCTTCCTCGCCGCCCTCACCGACTCCGCGGTCCTCGACCTGGGCGGCGCCCGGCTCGCCTTCTCCACCGACTCCTACGTCGTACGGCCGCTGTTCTTCCCCGGCGGCAGCCTCGGCGACCTCGCCGTCAACGGCACGGTGAACGACCTGGCGATGAGCGGCGCCCGGCCCGCCTACCTGTCGACGGCGTTCGTCCTGGAGGAGGGCGTGGAGCTCGAGGTCGTCGGCCGGGTGGCGCGGGCCGTCGGCGCGGCGGCGAAGGCCGCGGGCGTCACCGTCGCCACCGGCGACACCAAGGTCGTGGAGTCCGGCCACGGCGACGGCGTCTACGTCACCACCGCCGGCGTGGGCCTCGTACCGGACGGGGTCGACATCCGCCCGCAACGCGCCCGGCCCGGCGACGCCGTGATCGTCAGCGGACCCATCGGCCTGCACGGCGTGGCGGTCATGAGCGTGCGGGAGGGCCTGGAGTTCGGCGTCGAGATCACCTCGGACACCGCGCCCCTCGCGGACCTCGTGGCGGCCATGCTGACGGTCACGAAGGACGTCCACGTGCTGCGGGATCCGACCCGGGGGGGCCTCGGCGCCTCCCTGAACGAGATCGCCCGCGCCTCCCGCACCGGCGTCCGCCTGCGGGAGCGGGCCGTCCCGGTCCCCGAGGAGGTGCAGAACGCCTGCGGCTTCCTCGGCCTGGACCCGCTGTACGTCGCCAACGAGGGCCGGCTGGTCGCCTTCGTGCCCCCGGAGCACGCCGAGGCGGTGCTGGCGGCGATGCGGGCACACCCGCAGGGCGCCGGCGCCGCCCTCATCGGCGAGTGCGTGGCGGAGCACCCGGGCATGGTCGTCGTCGCCACCGGTCTCGGCGGCACCCGGGTGGTGGACCTCCCGCTGGGCGAGCAACTGCCCCGCATCTGCTGAGCCCCGCCCCGGCCCCGCCCTCAGCGCGGGGCCGGGTTCGGTGCCGCGGGCCGGACCTCGGTGATCTCCAGCTCCCGGCCGCTGCGCAGCTCCTGGGAGGGCCGGTCGCAGCGCGGGCACCAGAAGAACGGCGGCATGCCCACCGCGAACTCCTCGGCGCACGGCGCGCACCAGGCGCGCGCCGTGACCTGCTCGACGACCAGCTCGGCCGCGGCGAGCGCGGTGTCCTGCCGGGCCACCTCGAAGGCGAAGTGCAGCGCGTCGGGCACCACGCCGGCCAGCTCGCCCACACGGACGGTCACCGCCGAGACGGAGTCCGTCCCGTCCGCGCGGGCGAGTGCGCCGGCCTGTTCCACGATCGCGGTAGCGATCGACAGCTCGTGCACGGCCGGCTCAGCGCGGACGCTTGGCGCCGGAGCGCAGATTGCTCATGCGCCAGATGCGCACCTCCCGCGCGATGCCCGGCAGTTCCCGGACGAACAGCGCGAGCGTGACGGCGCCGAGCAGCACACCCTGGGCGAGCAGCACCCGTTGTGCCGTCGTCCCCGTGCGTGCCGCGCCGCAACTCCTTGCCGCTGGTCGCTTTCCCATCCCGATGCCCTTCCGCTTGCGCATCCCGCCGGTCATCCCGGCGAGATGTTCGGCATGATCTTCATGATGGCGTTGTGCCGCTTCCAGTGGATCCCGGTGGAGCGGCGCGCGTCGGAGGTGCCGTCCCCGTGGTGTCCGGTCTGGTGCTGGTACGGGCCCTTGTTGCCCTGGTGCAGCCCGCGCACGTGTGTCGGGGTGTCGGGCTTCACCTGGGGGCGGCCCACCCGGATGGCGCTCATGACTGTTCTCCTCTCCGGTCCTCACGACCGCTCGGTCAGCTCGGTGAAGAACCGCTCGACGGCCGGCCACACCCGGCCCCCGCCGGCGAGGCCCCGCCACTCCCGGCGGACCAGCGCGACCATCCGGAAACAGTCCTCGACCGGCACGATCCAGTGGTGGTCCATGCCCCGCACGGTGTTCACCAACAGAGCCTCCACCTCCGGCGCCATGGTCGCCAGCGGTGGACAGGCCGCGCACACCCCCGCCCAGCGGCCGGCGTCGACCTCCCAGCGCATGGCACCGGCCGGGCTCGGGCCCTGCGCTGTGACCGTGCCGTCGGCCCGCGGCACGAAGAACACCAGCCCCACCGGCACCCCGAGCGGGGCGGTGTCCACCGGCTCCAGCCGCACGCGCCGGCGCGGCACCAGCAGATACCGGCCGCCGCCCGCGCCGTCCCCGGCGAACAGCACCGCGCACGCCCCGCACGCGCACAGCAGCTCCGCGCGCTCGGCGGCGTACAGATGGCGGTGCTCCTCAGGCACGGGCTGTGCGCACAGCTCGCACCGCTCGGGGCCGTCCCGTCCGGCGGCGGAGCGGATCACCCGGGCCAGCGCGCCGTCCACGCTCACCGCGCCTCCCGTACCAGCACCGTGTCGAGCGGGACGAAGGCGGGAGCGGACGGCGCCGGCAGCTGTTCGACCGCCGTCAGTTCGGGCGCGGCGGCCAGCACCGCCTCCCGGACCGCGTCCGCGACCGTGGGGCCGCCACCGCAGCCGGAACCGCAGCCGCCGGCCTCGCTGACCCGCACCCGGGCCACCTCGCCCTCCACGCCGACCAGTTCCACGTCGCCGCCCCGTTCGCGCACGGCGGGCCGGAGCCGGTCGACCGCTCGTGCGGCGCGGCGGGCGGGCGGCTCGGGGTGCAGCCCGTGCAGCACCAGCAGGTGCCCCAGCAGTTCGTCCCCGGCCAGCTGTCCGGACAGCCGCTCACCGGCGAGGTCCCGCACGCGGGCCAGCGCCTCGCCGTACACCTCGGTCAGCACCCGGACCGCCTCGACGGCCGTGGCCCCGGCGGGCCCCGGCGCGGACTCCAGACCGGCGAGCAGCTCGTCCAGCCGGGCCAGCCGCGCCTCCACCTCCGGATCCGCGAGCCGCGGGCCGTCACCCATGGCCGGCCCCGTACGTCGGCGAGTGCACCGTCGTCAGCGTCCTGCCCTTGCCCACGTACATGTGCACCCCGCACGGCAGACACGGGTCGAAGCTGCGCACGGTGCGCATGATGTCGACGCCCTTGAAGTCGTCCGGGCCGTTCTCCTCGAAGATCGGCTGGCCCTGCACGGCGTCCTCGTACGGGCCCGGGGTGCCGAAGCTGTCACGCGGGCTGGCGTTCCACGGGGTCGGCGGGTACGGGTGGTAGTTGGCGATCTTCTTGTCCCTGATCACCAGGTGGTGCGAGAGGACGCCGCGCACCGCCTCGTGGAAGCCGCAGCCGATCGCCTCGTCCGGCACCTCGAAGTCCGTGAAGATCTTCGTCTCGCCGGCCCGCAGCAGCCCCATCGCCTCCTCGAGGAACTGCAGGGCCATGGCGGCGGCGTAGGCGACGAAGTAGGGCCGGGCGCGGTCCCGTTCGATGGTGTTGCTCCACTTGGGGACGTGCCACTCCAGCGTGGTCTCCGGCAGTGCCTCGCCCTTCGGCAGGGTGATCCGCACACTGCTGCCGGTCGCCTTGACGTACGGCGTGTCGACCAGGGCGCTCAGCGCGGTGGACCACAGCCGGGCCAGCGGGCCGCCGCCGGTGTCCAGGGCGAGGTGCTGGCCGGTCTCCGGGTGGTACCAGCGCGGGCTCATCACCCAGCTGTACTTGTCGCCGAAGTCCCGTTTCTGCGGCACCGGCACGGTGGTCTGGTTCCACGGGTGGCGCATGTCGACGGGGTTGCCGAGCGGGTCGTGGGTGACGAACGGCTGCTCGTTCACCCAGTCCTCGTAGTAGGAGCTGCCCAGCATGATGCGCAGGCCGAGGTTGATGTCGATCAGGTTGTTGGTGACGAGCTTGCCGTCGACGACGATGCCGGGGGTGACGTACATCGCCTTGCCCCACGTGTTCATGTTCTCGTAGCGGTAGTCCACCACGTCCGGGTTCTGGAAGGCGCCCCAGCAGCCCAGCAGGATCCGGCGCTTGCCGACCTCCTCGTAGCCGGGCAGGGCCTCGTAGAAGAAGTCGAAGACGTCGTCGTTCATCGCCACCGCCTTCTTCACGAAGTCGATGACGCGCATCAGCCGGGCGAGGTAGTCGGTGAAGGTGTTCGGCTGCGGCATGGTGCCGACCCCGCCCGGATACAGGGTGGAGGGGTGCACATGGCGGCCCTCCATCAGGCAGAACATCTCCCGGGTGACCCGGCTGACCTTCAGCGCCTCCTTGTAGACCTCGCCCTCGAAGGGGTTGAAGGCCTTCATGATGTCGGCGATGGTCCGGTAGCCGTGGATGTCACCGCGCGGCGCGTCGGTGCGCTCGGCGCGGGCCAGCAGTCCCGGGTTGGTGGCCTTGACCATCGCCTCGCAGAAGTCCACGAACACCAGGTTGTCCTGGAAGATCGTGTGGTCGAACATGTACTCGGCGGCCTCGCCGAGGTTGGTGATGTGCTCGGCCATCGGCGGCGGTTTGATGCCGTAGGCCATCTGCTGGGCGTAGTTGGAGCACGTGGTGTGGTTGTCGCCGCAGATGCCGCAGATCCGCGAGGTGATGAACCCGGCGTCGCGCGGGTCCTTGCCCTTCATGAACACCGAGTAGCCGCGGAAGAGCGACGAGGTGCTGTGACACTCCACGACTTCCTGGTTGGCGAAGTCGATCTTCGTGTAGATGCCGAGATTGCCGATGATCCGGGTGATCGGGTCCCAGGACATGTCCACGATCTGCGCGGGCTTGCGGTCACCGGCCCGCGTGGTGTCCTCGGTCGTGGTCATCCTGGTTCCTGCCCCTCGTTCGTCGTACACATGGGTCTGTGGTGGCCTTCCGTCAGGCACGCCAGTGCGGGTCGTAACCGGTGGTCAGTTCCGGACCGTTGTGATGCCACTTGGGTTCGCGGTTGACCGCGATGTTGGTCAGCCCACGCAGCCGGCGGATCACCGCGCCGTACGGCTTGATCAGCGAGGACGACAGCGCACCGCCGGTCGGCTCGTCCATGAACGGCATGAACGCGTCCGGGAACCCGGGCATGGTGCAGCCGATGCAGATGCCGCCCACGTTCGGGCAGCCGCCGATGCCCGCCATCCAGCCGCGCTTGGGCACGTTGCAGTTCACGACCGGACCCCAGCAGCCCGTCTTCACCAGGCACTTGGGGGAGTTGTAGTCCTTGCCGAAGTCGGCCTGCTCGTAGTACGCGGCCCGGTCGCAGCCCTCGTGCACCGTCTTGCCGAACAGCCACTGCGGACGCAGCATGTGGTCCAGCGGGGGCGGCGGCGCCGCCCCGGCCGCGTGGTAGAGCACCCAGATCAGGGTCTCCATGAAGTTCTCCGGCTGGATCGGGCAGCCGGGCACGTTCACCACCGGCAGCGCGCCCTGCGACTTGAAGTCCCAGCCGAGGTAGTCCGCGAGCCCCATGCAGCCGGTGGGGTTGCCCGCCATGGCGTGGATGCCGCCGTACGCCGCGCAGGTGCCGGCGGCCACCACCGCCCAGGCCTTCGGCGCCAGTTGGTCGATCCACCAGTTCAGCGTCTGCGGCTCACCGGTGTCCGGGTCGTTGCCGAAGGACGTCCAGTAGCCGTCGCCGTCGATGATGTTCTGGTTCGGGATCGAGCCTTCGATGACCAGGATGAACGGCGACAACTCGCCGCGCGCCGCCGCCCGGTAGGGGGCCAGGAAGTCCTCGCCGCCCAGGCTCGGGGAGAGCACCTTGTTGACCAGGTTCACCTTCGGCAGGCCCGGGATGAGCCCGAGCACCAGGTCCTCGATGGCGGGCTGCCCGGCGGCCGTCAGGGACACGGTGTCGCCGTCGCAGCTCATGCCCTCGGAGATCCAGAGGATGTGGATCTCGTCGAATCCGTCCCCGCGCGCCTTCGCCCGGCTGGGTTCGCGGGTCACTTCGGTGGTGCCGCTCTGCGTGGTCATGTCCTCGGCCTCCGCTGCAGTCGGTCCCGGAGTCGGTCGTAGGCCGCGGCCACCGGGGCCGCGAAGGTCAGGGCGGGCGGTTGGTCGGGGGCGTTCGGGTGCGGGCGGGTCGGTGCGGCCGCCTTCGCCTGCGCGATCAGCCGGCCCAGCCGGTCCAGGTCGGGCTGCGACACGTGCTGCCGCAGCCGTGGCATGAGGGTGCCCTCCTCTTCCCGGATGTGTTCCGCCACCTCGTGCCGCAGCTGCTCGACCAGTTCGCCGGTGCGCCGGTCGCCTTCGCCGAGCCGGTCGAGGTCGAGGAGGATCTGCTTGACCCCCATGTGCTCGCTCAGGTGCTCGTCGACCTCGCGGTCGCCGTCCGGCAGCACCTTCCTGGCCAGCGGGTAGAGATGCATCTCCTCCAGCGCCGCGTGCTTGGACAGCTCCCGCACCAGCAGCTCCACGACGCCGCGCCGCTGCCGGTCCGAGGCCGCGGCCCGGTAGTCGCGGAACAACTGCTCGACCATCCGGTGGTCGTGCGTCAGGACGTCAAGGGCGTCCATCGAACCGTCCCTCCTCCGGCCGGCCGGCCGGACGCTCGGGGGGCCGCGGGGGCTGCGGCCGCAGTGGCCGGCCCGGGCCCGGTGGGCCGGCGGGGCCGAGGGGTTCGACCTCGTCGGGCCGGAAGTAGTGGAAACGGCCGTACCAGCCGTGCAGTTCGGCGGCCGGGTCGTCGTCGACCGTGACCGCAAGATGGACGCTGCCGTCCACGTCGTGGAAGACCGCCGCGACCCGCGCCGTGCGGCCAGCCAGGAACATGTCCTGTGCGTCGGCGCCCCGGCCGCGCGGGCGCAGCCGCACCGGGCTGCCGCCGCCGACGCGCACCCCGTCCACGAGCACCGTGTCGGTCGCCGGGGACAGGCCGTCGTCGGCGCCCTCCTGCCACCAGGAGGGCCTTTCGGCCGGCGGGGCCGCCGGCGTCAGGGAACGGATCGCGCCGTGCAGCCGCTCGAACACCTCGCGGGGAATCGCCTCCACCCGGTCCACGATCTGCGCGGCCCGCGGGTCGGTGGCCCGTGCCTCGGCCTTCTCCTCGTCGGTCAGCAGCATGGTGCGCAGCGTGAGGATCTCGTCGATCTCCGCCGCGTCGTGCAGGTCGCCCGGACTCTCCGGCGCCACCTGCGGCCGGTCCGGCAGGATGATCGGGGCGGACAGCATCATGGCGCCGGTCGCGCCCTCCTGGGCCGCGCCGCCGAGCACGGGGAACGTGAACGCGTTACGGCAGTCCCGGGCGTGCTCGGCGAGCGCTGCGGGCGGATCGATCAGGGACACGAACTCCACGCCGTCCCCGCCGAGCAGAGTGTGTGTGGCGATCAGCGCCTGCCGCAGCGCCTCGCCGCGCGGGGAGCCGGGGTCCGCGGCCTCGCCGGTGTTCTCGGTGCGCACCCGCAGCCGGTACAGCTCCGGTGCCAGCGGCTCCGCCACCACCGTGACGGCGCCCCGCACCTCACGGCGCCGCCGCACGGTCCGGCCCGCGCCCTCGGGCAGCGGCCCGGTGTCCGTGCCGGCCGCCGCCACGACGCGGGCGGTACGGACGCCGCCCGTCAACTCGCGGAGCGAAAACACCAGTTCGTGCTCGCGGGGCACCGCCTCCTCGAACGACAGGTGTGCGGTGCCGTCGGCCGTGCGCAGCGACTCCACCGGCCGGTGCTCCCCGTCCGGACAGGCCGCCTCGACCTGCTTGTCCTGCATCTGCAGGTACCGCACCCGCACCCGTACGACCGCGTCCGCGTCCCGTGCGCGCAGCAGGCACTCGGTCTGCTGGTACCAGGAGTCCGCGGAGCCGGAGATCCCCGGCGTGACCGGTCCGTCCCGCTCCACCCAGTCGCGGGGCAGCAGGACGCCGAACTGCCAGCGGACCCGGTTCTTCGGTGAGGACCGGCGGTAGGGGTAGAGCAGGTATCCCTCGTAGAGCACGGCGTCCGCGACGGCGCCCAGCTGTCCGAAACCGTCACCGGCCGGGCCGCGCGGCACGCCGGCGCACCGGTCGTCCAGCACGGCCGTGCGCGCCGCTCCGCCCTCGCCGCTTCCGTCGGGCATGCCGCCTCCTCGTCGCAGGTCTGCCCCACTCCTTCCACCACCGTCACACCGGTCACAGAACCGCGCTCCTCCGGCGCAGCGCCATTGCGCCAGGCGAGGGAAAACGAGAGCCCGGAAGGGCCTGACGTCACGCTGGGTGACGAGCGGGGGAGTGTCGTGGGCGCGCCCTGGGAGCCGGCTTCCTCACCGCAGGCGTTCGAGGACCACCAGGGCCGCGTCGTCGTCCAGGTCGCCGTGCACGTGGTGCAGCAGGCCGCGGCGCAGGGCGGCCACCATCGCCTCCAGCGGCCGGCCGGCGTGCACGCGCACGGAGGCGGCCAGGTCGTGGAAGCGGCCACAGCGGTCGCGGCCCTCGACGAACCCGTCGGTGTACAGCACGAGGCGGTCGCCCGGTCCGAACGGCACGGTCCGGGACGGTGGCCGGGCCGCCAGCAGGTCGCCCAGGCCGAGCGGCGCGCCGGGCTGCTCGGGCTCGTACGCCCGTGCCTCGCCGGCGTGGACGACGTACGGCTCGGGGTGCCCGCAGTGCACGAGGCGGGCCACGCTCTCGCCGGGCGGGAACTCCACCAGGAGCGCCGTCGCGAACCGCTCCGCGAACAGCGCGGCCGGGCCGTCGGGTCCCGGGTCGTCCGGTGTGCCGTCGAGGGCGGCGATCCGCCGCCGGGCCCGTTCGTCGAGCTGCTCCGCCACCTTCGTCAACGACGGCTCTTGATACGCCAGTTCACGGAAGGCGCCGAGCAGGGTCGCCGAGGCGCCGACGGCCTCGAGTCCCTTGCCCCGTACGTCGCCGATCACGAGCCGGGTGCCGTACGGCGTGCTGAGCGCTTCGTAGAAGTCACCGCCCATGCGCGCCTCCGACTCGGCCGGCAGATACACCCCGCTCAGGGCGAGCGAGCCGATGCGGTGCGGGAGGGGGTGCATCAGGGCGCGCTGCGCGGTCTCGGCGACCGAGCGGACCTGGCGCAGCTGCCGCTCCCGGCGCTGTCTGAGCGAGCACGCGGCCAGCGAGGTGAGGCCGACCACGAACAGTGTGCCGAGGGTGACGTCCGCGTCCGGGTGCCCGCAGCTGCCGGCGTCCCACTGCAGCAGCCCCGTGATCGCGAGCGCCCCGCAGGCGAGCGCCGCCGTCGCCCGGCACGGCAGCAGCACGGCCGCCAGCACCGGCACGGCGGCCATCGCCGGTGAGACGTGCAGCCAGTCCGGAGTGAGCAGATCGGTGACGGCGACGACCACCATGAGCAGCACGGGCGCCGTGGCCGGCAGCGCGCGGGCGCCGGTGCCGCGGCCCGCGGGGCCGGGGGTGCTCGCGGTGCCGGTGAGGGCGTCCTGGAGTTCGGGAGTGTGTGTGGTCATCGTCGCGGTCCGTGCCGTAGCGGGTCGAGGAGCCGGTGGGGGCGGGCGGGCGGAGCGGGCGGGGGAGCCGACAGACAGGTCAGGGCCGACGCCAGGGGGCGCAGCAGACGCTGGTCGGGGCCGCCGTCGCCGTCCGGGGGATCGCAGCCGTGGGCGCCGAGCCGGGCGAGGGCCTGGCGCGCGGCGGGCAGGGCGGGGTGCGGCCGGCCGCCGCGGCAGGAGTAGGCGCACAGGGCGGTCGTCCGCAGCAGACGGGCGTACGGCTGGGCGAAGGCGGAGCCGTGCCGGGAGTCCCCGGCGGCGCCCGGGTGGGCGTCGAGGAGCCGGCCGGCCGCCGTGACCTGCCCGGCGACGCCGGTCAGCATGCGCAGCACCCGGTGGTCCAGGTGCCAGCGGCGGCGCCGGGCGGCCGGCCGCACGTTCCAGCGCAGGCTCTCGTGCGCCTCGTCCACGGCGGCGCGGGCCCGGACCAGGGCCGTACCGAGGTCGTCCTCCCAGGCGGGGCCGAGGACGCCGCGCGGCCGCTCCCGGCGTAGGACGGCGTCGGCGAGGCCGTCCAGGCAGCGGGCGACCCGCAGGCGCAGGTCCTCGAGGGCCCGCTCGGCGGACCGTACCCGCACGGCCGGGAACAGCAGCACGCCGCACAGCAGCCCGAAGCCGATGCCGAGCATGATCTCGGCGAGGTGCGCGGCCAGTTCGCCGGGGTGGCCGCCGCGCACCAGGGCGAAGGTGAGCAGCGCCGTCATCGGCACATGCAGCCCGTGATGCCCGAGGAATCGGTGCCGGGCCAGCAGCGCGGAGGCGAAGACGACCAGCGCCAGACCTGCCATGGCGGGTCTCGCGTACAGCGCCGCGGGCACGGCGAGCAGGGCGCCGAGCAGGCATCCGGTGGCATGGCGGGCGGCGGCGGAGACCGTGGCCGCCACCGTGGCCTCCACGACGAGGACGGCGGCGACGGCACCCGTGTACGGCGCGGGGATGTGCAGCAGCCTCGCGCAGGCCTGCCAGGTCAGCCCCGCCGCCACGGCCGCCCGTGCGGCCTCGGCGCCGCCGGCCCGTCCGATCCGTGCCAGGAGAGCGGGCAACCGCGCGCTGAGCATGTCCCGTGCGTTCCTTCCCTCGGATGCCGTCGATGCCGTCGGATGCCGCCGGACCTCTCCGACCGGGCACGGCCGCCCAGGATAATCGGACAAAAGGGTCATGAGGCAAATAAGGAGCAGGGAGATACGGTCAAGGACCTCCTTATGCGTCGGCCTGTTCAAGTCTCAACAGCGGGGCGGGTGTTCGCGCCTCTGTCCCGCCGGTGCGCGGGCCCGTACACTGCGGATCCGCGGCCATGGGGGGCGCCGCTGACGGGGGGGAGCGCGCATGTCCGGAGGTCCGTACGGTCCGAGCCGGGGGTTCCCGGTGCCGCCGCCCATCCCGCCCATGCCGACGAGCCCGCCGCCCGCGCCGCCGGACGCATGGCGCGCCGCCGCGGTCGCCCTGCTCAACGCGAGTGGCCTCGGGCTCGGCTACGCGCTGCTTCGGCGGTGGGCGCTCATGGCCGCGTGCTGGACGGCGACCGCTGTCCTGCTGCTGGTGGCGCTGCCCGCCGACGCCGACGGCGTCCCGTCGGCGGCCCTCGCCGGCTACGCCCTCGTCCTGCTGCTCGCCGCCCTCCACGGCGGGGTCGCCGGACTGCGCACCCGGCTGTCCTGGCCGCCCCGGGCGCCGCTCGCCCTGCTGCTGGGCGTGGTGCTGCTGGCCGTGCCGGCGGGCGGCGCGCTGTGGTACCGCGACGCTCACCACGAGGCGGTGGAACAGGCGCTCCTCGGCCGCCTGGACACGGCCGACCGGCTGGTGGCGACGAGCGGCCGGCGGCCGTTCGCGTCCGCCGAGCCGGGCTACCGGTCGGCGCTGGAGGTCTACCGCGATCTCGCCGAGCACCACGCCGGCTCCCGCGCCGCCCGGCGGCTTCCCGGCAGCCTGCGGACCTACTACACGACGGTCGGCGCGGCCTACGGCCGCCAGGACTACTGCGAGGCCGTCGAGCCGCTGAAGTACCTGCGCACGGTGCCCGGCACCCTGCCGAAGGACCGGCTCGGACCACTGGCGAGCTGGCCCGACGACCGGCTCGCCAACTCCCTGTGGGAGTGCGGGGCGCAGCGCCTGACCGCCGGCGGGACGGACTGGGACGCCCGCTTCGGCGACCTGCTGGACACCTTCCCGCGGTCCGGTGCGGCGGCCAAGGTGTCCCCGGCCGTCGAGGCGGCGGTACGGCGGGCGGAGAAGGCCGTCGGCGGCGGCGAACCCTGCACCGCGGTCCAGCGGTTGCGCGACCTCGACACCCGGATCGGGCAACTGGCGAAGTCGTCGGGCGACGCGGACGGCACGCTGGCCAGGGCGGCCGGGCGGGCCGGCCGCAGCGGCGGCGCGGGCGAGTACGCCTGCGGCGTCGACCAGTACAAGGACGGCGACTTCGACGCCGCCCGCACGACCATGGAACAGTTCGTCGCCGACAACAGGAACGCCCGGAACGCCGCCCGCGCCAAGAAGATCGCCATAGCCGCCGAGGTCGCCCAGACGCTCCCCGAGGCCGGCAGGAAGCTGCCCACCACCGCCTCCGGCGGCGGCATCTCCGTGACGGTGAAGAACGCGAGCCCGCACGACATCACCGTGCTCTACACGGGCCCCGTCACCGGCAGCTTCACCCTCAAGGCCTGCGGCGGCTGCGCGGCGTACACCCTCGCCGAGACCCTGACGACCGGCTTCAAGCCGTGCAGCGACAACTCCCGGCACTATCCGCAGCGCACCATCAGCCTCCCGGCGGGCACCACCTACTTCGTGCACAAGCCGAACGGCGGCAGCACCGCGACCCCGGCCTCCGACACGGCCGCACTGCGCCCCGGGTACATCTACACGGAGTGCGCCTACACGACCCGGACGTTCGGGTCCGGTCGGTGACGGAGAGCAGTCGGCGGCGAGGACGGCTCAGGGCCTCCCCGGTGCGTCCGGGGAGGCCCTGAGCACGTCTACTCGTTCTCGGGGCGTTCGCCCTTGGGGCCGCGGCCGCGTTCCGTCTTCGGGCCCCGGCTCCGCAACCCCTCGTCCTGCTGCAGGGACTCGTTGGCGACGGCGTTCGCGTCCTGGTCGGAGACGCCGGAACGCTCGGCGTCCTTGCGCAGCCGCGCCCTTCGGGTGTCGTACTTCTTGCTGCCGGGTTCAGGCACGACGATCACTCCGGCTCCCCAGCGCTTTCCGGCGGCAACAGCCGGCCCCCACCGGGGCCGGCACCTAGCCGGAAGGGTTGTCCACGCGCAGGCGCACCTGCTCCTCGAGGCGCCGCAGGCTGCTGTCCAGCGCGCGGAACACCGCCTCCTCACCGGGATCGTGATCGGTGTCGAAGAACGACAGGTGCACGGTGACCTCGCTGGCCCCGCTGCCGATGCCGGACACCTGCAGCCAGCCGGTGTAGCTGCCCTGCTCGCGCGTGCCCCACTCCAGACGCATCTGGTCGGGCTCGGCCCGCAGCAGGGCGGGCATGTCGTGGCCGTAGCGGTCCTCGTGCACCGTGACGGCGGGCGGGTCCTCGGCCTCCACGTGCACGGCGTCCGGGAGCCATGCGTCGAGCTGGCCCATGTTGGCCGCCTGGTCGAAGACCTGCTCGGGCTGTGCGGGCATCGTGCGGGACCATTCGTACTCGCTCATGCTGATACCGCCCTCCGCTCGGAAGTCCTGTCCCCACCGCGTGCCCCGTCCGCAGCGCCCGAAAAGTCCTCCCCACGCCGCCACCGCCGGCGGTCCGGCGCAGCCCCCCGGATCACATCCCCAGGGCGATGGCCACGCGCGTCGGCTCCGCGGTGGCACGTCACGGCCGTGTCCGTCGACTGGCACAGACGCGTCACACCGGCCCACGCGGTACGGCGTCGAGGGGCGCGTCCGCTGGGGCGCTAGGCGACGGCCGCGCGTGCCGTCCGCTCCACCAGGGAGACCCCCGTGCTCATCGAGGCGCTGCCGTTGGACAGGACGGCTACGAGGTACCGGTGTCCCTTCACGGTGACCTGTCCGATGCTGTTGACGTCCCAGAGGCCGGTGGTGGTGCGCTGCAGCCAGCCGTTCTTCAGCGCCCGCGGCGTCCCGGAGGCACCGGCGGCCGGGACGCCCCAGCTCTGCTCGGGCAGGACCCGGCCCATGAGCGTGCGGACGTAGGCACGGGAGCGCGTGTTCAGGCCGGCGAATCCGGAAGGAGACGCCGCGGTGCCGTCGAAGACGTCCCTGAGCAGCCGTATCTGGTCGCTCGCGGTCGTCCGGGTCAGGCCCCACTTCCCGCCGGACCCGCCCGTGGTCGAGGTCAGCCCGAGCCGCTTGTTGGCCGCCGCCAGCCCGGAGGCCTGGCCGATCTCCCGCCACAGCGCGTCGGCCGCCGTGTTGTCGCTGCGCTCGATCATCGGCTCGGCGTGCCCGCGCTCCTCGGCGGTGAGCTGCCGTCCCGCGTCCTGCGCCTTCAGCAGCAGCGCCGCGAGGATGTCGACCTTGACGATGCTCGCGGTGTCGTACGCGCTGTCCGTTCCGTGCACCACCGGGGTGCGGCCGGAGCCGTCGAGGTCCAGGACGGCTGCCGTGACGTGCGGGGATGCGGCCGGAGCGGCCGCGGCCGGCGCGGGGTGCAGCGCGCCGAGGGAGCCGAGGGCCGCGGCCGAGGCCAGGAGGACGCCGGCCCGTGAGCGTGCGGAAGCGGGGGAGAGGTGAAACGGCATGGTCACGAACGTAGAGAAAACGCGCGCTCGCCGACGTGGCCGCGGTCACCATCACGCCCGTTCCGGGCGAATTGTGAGAAGTGCCACCGGAGCCACAGGGCGCCGCTGAACCGGCCCGCCCTGCTCGCGAGCCTCTTGGGTACTCACCCCGCCGACATCCCAATTGAGGTGCACGATGGTGGGGTGACACTCGACGGCCGGGTCCGGGAGACCGCCCCGAGCCCGCTCGCCGCCCGCCCGGCGCACTCCGCCCGGCGAGGGGGTACGCGGAGTGGAGGCGACGAAGCCGTCGGTGCGTGTAAGGAGGCGGTGACGATGACCCGGACACCTCCCACGACGGTCACACCTGTGCGGCTGTGGCGCTGGCGCAGCAACCCGCTCAGGCGGCACAGCGACGTCGTCGAGGCCTGGATCGTCCTGGTGACCTGGGTGCTGGCCGTGCTCGGCGGCGCCGCGGCCGGGCTCGCCGCGGCCGGCACCGCGGGCGCGGCCTTCTCCGCCCGCCAGGCGCAGGTGCACGCGGTGTCCGCCGTGGTCACCGACGGCGCGGCGCGGACCTCGGCCTCCGGGTCGGGCTACGCCGACGGGCGGGTCTGGGCCACCGTGCGCTGGACGGACGCCCACGGCGCCGTGCACACCGACCGGGCGAAGGTCCTGCCCGGGGTTCCCGCCGGGTCCCAGGTGACCGTGTGGACCGACCGCGGGGGCCATGTGGTCTCCGCGCCCGTCACCGGCGCCGCGGCGGACCTGCAGGCGGCCCTCACCGGCGTGCTCGTCGCCCCGTCGGCCGCCGCGGCGGTCTGGGGCGCGGGCTGGGTGGTCCGCGGCCGGCTGATCAAGCGGCGCATGGCCGAGTGGGACGAGGAGTGGAAGCAGATCGGACCCCGGTGGGGGAACCTCAGCGGGGGACGCGGCTGACCCGCGCCTGCGGAGAGTCGCCGCACGGCGTGGGCCGGGAAGCGCGCACGGCACGGCGGACGGCTTGCGTGCGGACGGCTTGCGTGCCGGGGCGGGAAGGGCCACCCGCTTCTCGCGGATCCGGATTGCGCGGTGCACGGCCGTGAGCCGCTTCCCCGCGTCTGTTCTCGGTCCTTCCCGCCACCACCAGCACACCACGGAATCCGCCGTCCCACCAGGCCTGGTGACGTTTCGCGGCCGTATTCCCGCCGCAGTGGTCACCCGAAAGGGTCGTTCCGGCGCCGCACGGGGCGCCGGGCGCATGTTCCGTCCCGGGCAGGTCAGACATCGGTCATGGACAGACCGACTCCCGGAAACCCGCTGCCGCCCCCGCGCGTACCGCCGCACACGGAGGTCGTGTTCACGGCCGACTTCGGCTCCGCCCGGCAATGGGTGGCCGGCCGCAGCTGGGCGTATCCGGACGGAGGCCCGGTCAACCCGGGCGACGACAAGCTGGACCACCTGGTGCCCGACGCCGCCTACTCCCGCTCCGGCGTGTTCAGGGCCACCCGCCGGCCGGACGGCTACTGGGACACCGGCCTGCTGACCACCGAGGGCAGCGCGGAGGCGTTCACCGTCCGCTCCGGAGACATCCTCCAGGCGCGGGTACGGCTGCCGTGCGAGGTCGGGGCGTGGCCGGCGATCTGGACCTGGCGCGACGGCGACCAGGAGATCGACGTGTTCGAGTACCACCCCGACCACCCGGACGTGCTGGAGTTCGGCAACCACGTGCGCGGCGCGGGCCACTCCTTCCGGGATGCCGCCGTCCGCCCCGGCGCGTGGCTGGACCTGCGCACCGAGTTCGGGCCGCGCTCGGTCGTCTGGTCGGTGAACGGGGCGCCGGTCTTCGCGGACCACCGCGGCGTGGGCCACGGCTGGCACGCCTGTCTCATCGTCAACCTGTCGGTGTGCGCGGGCCGTTACCACCCGGCGCCCGCGGCCGGCACGACCGAGATGTCCTTCGAGGTGAGCAGCCTGGTCGTACGCCGGCCTGCGCGGCGACCGGGACCCGTGACCGACGAGGCGGAGCACACCCGCGGCACACCCTGAGCGGTCCGGCCTCGGTGCTCCGTACAACCTGTGGCCCTCCTCGCGTGTCCAGTACATGATCAGCCGGCCCTGAACGGGCCGGGTCGTGCCCTGCGCCTTTCCGAGGAGAGTCCCGTCGTGCGCTCAGCGTTCCGCCCCGCCGCGACCCGCGTGGCCGCCACCGCGATCGGAATCGGCTTCCCGCTGCTCGCCGCACCCGTGGCGCACGCCGAGGACCCCGCCCCCGATCTCGTGGTCTCCGCGCTGCCCGCCGCCGCGCCCAAGCCGGGCGAGGTGTACGACCGGTCCGTCACCGTGACCAACAAGGGCACGGCGGCCGCGGACGGGCTGACCTTCCGGGTCCGGCTGACCCGCGGCCTCGACTTCCCGGCGCACGTCGACGGGTGCACGTACTCCACGGACGCCGACCAGGTCAGGCAGGCGCTGTGCCGGCTGGACACGGTGGTCGAGCCTGGCGCCTCCGTCACCGTGCCCGTACGCTTCACGACGCTGCCCAAGGCCCTGATGGAGTCCGTCGAGTACGGCACGAGCCCCACCGGCGCGGCTCCGGGCGAGGGCTACGACGACAGCTACCGGCTGCTGAACCTCACCGCGGACAACACCGCCGACCTTCACGCGGAGGGCGACCTGGCCGAGGGCGCGCCCGGCAGCAGGGTGAGCGTCACGGCGACGCTGCGCAACGACGGCCCCGGCTGGGTCCGGAACCAGCAGAGCGACGACCAGCCGGCCCTCATGGTGCGGATCCCGAAGGGCACCGTGGCCGTCGACGTGCCCGAGGACTGCCTGCCGTTCGCGATCGACGGCCCGACCGGACCGTCCGAGCCCGGTCACGCCGTGTACGTGTGCTCACCCGCGGACCACACCTTCGAGGTCGGCCAGTCCTTCGACTACACGTTCGTCCTCAGGATCGGCAAGAAGGCCCGGGACACCCAGGGCGAGGTGGCGGTCAGCTCCGTGTACGGCATCCACCCGGACTTCGACGGGAATCCGGCGAACGACACGGCCTATCTGAACGTCGACGTGACCCGCGACGGCGAGCCGGGCACGAGCACCTCCGGCGGCGGCACGAACGGCGGCGACTCCGGCGACGGCGGCACCGCTTCGGGCAGCGGGGGCAACGACCCGCACGGCCAGTCGACCGGTGGCTCGGGAACCACGGGCACCACGGGATCCACGAGCACGACCGGTACCACGGGCACGACGGGGGCCTCGGCGACGTCCGGAACGTCGGGAGCGTCGGGCTCCGGCGGCAGCCTCGCGGCGACGGGCAGCGACGGCATTCCGGTGCTGGCCGCGGGCGCGGTGGCCGTGACGGCGGTCGGCGGCCTGGTGCTGGCGGCCGTGCGCCGCCGGCCGTCCGCACGGTGAACCCGGCCGGGGCGTGAGCCCTACGGCTCGCACGGTGAACCCGGCCGGGGCGTGAGCCGTACGGCTCACGCCTTGCGCAGGACGACGAGGAGCACCAGCAGCACGGTCGCGCCGGCGGCCGTGCCGTGGGCGACCACGGCCGTGAGCGGGAAGTGCCGCTCGGCCGTGGCGGCCCCGTGGGAATGGCGGCCGGAACTGGGCAGCCAGCGCAGCAGCATCATGAAGCCGAACGCCGCCACGATCAGCACCACCGCGCACGCGGCCCAGGCCGAACTCCGCACGCCTCCCACCACATAGGCGGTCCAGGCGGCCAGCCCGGCCACGGCCAGGGCCACATGCCCGAGCACGAGCCACAGCGGCAGGCGCGTCACACCGGGCGTGCGCTGCCGCAGACCGCCGTGCCGCACCCAGACCGTGGCGAGGTATCCGCCGAGTCCGGCGGTCAGCAGCCACGCGCACAGAACGAAGCCACGCATACGTCCCGCCCCCTCCTGTCTCCGGCCGGCCTGCGACGGCGTCAGGCCCGCGTGGCTCAGCACACCGCACAGAGCAGGAGGAGTCCGGACATCCATCCGCCGATTCACCCGTAGGGATGAAAAGAGGCGCTGCCGTCCCACGGGCCGCGGGAAGAAGTGCAAGAGCAACTCGCCGGACCCCGCGGCGAGATCAGGAGGCACGCCGTCTTGCCCCGGGCCGCCCCGGCCACTTCAATGCTCCTACCTCCCACAGGAGAACACCTGTCCCACACATCCAGTGAAGGGGTTCTTCTTGACCGCCCTACGCGTCACCGCCGTCACCGCCGCGGCCTGCGCCACCGTGCTCGCCGTCGCGCTGCCCTCCTCCGCGATCAACTCCTACAACGCCACGCCCGCACCCGAACGCACCGAGGTCGGGGCGCTCGTGGCCACCTGGGACGACGACAACGACCCGGCGACCCCGGACCGCGTCGACTGGGTGTGTTCCGGCACGATGATCGACGCGGACACCTTCCTGACCGCCGCGCACTGCACCAGCGACTGGCCGGCCGGCGTCCGCTTCTACGTCTCGCTCGACCAGGACGTCCAGTCCGGGCTCGACGCCGCCGCGAAGAAGTACCCGGGCGACCCCGCCGCCCAGGCGAACGCGGTCGCCGTCGAAGGCGTCGCGCACACCCACCCCGACTATCCGGGCCCCGCCTCCGACCCGCACGACATCGCGGTGATCGAACTGCCCGCGGCGAAGGTCGCCGCCCGCTGGTCCTTCACCCCGGCCGCCCTGCCGACGGCCGGTCAGCTGGGGACGCTCGCACCGCAGGGCCTGAACTCCACCGACTGGTTCGTGGCCGGGTACGGCACCCAGGAGGCCGTCAACGGGCCCGGCGGCCAGACCCACCCCGGCGGCGGGGTCCGCATGAAGGCCCCCCTGACCTTCGACGCCCTCAACCCGTCCTGGGTGCGGCTCGCCATGACGGCACCGCAGGGCAACGGCGGCGCCTGCTACGGCGACTCCGGCGGCCCCAACTTCATGGTCGCCGGCGGCAGGAACGTCCTCGCCGCCACGACCATCACCGGAGACACCCCCTGCTACGCCACCAACGTCGCCTACCGCCTCGACACACCGGGAGCCCGGTCCTTCCTGGCGCCGTTCGTGAAGCTGCCCTGACGGCCGACGCCCCACGCCGAGCGCGGGGCGTCGTTCCTTCCTGCCCGCACGGGACGCGGTGACGACCGCGGTGGCGATCGGGCCGCCCGGGTGATCAGCACAGGGCACGACCGGGGAACTCGAAGGGGTCCCGGAACGTCGATCATGATGGACGTGCTGAGTGTGAACGGCTGCGGAGGACGTCGATGGGTGTGTCCCTGACCAAGGGCGGCAATGTGTCGCTGAGCAAGCAGGCCCCCGGTCTGACTGCTGTGACGGTCGGGCTGGGCTGGCAGGCGAACACCGGTTGCGAGCTGGACGGCAGCGCCCTGCTGTGCGACCGGACGGGAAAGGTGCTCTCCGACGGGCACTTCGTCTTCTTCAACAACCTCACCAGCCCCGACGGCTCGGTCCGCCACCGCGGCAGCGGCGCGCCCATCGACGGCGACGACCAGCGGATCGAGGTCGACCTGACCAGGGTCCCGGACGAGGTGGAGAAGATCGTCTTTCCCGTGTCGCTCTACGAAGCCGCGAGTCGCGGCCAGTCCTTCGGCCAGGTGCGGCGGGCGCACATCCGCGTCCTCGACCAGGAGAACGGCACCGAGCTGGCCCGCTACGACCTCGCCTCCGGCGGCCTGTCCACCGAGACCGCGCTCGTCTTCGGCGAGCTGTACCGGCACGGCGCGGAGTGGAAGTTCCGCGCCGTCGGGCAGGGCTACGCCGCGGGCCTCGCCGGCATCGCCGCCGACTACGGCGTGACCGTGCCCGAGGACGCCTCCCCGGTCCCGGCGCCGGCCCCCGCCGCCGCACCGGCGGCGCACGCGGACGCACCCCTGCCGCCCGAACCGCAGCCGCCCGCCGCTCCCTACCCGGCCCCCGCGGCGCGGCCGCCCGCCGATCCGTACCGGCCGCCCGTCCCACCGAACCCGCCGGCCGCCGCTGCCCCCGTGCCGGACCCGGCGTTCCCCGCATCCCCGTACCCCACCGGGAGTTCGAGCGTGACCTGCTTCTTCGACCCCCACCACGGCCCCGGCACGACGACCGTCACCTGGTCCCCGCAGTGGGGCGTGCCCCGGCCCGTCCAGACCTGCGCGGCCTGTGCTCAGCGCGTGCAGACCACGGTGCCGCCGTTCTACACGCCGCCCCAGCAGGGTTATCCGCAGCAGGGTTACCCCCAGCAGGGATACCCGCAGCCGTACGCCGACCACGACCATCACCACCACCACGACGGCGGCGGCCGGCGTTTCGGCGCGGGCGCGCTCATCGGCGCCGGTGCGGCGGGCCTCATCGGCGGCGCGCTGCTCAACGAGGCGTTCGACGACGACGAACCGGACGTCGTGGTCAACAACTTCTACGAGGACTGAGTCCGGGCCGTCCCGGCCAGGCCCGCCGCCGTGACCGGGCGCCTACAGTGGGTGGGCGCAGAGGAGTCGCCGGTGACGGCGAGGCGGGGACGGGAGAGGACTGTGCCGGAGAACGCCGCGGGCTTCGAGGATCCGTCCGCCGAGGTGCTCGCCGAGGCCGCCGCGGCGTTCGGTCTGCTCGCCTCCCCCGCCCGGCTGCATCTGATGTGGGCCCTGTCGGAGGGTGAGAGCGATGTCACGCATCTCGCCGACCGGGTGGGCGGAGCGCTGCCCGCGGTCAGCCAGCACCTGGCGAAACTGAAGCTGGCCGGACTCGTCGGCTCGCGCCGGGAGGGCCGGCGGCAGGTCTACTCCATAGGCGACCCGGACGTGGTGGCGCTGGTCCGCGTGATGGTGGAGCAGCTGAGCGCACGCTCCGCGCGGGAGCCGGTCCAGGTCCGCCCGCTGCGCCGGAGCAGTGGCTGAGCACGCCGTATCAGGGGCCGTCGGCGACGCGGCGCCGGGCGCTTCCAGTGTGGCGAGGGTCACACGTTCATACAGAACACTTATAGAAGGCGCGTAAACTCCGGCTGCCATACCGTTTGCGGTCCGCACGGCGGCGCCACGAGGTGCCTCGCCGGTGAAGCGTGTGTGTATTTGTGCTGTTCGGACCCCAGATTTGTTAGATTGCGCAACCATGCAAGCAAGGCGGAGCCACGGGCTTCGCCCCGCCGGACCGTTCATGGGAGTGGGAGATGAGCGACCCGTGGGACGGGCCCGCCGGGCAGGCCACGCGCAGCCGCAGCGCGCGGGTGCCGGGACAGCGGGTGGTCGAGCCCGACGGGACGCGTCAGCCGGGCGGCCGGGCGGCGGCCCGGGCGGCCGCCCGCGGGCGCGCCGGCCAAAGGGGCCGCCGGGCCCGTCCGGTGGGCCGTGCCACGAAGGTCCTGAAGGGCCTCGGCATCGGCATGTCGGTCGTCATCGTGGTCACCGCCGGCGCGGGCTGGTGGTTCTACGAACACCTGAACGGCAACATCCACAGCGTCTCGCTCGACGGCAAGGGCGGCAGCGAGAAGGCCGACGCCTTCGGCCGCACCCCGATCAACATCCTGGTGATGGGCTCGGACGGCCGCACCAACGCGGCCGACTGCAAGCTCGGCGGCGGCTGCTCGAAGACCGGGGTGCAGACCGGCAGCAACGCGGACGTGGAGATGGTGGTGCACATATCCGCGGACCGTTCCAACGCGACGGTGATGAGCATCCCCCGCGACACCATGACCCAGGTCCCGGCCTGCAAGGACAGCGAGTCCGGCCGGTCCACCTCCGGCTACTACGGCCAGATCAACAGTGCCCTGCAGTACGGTCCCGCCTGCCAGGTGGCCACCGTCCACCAGCTCACCGGCATCCCCATCGACCACTTCGTCAAGCTCGACTTCTCCGGTGTCGTGAAGATGTCCGACGCGATCGGCGGCGTCTCCGTGTGCGTCAGCGACGACGTGTACGACACCTACTCCCACCTGAAGCTGTCCAAGGGCACCCACACCCTCAAGGGCGAGGGCGCGCTGGAGTTCGTGCGCTCCCGGCACGGCTTCGGCGACGGCAGCGACCTCGGCCGTACGATCTCGCAGCACATCTTCCTCAGCGCGATGATCCGCAAGTTCAAGAGCGCGGGCACGCTCACCGACCCCACCGCGGTCTACGGTCTGGCCGACGCCGCCACCAAGGCGCTGACCGTGGACGACGGCCTGGGCAGCGTGAAGAAGCTGATCTCGCTCGCGGCGGACGTGAACAAGGTGCCGACGAAGCGGATGACGTTCACGACGATGCAGACGGCCCCCGACCCGGACAACAAGGACCGGGTGGTGGTGGGTCCGGGCGCCAAGACCCTGTTCGCCACGATCGCCGACGACCAGTCGCTGACCACCGGCTCCGGCAAGAAGTCGACGGCGGCCTCGGCGACCGCGAAGGCCACCGCCCCGGCCGTGCCCGCCTCGCAGATCGCCGTCACCGTCGAGAACGGCACCGCGGTCACCGGCCGTGCCTCGGCCATCGCGACCGGGCTCACCGACCAGGGCTTCGGCTCCGGCACCACCACGGCCAACGCGCCGAGCCCGGCGACGACGACCACCCTCACCTACGGCACCGGTCAGAAGGCGCAGGCCACGACCGTCGCCAAGGCGCTCGGACTGCCCACCTCGCATCTGAAGCAGGGCACCGGCACCGGTCTGACCCTGGTCATCGGAAGCGACTGGACCAGCGGCACCAGCTACCCGGGCGGCAGCTCCCCGGCCGACACCAAGACGGCCGTGGGAGGCGCCCACGCCTCGACCGCCGACCAGGCCAAGACCTGCGCCAAGGTCAGCCCGTACAAGACGGTCAGCCTCAACGGCGTGGCCATGACGCCCTCCCAGGCGTACGCGGCGGCGCGCGGCAAGCCCGACTCCGACGAGTGACCGGCGCGGCCCGCCGCGCCGGTCAGGGACTGGCGATGTCGAAGCCGTACCGCAGGGGCTCGTCGGTGACGCCGTAGTCACGCCGGTAGACGTACACCGCCTCGGCGCGTACGCCGCCGGGCGGTGCGGCCTCGATCCGGCAGGGGTACGTCACCTGGATCACGCGCGGCCGGCCGGAGACCTTCATCCGCAGCCCGTCCGCCGGCCCTCCCTCGAGCACGGCGGTCTCCCAACCCGTCACCTCGGTAGTCTCCACGGCGAAAAGTTTACGGCTTGCGCAAGTGTCGGTCTGGTGAGCCCGGTCACCGGCTGTCCGCCGCACGCACCCGCGTCCCCGCGGCTACGCGGGCCGCTGGGAGGCGGCCGCGGCGGGGTGCAGGTCCGACAGGCTCAGCGGGCGGGCCGGGGGATCGGGCAGGGCGATGCGGGAGGTCATCCGCAGCTCGGGGCCGACGTGCAGCAGTTCGCCGGACGCGAGGAGCCGCCAGCCCGGGTTGTCGTCCAGGCGCTCGCTGGCCACGACGACCGACGGACGCTCGGCCAGATGCGCCGAGCGCACCCGCAGATGACCGTCCCGGCCGGCGTGGTCGAGCTGCCGCGCCCCGTGCGGCCCGCCGGCCGGCCGCTGGAGCGCGTACAGCTCGTGGGTGGCGGGATAGCGCAGGGCCCACAGCTCCCCGGCGGTGACGAGGACGACGTTGAGGGCGTAGAGGGGCAGGTTCGCGGCGACCCAGCGCGCCGCGGCCACCAGGCCGGCGGTCACGTCCCCGCCGTGCGCCGTGGTCTCCCGCGTGACCAGGGCGAAGAACCGCTCGGAGTCGGTGTCCCCGCGTACCAGCGCGAGATCCCCGCCCAGATGCCGGTCCAGCTCGTCCAGCCCCTCGATCACCCCGTTGTGCGCGAACAGCCGCCCGTCCTGCGCGAAGGGGTGGGTGTTGAGCAGGTCCAGGCCCCCGGTCGAGGCGTACCGCAGATGCGCGAGGAAGGTGGCCGACTCCACCTCCCGGGCCTCCCGGGCGAACGCCCGGTCCTCGTAGGCGGCGATCGGCGCCTTGTGCACACTGGGCGTGCCGTCCGCGGCGAAGACCCCGAGACCGGTGCCGTCGGGTTCGCGGTGGCTCTGCGCGCTGAGACTGTCGGGCGCGTCCAGCAGCCAGAACGTGGCGTGCGTGCGCAGCGGGGCGCTGGTCAGTCCGAACAGTCGGCACACGGCGTCCTCCTCGTCGCCCGTCTTCCGGCGGACCCGTCATCCGGGCCCCGCCCGGCGACCATGGTCCCGCGCGCGGGACGTTCCCGCACGCGCTGCCACGGGCGGGTCCGGCTGCCCGCGCCCTTCTCCACTCCCGCCCCGCCTTTCGTCAACCGGCCGGTCGCAGCGCCGAGTCGAGCGCGCCGTCGATCGTCGGGTGGGCGAAGGCGAAGCCCGCCCTCAGCAGGGCGGCCGGTACGACGCGCGCGCTGCAGGTGATGCTCTCGGCGAACCCGCCGAGCGCCGCGCGCAGGGCGAAGGCGGGCACGGCGGCGAGGGCCGGCCGGTGCACGGCACGGCTCAGGGCCCGGGTCACCTCGCGGTTCGTGACCGGTTCCGGCGCCGTGAAGTTGACCGGACCGGAGAGCTCCTCGGTGGTGAGGGCGAAGCGGAGGGCCGCGACCTGGTCCGTCAGCGAGATGAACGGCCAGTACTGGTCGCCCGATCCGAGCCGGCCGCCCAGACCCAGGCGGAAGAGCGGGAAGAGCCGGCCGAAGGCACCGCCCTCGGCGGAGACCACGAGGCCGGTGCGGGGGTGCACCACCCGGATGCCGGCCTGCCGGGCCGGGTCGGCGGCCGCCTCCCAGGCGACGCAGACGCCGGCCAGGAAGTCGTCGCCGGCCGGCTCGCTCTCGTCCACGGCGCGTGCGCCGGTGTCGCCGTAGTAGCCGGTCGCGGACGCGGAGACCAGGACGCGCGGCGGGTCGGCGCACGCGGCGCAGGCCCGCGCGACGGCGTCGGTGCCGCGCACCCGGCTGTCGCGGATCTCCCGCTTGTAGGCGGCGGTCCACCGCTTGTCGCCGACTCCCGCGCCGGCGAGGTGGACGACCGCGTCGGCGCCGTCCAGCGCACCGGGATCGACCCGGCCCGCGACCGGATCCCAGTGCGCGCACACGCTGCCGTCGTGCGGGGCGGCGCCGGAGCGGCCACGGACCAGGCGGACCACCTGGTGGCCGTCCGCGAGGAGGGAACGGGCGAGGGCGGAGCCGATGAGCCCGGTCGATCCCGTGATCGCGACGCGCATGGCGTCCTCCAGAGGGGGGTGCGTGCTTCACCTGCCTGCCGTGCCGCACGATACCCCGGCTGCTTGCAGTTTCAAGCAACCGCCCGCGTCACCGGGACTCCTTCACCCGGCGTACGAGGTCCACGGCGGCCGGCGGCCAGTCGGAGTACGCGAAGTCGAACCCGGCCGCGCGGAGCCGGCCCGGGACCACCCGGCGGCTCTTGAGCAGCAGCTCCGTGTCCGAGCGCAGCGCG
This sequence comes from Streptomyces sp. NPDC048192, assembly GCF_043202415.1. Classification (NCBI taxonomy): domain Bacteria; kingdom Bacillati; phylum Actinomycetota; class Actinomycetes; order Kitasatosporales; family Streptomycetaceae; genus Streptomyces; species Streptomyces sp. NPDC048192. The sequence goes on from NZ_JBIDAL010000007.1 coordinate 145,389, forward strand.
AACGCCCCCAGCTCCGCCATCCACCGGGTCGCCGGCAGCCCCACGGGAACGCCCCGCGCCGCGCGCAGCGCCCGCATGAAGTCCCGCTGCGGGAGCGGGCCGGGGGAGGCGAGGTTGACCGGTCCCTCGATGTCGTCCCGGTCGATCAGGAACTCCATCGCCCGTACGAAGTCGGTGTCGTGGATCCAGGACACGTACTGGGCGCCACCGGCGACGGGACCGCCCAGCCCCAGCCGTACCAGTCCCAGCAGGACGTCGAAGACGCCTCCGCGGTCGGGGCTCATCACCATGGCGCTGCGCAGGGCCACCTTCCGCGTTCCCGGCACCGACGCCTCGGCCTGGGCGCGTTCCCAGTTCCTGGCGATGTCGACGCTGTAGGACCAGTAGCCGGGGACGCCCGGCTCCGCGCCGCCGATCACGCCGGTCGCCTCGTCGTTCGCCGCGTCGAAGCGGTGGGCGTAGATCGTCGCCGTACTCATCTGCAGCCACACCCGCGGCGGACGCGACGCGGCGGCGATCGCCTCGCCCACCACGCGCGCCGAGTCCACCCGCGAATCCATCATGGCCCGCAGGTTCTCGGGGGTGTAGCGGCAGGAGACGCTGCGCCCCGCCAGGTTGACGACGACATCGCTGCCGTCGATCGCCTCGGCCCAGCGGCCGAGCGACGTGCCGTCCCAGCCGACCTGCCGCTCGCGCGCCGGATGCCGGGTCAGCACGGTGACCTCGTGGCCGGCCGCCGTCAGAGCGCGGTCGAGAATCGTCCCGACCTGTCCGGTTCCCCCCGGCAGAATCACCTTCATCGAGCCCCCTGAGTTGATGCGCTCAGACTACCCCCTCTTTTGAACGTGTTCAAAAGAGGGGGACGGCGGCCCTGCGGTGCCGGTAATTCGCTGGACAACCCGCCCGAACACGACGAGCGTTGGCGCAATGGAGCAGGAGAACATCTGGGACACCGCCGCGGCCCAGCGGTACGACACGCCCGGCACCGGCATGTTCGCGCCCGAGGTGCTGACGCCCACGGTGACCCGCCTCGCCGAGCTGGCGGAGGGCGGAGCGGCCCTGGAGTTCGCGATCGGGACCGGCCGGGTCGCGGTCCCGCTCGCCGAACGGGGCGTTCCCGTCACCGGCATCGAGCTGTCCGGGCCGATGATCGAGCAACTGCGGACCAAGGCCGACGAAGCCGCGATCCCCGTCGTCCTGGGCGACATGGCGACGACACGCGCCCCGGGGACGTACAGCCTCGTCTACCTCGTCTACAACACGATCTCCAACCTGCTCACCCAGGCCGAACAGGTCGAGTGCTTCCGCAACGCCGCCCGGCATCTCGCGCCGGGCGGCCGGTTCGTGATCGAGCTGTGGGTGCCCGAGCTGCGCACGCTGCCCCCGGGCAAGGAGGCCACCGTGTGGCGCACCGACCCCGGGTACATCGGGCTGGACACCTACGACATCCTCAACCAGCGTGTGGTGTCGCACCACTTCCACTTCGACGGGGGCGGCGGAACGCAGGAGGCCCGGCTGTACCGCAGCCCGCACCGCTACATCTGGCCGTCCGAACTCGACCTCATGGCCCGGCTGGCCGGTTTCGATCTGGAGTCCCGGCACGCCGACTGGTCCGGCGCCGAGTTCACCGCCGACTCGCGCTCGCACGTCTCGGTGTACCGGCTTCCGGTGGCGCCCTAGCCGTCCGCGCCGGGATGGCAGCACGAGCCGCGCCGGAGCCGGTCGGCCACCTGCGGCCAGGACATGCCCGGCGGCGGCTCGGGCACGGCGGCGGACCGGTGGGCCGACGTCAACTCGCCCTGGGTGTACGGGACTCCGTCGTGCACGACGACCGGCACGTCGATCAGGGTGTCGAAGTCGGAGAACGGGTCGCCGTCGACGAGCGTGAGGTCGGCGATCCTGCCCTCCTCGACCGTGCCGAGATCGTCGTCCAGACCGAAGAGACGGGCCGGCGCGAGCGTCGCGGTGTGCAGGGCCTCGGCGGCCGTGAAGCCGTGTGCGTGCAGGGCGCGCAGGGACAGGTGCAGGGAGAGACCGACGGGGACCAGGGGCGCGTCGGTGCCCAGCGCGATACGGGCGCCGTGCGCGGCCAGCCGCCGGTAGTCCGCCATCTCCGTGGCCAGGGCCCGCCGCTGCGCCTGCGTCGGCGCCGTCCGGGCGCGTTCGCGCACGGCGGCCGTGTCCCACGGCGGCATCAGGCGCGTCACCCGCGGATCCTCGGCCAGCCCGGGATCCGCGGCGAGCAGGATCTGCGCGCTGAACGGCGTGATGATCAGGGCGAAGGAGCCGTCGGCGTACTGGCGCACCACGTCCTGGCCGACGCGGCCGAGCGGGGTGACGGCGTGCCCGTACTCCAGGCGCTGCGTGGCCTGCAGATGAGTGGTCAGGTCCTGGCCCGCCGCCCGCCCCGGCGCACACAGATGGCTGCCGCTGGGCACGCCCAGCGCGTGGGCGGCCCCGGCCGCCTCGGCCATGACGTCGCCCGGGGCGCGCACGTACGTCTTCACGAAGTCGACGTCCAGGGCGGCGGCCCGCCGCAGCGTGCGCCGGACACCGTCCCGGGTGCGGTGGGCGCGGCCCATGCTGTACGCGGTCCGCGCGCCGTCGATCAGTTCGGCGGAGGCGAGCTGCCGCGGGCCGAGCAGGGCACCGGCCGCGGCCGCCTCCCGCAGCCGGACCGCGTCGTACAGCGGCCCGCCCAGGCAGAAGGTGGTCGTGATGCCGTACGCGAGCGTCGTCAGGCTCTGCCGGGCGCCGTAGGTCGCCGTGTACGGATGGGTGTGGCTGTCGACGAGACCGGGGACGACGGTGCGGCCGGAGGCGTCGAGGGTGCGGTGTCCGGGACGCCGTGCGCGGTGCGGCTCCACGGCGGTGATGCGGGTGCCGCTGACGAGGATGTCGACGTCGTGCCGGGGCGGTGCGCCGGTGCCGTCCCACAGCTGCCCGGCGTGGATCCGCAGCGGCTCCGCCGGGGCGGTCGCGCCGCGCCGCGAGGTCAGGCGCACCGGGAGGGTGCGGGCGCGTGCCGTGGCGACGGAGACCCGGCGCAGCCGGCCCGCGGACAGGTGGAGCAGGGCGCCGGAGTCCGCCGACCAGCTGGGGTGGTCGGCCGGCTCGTCGGTGAGCCGGCGGGCGGCACCGGCCGGGGTGCCGTCGGCCGTCACCGGCAGCAGCCACAGGGCGGACTCGGCCACCAGCGCCATCCAGCGCCCGTCCGGCGACCACACCGGCCCGGAGGCGACCCGGTCGGACAGCGACTGGTGCTCGGCGGGCAGGTGGCGGCGCTCGCCGCCGGTGCGCGTGTCGATGACGCGGATGAGGTTGTATCCCTCGCGGAAACGCCGGTTGAGCCGGTTGCGGTCGCAGAACGCCAGGTACCGTCCGTCGGGCGACCAGGTGGGCGCGCCGGGCGGCCCGTCGGTGGCCAGCGGCCGGGCCAGCACCTCCTCGGCGCCCGTGGCCAGGGTGCGCACCAGCAGGTTCCCGGACACGTCCTGGCAGGCCAGCCGGGTGCCGTCCGGTGACAGCGCGGGATACAGCCGGCCGCCCCCGGTCAACGGCTCGTCGGCACCGCTGTGCAGGTGGTGACGGCGCACGGCCACCAGCCCGTCCCGGTCGGTGCAGTACAGCACGCTGCGCCCGTCCGGCGCCCACGCCGGCATCTGGACCAGGTGGACGCCGGCGGCCCGCAGCAGCATGCGCGGGGTGCCGCCGACGGGCATCAGCCACAGCGCGTTCAGCGCCACGAAGGCCACGCTGCGCCCGTCCGGGGACAGGGCCGGCCGGTGCAGACCGCGCACCGGGAACGCCGACTCGGGCGCGAGCGGCGCCCGGCGCCGTCGCCGGGACGGAGCGGGCACCGGCATCCGGGCGGTGAAGGGCACCTCCCGCGCCGAGGCGCCGGCGAGGGAGCGGACGCGGATCCGGCCGTCACCGACGTACAGCAGCTCGTCCTCGCCCAGCCAGCAGGGCGGGGCGGCCGCCAGGTCCTCGTCCTTCGATACGGCCTGACCGTCGACCATCAGCCAGGCCGCGTCGGCCGGCAGCGCCGGACTGCCCGCGCCGGTCAGCTGCAGATGGGCGATGCGGCCCGAGGGCGACACGGACGGGCACAGCAGCCGGCCCTCGGCCACCGTGCGCAGCACCTCGGCCGGGCCGCCCGAGACCGGCACCCGGACCAGCGACCGCCCCCCGTCGTTGCCGCCGCCCGGCGTGTGCGCGGCGCGCACGCACACCAGTGAGCGCCCGTCCGCCGACCAGGCCGGGTCGAAGTCCTCGAAGTCGCCGCCGGTGAGCCGCCGCAGCCGGCCGTCGGACAGGTCCAGCACCCACAGCCCGTACGAGGAACCGGTCGTGGCGTCGCCGCCGCGTTCGGAGGAGAAGGCCAGCCGTGTGCCGTCCGGCGACCAGGCCACCCCGCGGTCGTCCCAGGGCCCGTCCGTCAACCGCCGCAGTCCGCCGCCGTCCGGCCGCAGCGCCCACAGATGGAAGCCGCCCCCGCGATACCCGACCACGGCCAGCGTCCTGCCGTCGGGCGACAGCGCGGGGCGGGTGGCCTCCAGCTCCCAGCCCGTCACCTGCACCGCCGCTCCGCCGCCCCGCGGCACCCGCCACAGCACCCCCTGGACCTCGGCGATCAGATCGCCGCCGGCCCGGCTGCCGGTCACCGAACCCCCGGTGATCCGCGTGTACGTGACGAACCGTGCGCCGCCGCCCGGCCCCCTCACGGGCGCCGCTGCCGCCGCCCCCGCGGAGACCGCCGTGACCACTCCCGCCGCCGTCCCCAGAAACCCGCGCCGGCCGATCCCGCCGAAAGCCATGCCCTGTCCTTCCTGCCGTCCCCGTCCAGCGAAGTGGCATCGGCGTGTCCCGCACCAGTACGCGATCCCGGCCACGCCGGCCGCGTGCCACGTCCAGGGCAACGCCCGGACCGGCCGGCGGTCACGGTGCGTCACTCCCGCGGCCGGGCGCGGCCGGAAGGCTCACCAGCCGGTCAGCAGCAGGTGGTTGAGGAGCAGCGCCAGGACCGCCTGGGCGGCCAGCCACGGGCGGGGGCGGGGGAGCAGGGCGCAGGCCGGGAGCAGCCAGAGGGCGAAGGGCAGCCAGATGCGTTCCGTCTCCGCCTTGCTCATGCCGGACAGGTCCGCGATCAGCAGCGCGAGCAGCGCCGCGGTGACGAGGACGGCGAGGGGCGTCTCCGGCAGGCGCCCGGCGCCGGATCCGGGAAGCAGGGCCGCGGTCGTCCGGCGCAGGCCCGCCGCCGTCGCCGGGCCGGTGATCACGGCGGTGCAGGCGAGGTTGGCCCAGACCCAGTAGCCGTACGGGCGGGTGCCCCCGACGCCCTGGTAGTAGCGCGTGACGAGGAGGTGGTAGGCGTGCCACCAGTCGAAACCGGCGAGCGTGAACACCAGCGGGAACACGGCGAGTCCGGCCGGCAGGGACAGCAGGAGGGCGGGGCGCTGCCGCAGTCCGTCGCGGACGAGGACGACGACGGCCGCGCCGATCAGCGCGAAGAGCGTGAGCCCGTAGGACAGGTAGCAGGTCAGGCCGAAGAGCAGCCCCGAGGCCGCCGCGCACCCGTGGGACCGCCGGGTCAGGGCCAGGGCGAGCAGCGCCAGGGACCAGGCGGCGACGGCCGCGAAGTAGCCGTCGGCGGAGACGCCCTGCCACACCGCGGCCGGGGCGAGCACCAGGAACGGCGCGGCACGCCGCGCGAGCGCCTCGCCGGCCAGCGCGCGCAGCGCGACCAGCACGGCCACGCACCCGGTCGCGCCGACGGTGATGCACCACATCCCGGCCCAGCCGCCGCCGCGCAGCCCGATCCGGTCCAGCAGCACGAAGGTGAGCGTCGCCGCCGGCGGATGGCCGGCGATGTGGGCGGGCCACGGGTCGGGTGTCCCGCTGACGATGTGGTGCGTGAAGTCCCGCAGCGCCGCCGGGATGTCGTGGAAGCGGCCGATCACCCTCAGGTATTCGTTGCGGGTGGTCAGCCGGCCCGCGATGCCCCGGCGCCAGCCGTCGACCAGGGCGAGGGACACGATCCAGGCCAGGGCACTCGCCCAGGCCGCCGCGAGCAGCGCACGCCAGGGCAGCCGGGCCGCCACGGCGGGGCCGTACGCCACGACGGCCGCCGCCACCGCAAGCGCCGCCGGTGTGCCGGGCCCGAGATGCGGTTCCCAGTCGGCGAACAGCGGCGGCCAGTGCACGAACAGGGTGCGGCGGGTGTCCTGGATGTGCCGGCCGACGACGACCGCCGCCGTCACGAGGAGGGCGGCGGCGCACGCGGCGTACAGGTCACGGCGGAGAGATCGGGTCACACGGGCACGCTAGGCCGGGGGAGCGGCACACGGCCGCCGCGCGGGCCGGACGTCAGCGTTTCGTCACCGGTCGCAGGCCCTTTCCCGGGGGTGTCGCGGCCTACGGTCGGGACATGCGCGATCACCCCCGGCTTCCCACTTCCCCAGGTTTCTGGCGCAGCCCGCTGCGCGGCCCCTGGTTCACCTCGGTGCTCGGCCTCGTGCTGCTCGCCGGCATCACCGTCCTGTTCGTGACCGGCCTGGTGTCGTACGCCGCCTACAACCCCGGCCTGGCGCGGGTGAACGACCAGACACCGGACAAGGGCCTCCTGGGCTTCTACCTCTTCGCCTGGCCCACCGGCCCGGTGTGGCTGTACCGGCTCACCCAGGGCGTCCACGTGACGCTCGGCATCACCCTGGTCCCCGTCCTGCTGGCCAAGCTGTGGTCGGTGGTGCCGAGGCTGTTCACCCTGCCGCCGGCCCGCTCCCTCGCCCACGCCCTGGAACGGCTCTCCCTGGTGCTGCTGGTCGGGGGAGGGCTGTTCGAGTTCACCACGGGCGTCCTCAACGTCCAGCTGGACTACGTCTTCCCCGGCTCGTTCTACCCGCTGCACTTCTACGGCGCCTGGGTGTTCTTCGCCGCGTTCCTGGCCCACGCGGCCCTCAAGACGCCGGCCGCGGTGCGCACCGTACGCGGCAGACGGCGGCCGGAGGCCGGCGACCTGGTCGCCCCGCGCCCCGACGCGCCCACCACCTCCCGCCGAGGTGCGCTGGGCCTGGTCGGCGGCGGTTCTCTGCTGCTGTTCCTGACCACGGTCGGGCAGAGCCTCGGCGGCCCCTTCCGCCGTACGGCCCTGCTCGCGCCCCACGGCACGGCCGACCCCGGCGGCGGCCCGAACGGCTTCCAGATCAACAAGACCGCCGCCTACGCCGGCATCACGGCGGCCGACAGGCACGAGGACGCCTGGCGGCTCGTCGTCACCGGCCGCACCGGAACCGTCCGGCTCAGCCGCGCCCAGCTGCTCGAACTGCCGCAGCACAGCTCCTCGTTGCCCATCGCCTGCGTGGAGGGCTGGTCCACCGCCGACCAGTGGTGGCGCGGAGTACGGCTGCGAGACCTCGCGGCGCTCGTCGGCTACGACGGCGATCCGCCGGACGTCCTCGTGGAGTCCCTGCAACGGCACGGCGCCTTCCGCCGTGCGGCCCTGCGCGCCAACCAGGTGGCCGACGGACGCTCCCTGCTCGCGCTCTTCGTCAACGGCGAGGAACTCTCCCCCGACCACGGCCACCCGGCACGGATCATCGTCCCCGCGGCGCCCGGGGTGATGAACACCAAATGGGTGGCCCGACTGACCTTCGGAGACCTGTGATGCCGCGACGCCCGAGCCTGGGCAGTCCCCTCCAACTGGTGCTGCTCGCCTGCTCCTTCGCGCTCGCCGCCTACGCCGGGATCCGGCTGTTCGCCGGCGACTGGTTCGGGGTGGCGCTGTGGATCGTGGGCGCCGCCCTGCTGCACGACCTCGTGCTGCTGCCGCTGTACACGGTGGCCGACCGGGCCGTCGTCCGCGGTCTCGGGGCGGCCGGACGGCGCGGCCGGACGCCGTACGTGCGCGTCCCCGCGCTGCTGTCCGGACTGCTGCTGCTCGTCTGGTTCCCGCTGATCAGCGGGATGACGGCCCGGCGCTACCGGTCGGCGACCGGACTCTCCCCGGACGGCTTCCTGACCCGCTGGCTGCTGATCACCGCCGTGCTCTTCGGCGGCTCGGCGCTGCTGCTGGTGCTGCGCGTGCTGCGGGTGCGCAGGGCGGCGAAGCACCGGGCGCCCGCGGACCACTGAGCGGCCGGACGCCACCCGGCCCCGCGCGCGTACCGCAGCAGGGCCGGGGTGCCCAGGCGCGCCCACGGGAACGGGGCGCCGGCGGTACCGGCGCCGCCGACCGTGTCGACCACCTCGACCCGGGCGCGCTCGTCGACGTGCCCCGGCACCGTCTCGGCGATCAGCAGTCCGCCGGGGCGCAGCAGCGCGGCCACCCGCTCGAGCAGGGCGGCCGGCTCCCCGCCGATGCCGATGTTGCCGTCCATCAGCAGCACGGTGTCCCAGCGGCCCTCGCCGGGCAGCGGCTCGAACACCGAGCGCCGCAGCGCCTGTCCGCCGAGCCGGACGGTGTGGTCGACGGCGGCCTCGCTGACGTCGATGCCGAGCACGGTACGGCCCCGGGCGGCGAGCTCCGCCACCAGCCGGCCCGGACCGCAGCCGACGTCCAGGACGGCGCCCTCGCAGCGGTCCAGCACCGCCCGGTCCACGGCGTCCGCGCGGGCGCACCAGCGCTCCACCTCCAGCGGCAGCAGCCAGCCGTCGGTGCGGCGCAGGAACAGCGGGCCGCGGCCGCTGCGCAGCGCGGCGGAGTACGGATCGGCGGCCGCCCAGGCGACGGAGCCGCCCGTCATCGCGGACCGGCCGGCGCGCAGCGGTCGAGCTGTGCCGCGAACCGGCCGTACGGGGCCAGCGCGGCGACGGCCCGGGCGTCGTCGGCGGTGTCGACGTCCCGCAGCCGCGGCAGCTCCCGCACCCGCAGCCCGGCCGCGAGCAGCCGTTCCCGCTGCACCGCCCCGGTCACCGGCGTCGACATGGGCACGCCCCGCAGCAGCGCGGGGTCGGGCCGGGCCAGGCCCAGCGCCCAGAAGCCGCCGTCCTCGGCCGGACCGACGTACGCGTCACAGCCCGCGAAGTCGACGGCGAGCAGCTCGGGCGTCACCTGCGGGGTGTCCATGCCGATGAGCAGCGCCGGCCCGGCACAGTGCGCGAAGGCGTCCGCCAGCCGCTCGTCGAGTCCCCCCGCGCACTGCGGCAGCAGCTCGAAGCCGGGCGGCAGCCAGGGGCCCGGCGTGCCGTCGAGGACGAGGACACGCCGGGTCGCGGGTGCCGCGGCCACCGCGTGCAGGGTGTCCACGAGCGCCGCCTCGGCGAGCCGTGCCGCCTGCCGCGGCGTGAACGGCGGGGTGAGCCGGGTCTTCACCCGGCCCGGCACCGGCTCCTTGGCGATGACGAGCAGCGTGGTCACCGTACGAGCTCCCCGCCGGCCGGGGTCTCCGCCAGCACGCGGCTCATGTCCCGCACGGCCTGCCAGGTGCCCCGCCAGGTGCCCGTGACCTTGGAGGCGCCGGTGCGCGGCCGGTAGGGCACGTCGCGCTCGGTGACGCGCCAGCCCGCGTCGGCCGCGCGGACGACCATCTGCAGCGGATAACCGCTGCGCCGGTCGGTGAGGCCGAGCGCGAGCAGCGGCTCGCGGCGGGCGGCCCGCAGGGGACCGAGGTCGTGCAGGCGCAGACCGGTACGGCGGCGCAGCATCCGGGCCAGCGCCAGGTTGCCGGCGCGGGCGTGCACGGGCCAGGCGCCGCGGCCCTCGGGACGGCGCCGGCCGAGGACCAGGTCGGCCGCGCCGTCCCGGATCTCCCGTACGAAGGGCACGAGCTGCGCGGGGTCGAGGGAGGCGTCGCAGTCGCAGAAACACACGATGTCGGCCGTGGCCGCGGTCAGTCCGGCGTGGCAGGCGGCGCCGAAGCCGCGGCGCGGTTCGTGCACCACCGTCGCGCCGAGTGCGCGGGCGATGCCGGGGGAGCCGTCGGTGGAACCGTTGTCGACGACGAGGGCGCGCCAGCCGGCCGGGATCCGGCCGAGCACCCAGGGCAGGGCACCGGCTTCGTCCAGGCAGGGCAGCACCACGTCGACGTCCGCAGAAGTGGTCGTCACGGTTTCACCCTACGAACGTGGATCGGGCGAATCGGACTCATGGTCCTTACGAAACGCGGACGCCCGGCCCGCGGCCCCGCGGCGGCGGGCACGCGGTGCGAGGCTGGAGGCATGCACTCGCCGTACGAGCCCCGAGGGACCGACGCCGCCGGCGCGACGGCCCGGATCCTGGTCGTGGACGACGATCCGACCGTCGCCGAGATCGTCACCGGATACCTGCACCGCGCCGGCTATGTGGTCGACCGCGCCGACGACGGCCCGACCGCCCTCGTCCGCGCCGCCGAGCACCGGCCCGACCTGGTGGTGCTCGACCTGATGCTGCCCGGCATGGACGGACTGGAGGTGTGCCGGCGGCTGCGGGACGGCGGGCCCGTGCCGGTCATCATGCTCACCGCCCGCGGCGACGAGGACGACCGCATCCTCGGCCTGGAGGTGGGCGCCGACGACTACGTCACCAAACCCTTCAGCCCCCGCGAACTCGTCCTGCGCGTGGAGTCCGTGCTGCGCCGCAGCCGCCCCGCCGCCACCGGGCACCGGCTGGCCGCGGCCGGGCTCCGCGTCGACCCCGATGCCCGCCGGGCCACCAAGAACGGCCGTGAACTCGCCCTCACACTGCGGGAGTTCGACCTCCTCGCGTTCTTCCTGCGGCACCCGGGCCGCGCCTGCAGCCGCGAGGACCTGATGCGCGAGGTGTGGGGCTGGGACTTCGGCGACCTGTCGACCGTCACCGTCCATGTCCGGCGGCTGCGCGGCAAGATCGAGGACGACCCGGCCCGCCCCCGGCTGATCCGGACGGTCTGGGGCGTGGGCTACCGCTTCGAACCGACGGCCGACACGAGCGCCGACACCGGCGCCGAGGGGGGCTTGAGGACTGGGGCCGAGCGGGGCTTGGGGACTGGTTCCGAGCAGAACTCCGAGCCCGGTTCTCGATCCAGCTCCGGTACCGGTGCCGAGCGGGGCTTGGGGACCGGCGCCGAATCGGGTTCCGAGCCCGGCTCGAGAACCGGCACCGATCCCGGCTCCCCGTCCGGCTTCGAAACCGCCTCGGGGTCCGGATCCCGGCCCGGCATGGAAACCGGGTTGCCGTCCCACTCCGTGCCCGCCTTCGAGACCGGCACGGAATCCAGCCCCGAGGCCCACTCCGTGCCCGCCTTCGGAAACGGCACCGCGTCCCGCTCCCAGCCCGGCGCCGAAGCCGGCCCCCAGCGCGGTTTCGGTGCCGGCGAGGCGGTGGGCTGAGCATGCGGGCCACTCTTCTCATCGCCCTGTACGCGTTCGCCGGCGCCGCGGCCGCGGGTGCCGCCGGAGCGGGGCTGCTGCGGCTGCTCCGGCGCCGTTCGCTCACCGCCTCCATGGCCGTGGTCGCGTCGGTCGGCGTCGTCGCGATGCTCGCGGGCACGCTCGCCGTCGCCTGGGCCATGTTCCTGTCCTCGCACGACCTGAGCGTGGTCACCACGGTCGTCGCCATGGCAGCCGTGGTCTCGCTGGTCACCGCGCTGCTCCTGGGCCGCTGGGTGGCCGCCCGCAGCCGTGAACTGGCCGACGCGGCCCGCTCGTTCGGCGACGCCGGCGCCTTTGCCGCCCCGCACGGGCCGGCCACCGCCGAACTGGACGCGCTCAGCCGCGAGCTGGCCGCCACCAGCGCGCGGCTCGCCGAATCCCGGGAGCGGGAGCGCGCGCTGGAGAAGTCCCGCCGCGAACTGGTCGCCTGGATCTCGCACGACCTGCGCACCCCGCTGGCCGGACTGCGCGCCATGTCGGAGGCGCTCGAGGACGGCGTGGCCGCCGACCCGGACCGCTACTTCAAGCAGATCCGCACCGAGGTCGAACGGCTCAACGACATGGTCGGCGACCTCTTCGAACTGTCCCGCATCCACGCGGGCACCCTCCCGCTCAGCCCCTCCCGGATCTCCCTGTACGACCTGGTCGGCGACGCACTCGCGGGCGCCGACCCGCTCGCCCGGGAACACGGCGTACGTCTCGTGGGCGACCGCGTGGAACCCGTGCCGGTGGAGGTGGACGGCAAGGAGATGACCCGGGTGCTCGGCAACCTCCTGGTCAACGCGATCCGCCGGACTCCCGCCGACGGCACGGTCGCGGTGGCCGCCGAGCGCACCGCCGACGGAGTGGTCCTGTCCGTCACCGACGGCTGCGGCGGCATCCCCGAGGAGGACCTGCCGCGCGTCTTCGACACCGGCTGGCGCGGCACCGACGCCCGGACCCCGCCGGCGGGCGCGGGCCTCGGCCTGGCCATCGTGCGGGGCATCGTGGAGGCCCACCAGGGCCGGGCCAGCGTGCGGAACATCCCCGGCGGGTGCCGCTTCGAGGTGACACTGCCGGTACCGGCGCCGGCGCCCTGAGCCCCGGGCGCCGTACCCGTTCGCAGCGGCCCAAGACGGCGGCGCCCGCGCGGTCACTCATCACGAGGTACGGCCCCGGCGAACTCCCGCATGCCTTCGGCGAACCCGACCTGCGGCTTCCAGCCCAGGTCGGCCCGCAGCCGCGAGGAGTCGGCGGTGATGTGCCGTACGTCCCCCAGCCGGTACTCCCCGGTGACCACGGGCTCCGGACCCCCGCACGCACCGGCCAGTGCCCGCGCCAGCTCGCCGACGGTCCGCGGCTCGCCGCTGCCGGTGTTGTACGCCGTCAGCACGCCCGGTGCGGGCTCCGCCTCCAGGGCCGCCACGTTCGCCGCGGCCACGTCCCGGACGTGCACGAAGTCCCGCCGCTGCCGGCCGTCCTCGAAGACCCGCGGGGCCTCGCCGCGGGCGAGCGCCGAGCGGAAGAACGACGCGACACCCGCGTACGGGGTGTCCCGGGGCATCCGGGGCCCGTACACGTTGTGGTAGCGCAACGACACGGCCGAACCGCCGGTGCTGCGGGCCCAGGCGGCGGCCAGGTGCTCCTGGGCCAGTTTGGTCGCGGCGTACACGTTGCGGGGATCGGGCGCGGCGTCCTCGCCGACCAGGCCGGGGCTCAACTCCGCCCCGCAGCGCGGGCAGGAGGGCTCGAACCGGCCCGCGTCCAGATCGGCCACGGCCCGCGGGCCCGGCCGTACGACCCCGTGCCGCGGGCACGCGTACCGTCCCTCCCCGTACACCACCATCGAGCCCGCGAGCACCAGCCGCCGCACCCCCGCCCGGGCCATGGCCGCGACCAGCACGGCCGTGCCGAGATCGTTGCGCGAGACGTACTCCGCCGCGTCGGCGACGCCGTCGCCGAGGCCGACCATCGCCGCCTGGTGGCAGACGGCGTCCGCACCGGCCAGCGCGCGGGCGACGGCCGCCGGGTCGCGCACGTCCGCTCCGGGATCGTCGCGGACGTCGTACACGAGCGGCTCGTGCCCGCTCGCCCGCAGCGCCTCGACGACATGGGACCCGATGAACCCGGCACCGCCGGTGACCAGTACACGCATACGGCCACGCTAGAGGCGGCCGGCACCGGTGGCGGGCGGCACGGCCGGTGCGTCACCACTCGGTAAGACACTCCGCAAGAGGTGCGGCCGAGCCCGCCCCCGGTCCGGGCTCAGCCCGTCCTGGGGCCCCGGTGCGCGTCGAACCGTTCCCACGCCGCGGCCCACTGCTCCATGCGCCGCTCGTCGATCCGGCTGCGCACCGCCCGGGTCCCCGCCCACACCAGGCCGCCGGTCGCCGCCGCCGCCATCAGGGCGGCGACGGCCCTCCCGCCCGGCGACTGCCCGGTGGCGGGATGCCGGGGCTGCGGCGCGTCGCCTGCGCCCCGCGGGCTCGGGGACTGGGCGCTCTCGGGGTCCACCAGCGCCGTGGCGGCGGGGCGGGACGGGGCCGGCCGCGGCGTCATGTGGCCCACGGCGTCCGCGGTCAGCAGCCCCACGACGAGGCCCGACACCAGGGCGACGGTCCAGGCGGCGAGCAGCAGCCAGGCGTCGACGACATCGCTGCGCCGCCGCAGCGGGTTCCGGCGCCACCGCCAGCCGCGCACCCGCGTGCTCCGAGGCCTCTTCAACGCTGCCACCCCCTCGGTCGCTGCGGCCGGCCCCCGGCGGCCTCGGGGCCGGGCCGGGCGTGCCGCGCGGCGGTGTCCGCCGCCGCGGCACGCGGTCGGTTTCAGATGGTCACCGCGGGGCGCGGCGGGCGAGACCCACGGTCAGCCCCATGGCCGCACAGCCCAGCAGGAAGGTGATGGCGCCCAGCCAGCAGTTGTTCCAGATGATGCCGGCGCGTGCGCCGTGGGTGGCCGTCACCACCCAGGGGGAGATCAGCAGCCACACGCCGAACGGCGCGACCACCCAGGCCAGGCGGAACATCCGCTCCGGGGCCAGGGCCAGACCCAGGCCGATGAGGCCCACGGTGATGCCGACGATCAGGTTGTTCACGGTGATGTTCGGGTTGGTCGCCGCGAAGTGCACGACCCAGGGCGAGATGGCGGCGTACACACCGGCCAGGAGGATCAGGCCCTCGACCATGATCGCCTGGCTGCTGGACGCCGTACGCTCGAGCCGTTCCCGCATCTCGGCGATCTCGGGGTGCCCGGACATCCCGGTGGAGTGCTGCGGATACGACATCTCGGCCGCCTCCTCTGCATGTCCGTAGTGTCCTTGTGTCACGACGCGTTCCCCCACATGGGGGAATTAGCGGCTTTTGCCCGTATTTGCTCAGTGATGTGGGTCACAGTGACGGACGAGGTTCTAAGAATCTCTGTCAACAGCGTTGACTGCGCGCTGCGGCGCCCGCACATTACTTATCGGTAGGACCAGCGGTAACCCCGCGAAACAGCACGTCACGGCCGTTGTGGTGGGTGCCCCACGCCCGCGCCCCGACGGCCGGCACCGCCGCACGCTCTGAGCCGCCGCGTTCTCACGCACCGGGCCCGTGCGGGCATCCCCGTGCCCGCCCCCGGTGTCCCCGTCCCGAGAAGAGAGAGCCCCACGCCCATGCCCAAGTCCGCCCTGCGCCGTGTCATGGCCGCGACGACCGCGCTCGCCGGCGCGCTGGTCCTCGGTCTCACCGCCGCCCCCGCCCAGGCCTCCACCACCCTGAACTACGTCGCCCTCGGCGACAGTTACAGCGCCGGCTCCGGCGTCGTGCCCATTGACACGAGCAACCTGATCTGTCTGCGCTCCACGGCGAACTACCCGCACGTGCTGGCCGCCCGCACCGGCGCCCGGCTGACGGACGTCACCTGCGGCGCCGCCCAGACCAAGGACTTCACCTCGTCGCAGTACCCCGGGGTCGCCCCGCAGGCGGACGCGGTCGGCGCGGACACCGACCTGATCACCCTGACGATCGGCGGCAACGACAACAACACCTTCATCGGCGCCATGCTGGCCTGCGGCAGCGCGGGCCTGCTCAGCGCGGGTCAGGGCAGCCCCTGCAAGGACCTCTACGGCTCCTCCTTCGACGACACCATCGACGCCAAGACCTACCCCGCGCTGAAGAACGCGCTGCGCGCCGTGCGCGCCAAGGCCCCCAATGCCCGGGTCGCCGTGCTCGGTTACCCCTGGATCACACCCGCCGAGGCGGATCCGTCCTGCTTCGCCAAGCTGCCGATCGCCTCCGGCGACGTGCCGTACGTGCACGCCCTCCAGGCCCATCTCAACGCGGTCGTGCAGCGCGCCGCGGAGGAGACCGGCGCCACGTTCGTGGACTTCTCCCAGGCGTCGGAGGGTCACGACGCGTGCCAGGCCGCCGGCACCCGGTGGATCGAACCGCTGCTGTTCGGGCAGAACCTCGTCCCGGTCCACCCCAACGCGCTCGGCGAGCAGCGCATGGCGGAGCGCACCATGAGCGTGCTCGGCCTCGGCTGACGCCCGCGCCCGGCGTGCTCAGGCGCGCGCGCCGCCGTCGACCCGCAGCACCGTCCCGGTCACGAAGGAGGCACGGTCGCTGAGCAGCCAGGCGGCGGCCTCGGCGATCTCCTCCGGCGCGGCCCCGCGGCGCAGCGGGGTCAGCGCCGTGAGCCGGTCCTGCAGCCCGGGGGACTCCGCCTCCCAGGCCCGGATCATCTCGGTCAGCGTGTTGCCGGGCGCGATCGCGTTGACGCGGATGCCCTCGGGGCCGTAGGTCACGGCGGCCGACTCGGTCAGGCTGTTCACCGCCCGCTTCATCGCGCCGTACGCCGGGAGTTCGGGGTTGCCCCGCAGGCTGCCGATGGAGGAGTTGTTCACGATGGCGCCGGTCCCGGCGGTGGCGCGGATGGCGGCGACCTCGGCGACCATGGCCAGCCAGACGCTCTTGAGGTTCACCGTGTACAGGCGGTCGAAGTCGGCCTCCGGCAACTCGTCCATGGGACCGGGCGACTGGATGGCCGCCCCGTTGTTGAAGGCGACGTCGAGGCGGCCGTAGAGGTCCACGGTACGGTCCACGGCGGCCCGCACACTCGCGGTGTCGGCCAGATCGCACACCACGTAGTCCGCGGTGCCGCCCGCGGCCCGCACCTGCTCCGTGACCGCCTTCAGCTGCTCCTCCGTGCGGGCCGCCAGCAGGACCCGGGCGCCTTCCCGGGCGAACAGCCGCGCGGCGGCGGCGCCGATGCCGCGCCCGGCGCCGGAGACGAAGGCGGCCTTGCCGGCCAGCAGTCCCCGCCCGGACGTGTCCTTGCTCGGTGTGTCGTCCATGGCAGCGAGCCTGCGTCCACCGGCGGGAGTCATCCAGGCACCGCCAGTACCTGGATCGCAGGCCCGGCCACCGCGCACACTGGAGGCGTGGACCGAGCAGAACTGGCGGGCTTCCTGCGCAGCAGGCGCGAGCGGATCAGCCCCGCCGACGTGGGCATGGCCGCGGGGCCGCGCCGCCGCACACCGGGCCTGCGGCGCGAGGAGGTGGCGCAGCTGGCGTTCATCTCCACCGAGTACTACACCCGGCTCGAGCAGGCCCGCGGCCCGCGCCCGTCCCGCGAGGTGCTGGCCGGGCTGGCCCGCGCCCTGCGGCTCACGGACGCCGAGCGCGAGCACCTGCACCTGCTCGCCGGGACCCCGCCGGCCCCGGCGCCCGGACCCTGCCGCGAGGTGCGGCAGAGCATCCTCGACCTGGTGCACCGGCTGCCGCAGTCCGCCGCCTTCGTCACCTCGGCCACCCTGGAGGTGCTCGCCTGGAACGAGCTGGCCGCCGCCCTGATGGAGGACTTCTCGGCCCTCTCCCGCCGTGACCGCAACCTCGCGCGCCGCGCCTTCCTCGGCCCGCGCCCCGGCGAGCGGCGGCTGTACGGCGTGTCCGACGTGGCGGCGTTCTCCCGGCACGCGGTGCACCGCCTGCGCACGGCCGCCGCCCGCTACCCCGACGACCCGGAAGTGGCCGGTCTGGTCCGTGAACTGCGCTCCAACAGCGAGGAGTTCGCCCGGCTGTGGGACTCCCATGACGTGGACGCGCAGCCCGCGCACCGCAAGACCTTCCGGCACCCCCTGGTCGGGCCGGTCACCGTCGACTGCGACGCCCTCGACATCACCGGCCGGGACCAGCAGGTCGTGATCTACACCGCCGTCCCCGGCACGCCGTCCGATCAGGCGCTGCGACTGCTGGCGGTGCTCGGCACCCAGCGCATGGACACCGCCCGCTGAACCGGACCCGCCGTACGGCGCCTCGCGGCATGAGGGAAAATAGTTGCCCGAAGTAACTACGGGGAACCGTGAAAGGCCGCCCTCCCATGCCGCACCTCACCATCGACTACTCCTCCCGGCTGGCCGGAGCGTTCGACGCCCGCGCCTTCGTGGCGGAACTGCACCCGCTCGTGGTGGAGGAGTCGGGCACCTCCGGGGTGTGCAAGACACTGCTGCGGCCGGCCGAGACGTACGTCGGGGACGCACCGGGCACCCAGGCCTTCTTCGTCCACGTGGAAGTCGGCCTCATGCCCGGCCGTTCCGAGGCGCGCAAGGCGCGCCTGTCCGAGAGCGTGCTCGCCCTGCTCGGCAAGCATCTGCCCGCCGGCGACGGTGACCGGGAGCGGGTGTTCCTCTCGGTGGAGGTGCGCGACCTCGCCGCCTCCTACCGGCTCTCGCCGTCGGCGCGGTTGAGCCGGCCGGGGGAGCCGGGCCGGGAAGGCCCGAATGCGATTGTCCGCCGGACCGGGCCGCACTAGCGTGCCGCCGGTGGACCTCTTCGCACACTCCTGGACGGCACTGCGCACCGCGGTCGCGGAACTCCCGGACGAGGACTTCGAGCGGCCGTCCGGCTGTGCCGGCTGGCTGGTGCGGGACCTGGTGTGCCACCTGGTCATCGACGCCCAGGACGTCCTGATCACCCTGGTGACGCCGGCCGGCACCGAACCGACCGTGGACGCGGCCACCTACTGGAGGCTCGTCGATCCGCCGACCGGGGACGACCCCCTCGACGCCCTGATACCCCGGCTGGCCGCCGCCTACGGCGAGCCCCGCCTGCTCAAGTTCCACCTGGACGACGTCGGTTCGGCCGCGGGCCGCGCCGCCGCACTCGCCGACCCGGCCGCCCGCGTCCGCACCCGCGACGACGTCCTGACCGTCGGTGACTATCTGACCGCGTACGTGCTGGAGTGGACCCTGCACTACCTCGACCTGATCGCCCATCTGCCGACGGGGCCGGTCGCCGGGCCGCCCGCCGAAACCCTCGCGGCAGCGCGCGCCTTGCTGGAGGAGATCACCGGGACCGCGTTCCCCGGCTCCTTCTCCGACACGGACGCGCTGCTGGTGGGCACCGGACGCCGCGCGCCGAGCGACGCCGAAAGTGCCGCGCTGGGCGACGTGGCCGGCCGGCTGCCGTTCGTCCTCGGCTGAGCGGGCGCCGTCCGCTCCGCCGTCTCCCGCGCCGGAAACCGCCCTCTTCCAGGGGAGTTCACGCGTTCCTCTGTACGCCCCCGTCCGCCGTGGGCTTGAAACTCACTCGAACCCCGGACCACCTGATGAGATGATCTTCGCGCCGGGTCACTACCATGTGGCCCACAAGACAACCATCCAACCGGTCCGTCACGTACGTGCCGTTCTGGGTCGCCGATGCCAGGGACCGCTCCCCGGGCTGCGGTGATCTTCCTGCCCAGGAGGACCTTCCGCATGTTCCGACGAATTGGCAGCACCGTCGTCCGACATCCCGTGTGGACGATCGTGGCATGGCTGATCGCCGCGGTGGCGATCGTCGCCACCGCGCCGAGTCTGCCCTCGAACAGCGACGAGAGCAGTTTCCTGCCGAAAAGTTACGAGTCCATCAAAGCGGCGGATCTCCAGCAGAAGGCGTTCCCCAGCGCCTTCACGCCGTCCGCGATCGCGCTGTACCAGCGCACGGACGGCGGCAGGCTGACCGCCGCCGACAAGAAGGACGTCGCCCGGATCACCACCGAGCTGGGCGGCAAGCACATCGACCAGGTGCAGAAGGTCGTCCCCGGCCCGCCGTCCAAGGACGGCAGGTACGCCCTCACCCTGGTGCAGATGGACAGCAAGAACGCCGGTCAGCCCAAACAGGCCGACGCGGCCAAGGTGTTGCGCGACGACGTCAAGCAGCTGGCCAAGGGCACACATCTCGACGTCAAGCTCGGCGGCTCCGCCGCCCAGGCCCTCGACCAGCAGGACTCGTCCAAGCGAGGCCAGGCGCTGATCGGCTTCGGCACCTTCGCGATCATCCTGGTGACCCTGCTGATCATCTTCCGGGCGCCGATCCTGGCCGTCCTGCCCCTGGTGCTGATCGGCCTGGTCTCGGCCGTCGCCAACGGCCTGATCGCCTACGCCACCAAGCTGTTCGACCTCCAGGCGAACAGCTCCATCTCGTCGATCCTCATCGTCGTCCTCTTCGGCGTGGGCACCGACTACTTCCTGTTCCTGATGTTCCGCTACCGCGAACGGCTGCGCGCCGGTGACGAGTCCAAGGAGGCCATGATCAACGCGGTCGGCCGGGTGGGCGAGGCCATCGCCTCCGCGGCCGGGGCCGTCATCATCGCCTTCCTCGCGCTGGTGCTGTCCACCCTCGGCTTCCTCAAGCAGATGGGCCCGGCGCTCGCCATCGCGGTGGGCGCGACCCTCGTCGCGGGTCTGACCCTGATCCCGGCCGTGGTGTCGCTGATCGGGCCGAAGGTCTTCTGGCCGTCGAAGTCCTGGCAGAAGGAACCGGAGAACGCCCGCTTCGCCGCCCTGGGCCGCGGGGTGCAGCGCCGCCCC
This sequence comes from Streptomyces sp. NPDC048192, assembly GCF_043202415.1. Lineage (NCBI taxonomy): Bacteria > Bacillati > Actinomycetota > Actinomycetes > Kitasatosporales > Streptomycetaceae > Streptomyces > Streptomyces sp. NPDC048192. Next base: position 165,526 of record NZ_JBIDAL010000007.1, read on the forward strand.
GCACTGACCGCCGGGCTGTCCGGTCTCGTCCTGCTCGCGCTGTCGGTCGGCATCTTCGGCTACCACGCCACGTTCGACCTGGCCTCGGGCTCCATGCCGAAGACCAAGGAGTCCATGGTCGTCCAGGACCAGATGCAGAAGGCGTACTCGGCCGGTGCCGCGGCGCCCACCGACGTCTACCTCTCCAGCAGCGACGGCAAGCCGCTGGACAAGTCGGGCTTCGCCGTCTACGCGCAGAAGCTCGGGGCCGTGGACGGCGTCGCCAGCGCCCGGATGACACAGCTCAACAAGGACGGCACCACCGCGGACTTCACCGTCACCCTCAAGTACGAGGCGTCGACGGACAAGGCCATCGACGCGGTGGGCAAGGTGCGCGACGTCGCCCACGCCAACGCGCCGGACGGCACCAAGGCGCTCGTCGGCGGCATGTCCTCGATCTACAAGGACATCAACACCGCGGTGAACCACGACTACAAGACGGTCTTCCCGGTGGCCGCCGTCCTCATCATGATCATTCTGGGCCTGCTGCTGCGCAGCGTGGTCGCCCCCTGGTACCTGATGGCCTCGGTGGGCCTCGGGTTCGGCGCCACCCTCGGTGCCACTGTGTGGATCTTCCAGAAGGGCGAGGGCCACTCGGGGCTGATGTTCATGCTCCCGGTGATCATGTATCTGTTCGTCGTCGCCATCGGCACCGACTACAACATCCTCATGATCGCCCGGCTCCGGGAGGAGGCCCGCGAGGGCCGCGAGCCGCGCGAGGCGGCCGGCATGGCACTGCGGCACGCCGGGCCGACCGTTGCCGCGGCCGGCTTCATCCTGGCGGCGACCTTCGCCACGATGATGCTGGCGGGCAACTCGCTGCTCACGGAGATGGGTTTCGCGGTCTCCTTCGGCATCGCCGTCGCCGCCTTCGTCATGGCGATGTTCTTCACCCCGAGCCTCACCGCGCTGATCGGCCACGCCGCGTGGTGGCCCGGGCACGGGGACCGCGCCGAGGTGACGGACGCCGGGTCCGGCGGGTCCGCCCCGGATGCGGTCAGCGGCGACTACCCGGCCGCCCACGATCCCGCGGGACGCCGCAACTAGCGGAAACGGACGGGTGACTGACGGGGAGTTCTGCCGGGCGAGGACGGCCCGGCGGGGCTCCCCGTCGGCGTCCGCGAGTCGACACCGCGGCGCCGGCCGCCGGTTGCGTGGGCGCCGCACGGGCTGCCGGGGCCGACCGGGCCGGGATCCGCGTGCTCCGGTGCCGTGCGGGGTGCTCTCCGTGCGGCAGGCCGCACTGCCCCGACGGCTCCGGCGCTATGCCGTTCCCTCCCGCTCTCCCAACCCACCCCGCATCACCGGTCGTTCACCCAACCGGGACCGGCACATCAACCGCCGCACGGGTAATCGTCCGCCACACCGAGCACCCTCACGGCATGGCATCCACCTCGCACAGACCCGGGCCCGTACGCGTGGCCGCGCTCGCGGCGGCCGCCCTACTGCTGCTGCTCGCGCCGCCCGCCGGCCGGGCCGCCGCGGCCGAGCCGGCCCTCCCGCTCGGCGACCCCGGCCTGACGGAGACCCGCACGACGCAGACGCTCGCCGAGGGCGTGACCCTCACCCGTATCGTCCGCGGGACCGAGCCCGCCCCGGCCGACCAGATCAACACCACCACGCGCGGCCCCTGGACGGTCGACGTCCTGACCATCGACCCGCGCACGGCGCGCGGCCACCTGCGGGCGACGTACGGCCCCGACCTGGCCCGCACCGAGAAGACGACGGACCTCGTCCGGTCCTCCGGCGCCCTGGCCGGCGTCAACGGCTCCTTCTTCACCTTCACCGCCAGCCAGGACTCTCCCGGTGACCCCGTGGGGCTCGGTCTCTACGACGGGCGGCTGCTCAGCGAGCCCACCGGTGACACCGCGGAGGCCGACTTCGTCCTGGACGCGCCCGGCAACCGCGCCGTCATGGGCAGGCTGAGCTGGTCGGGCAGCCTGCACAACCGGCGGACCGGCGCCACGCTGCCGCTGACGTACATCAACCATCCGCCCGTCGTCCCGGCGGCCTGCGCCGGTCTGACGGATCCCACCCAGTGCACCGCCGCCGGTGACGTCGTGCGCTTCACCCCCGAGTTCGCCGCCTCCACGCCCTCCGGCGCGGGCGTCGAGGCGGTCCTCGACCGGCACGGGTGCGTCGTCCGCACGCAGCGCACGCGCGGCACACAGCTGGCCGCCGGCCAGACCTCGGTCCAGGCCACGGGCGCCGGCGCGGCGGCCCTGCTGCGCACCGTGGACGGCGGCTGCCTGCGCACCGACTCCGTGCTGACCGACGAGCAGGGCCGGCGCGTTCCCGTCCACCCGGGTCTGTTCGGCGTCAACGGCCGCTACCGGCTCACCGCGCACGGCCGGATCGTGGTGCCGGCGGGCTCGGGCAGCTTCTTCGACCGCAACCCGCGCACCATCGCCGGCACCACCCGGGACGGCAGGATCGTCCTGGCGACCGTCGACGGACGCATGACGACCAGCGTCGGCACGACGATGGCCGAGACGGCGGCGGTCGCCGACGCGCTGGGCCTGACCGACGCGGTCAACCTGGACGGCGGCGGCTCCACCACCCTGTCCGTCGAGGGCGTCCTGGTGAACCACCCCAGCGGGCCCGCCGAACGCGCCGTGGGCGACGCCCTGGTCTTCGTGCCCGGCCCGTACCGTCCCGCCGAGGGCTGAGCGCGCCGCCGCCGCTCAACCTCCCGTGCTCTCCCGCACGATGACCCGGTGCCCGGCCACATGGTCGCGCACGGCAGCGGTGTCCGGGTCGTCGATCCGCTCCAGCAGCAGCGACACGGCGACCCGGGCGATCTCCCGTTTGTCGGGGGCGACCGTGGTGAGGCTGGGCACGCTGAACCGGGAGGCCTCGATGTCGTCGAAGCCGACCACGTCGAGGTCTCCCGGCACCGAACAGCCGTGCTCGTGCAGGGCGCGCAGGGCGCCCAGCGCGAGATGGTCGTTCAGGCACAGCAACGCGTCCGGCCGCTGCTCCCGTGCCATGAGTGCGCCGGCGGCGCGCAGACCGTCCTGCCAGTGGAACGCCTCCACCGGCACCACCAGCCCGGCGTCGAAGGGCAGTCCGGCCGCCTTCAGGGCCTCCCGGTAGCCCTCGGTGCGCAGCCGGTCGGTGCCCTGCGGGCCGCGCAGCGCGCCGCCGATGACGGCGATGCGCCTGCGTCCCCGCGCCAGCAGGTGCTCGGTCGCCTCGCGGGCCGCCAGGACGTTGTCGATGCCGACGTGGTCGGTGCCGCCCTTGGCCGAGCGCTCCCCGAGCAGCACGACGGGCAGCCGCCGGTCCCGGGTGGCGAGGTCGCGGGGGAGCAGGGAGAGCGGGCTGAGGATGACGCCGTCGGAGAACTGCGCGTCGAAGCCGTGCAGTGCCGCGAGTTCCCGGTCGCGTGCCGCTCCGGTCTGGTGCAGCAGGACCGTACGGCCGCGCCGGCCGGCCTCGGCCATGACGTGCTTGGCCAGCTCCGCGAAGTAGGCGACGTCGAGTTCCGGGACCGCCAGGGTGATCATGCCGGTGCGGCCCTGGCGCAGCTGCCGCCCGGCGATGTTGACCCGGTAGCCGAGGGCGTCGATGGCCTCCTGGACGGCGGCGCGGGTCCGCTCCGAGACGTGCTCGAAGTTGTTGATCACGTTGGAGACGGTCTTGGGGGAGACGCCGGCGTACTCCGCCACGTCCTTGATCCTCGGTCTGGCCGCCACGCTGCTCCATCCTTCCGCCTGCCGTGATCGTACCGACCGTCACGAATCGATTGCGGGCCCGGTCATCTTCTCCCGACGGGTTTACATCGATGTAATCCCATGGTGCCATGTGTCCCGCACCGATCCGCACCTGCCTAGGCGAGGAGCCCCATGCCTGTCCCGCACGCCCCGGACGTGCCGCGTCCCGAACACCCCAGGCCGCAGTTCGTGCGCGACGCCTGGCTCAATCTCAACGGCGAGTGGCAGTTCGAGATCGACCGGTCGGACACCGGCCTGGAGCGAGGCCTGACGGACCGGGAACTCACCGGCACGATCCTCGTGCCGTTCTGCCCGGAGTCGACGCTGTCCGGGATCGGGGAGACGGACTTCCTGGAGGCGGTCTGGTACCGGCGGACCGTGACCGTGCCCGCCGCCTGGGGCGACGCCCGGGTGCTGCTGCACTTCGGCGCCGTGGACCACGACACCACGGTCTGGGCCGACGGCACCGAGGTCGCCCGGCACCGCGGCGGCTTCACCCCGTTCACCGCCGACCTCGGCGAAGTCGCCGCCGCGGGGCAGGAGGTGACCATCGTCGTCAGGGCCCGGGACAGCAGGCACGGCGTGCAGGCGCGCGGCAAGCAGTCCACCTGGTACGCCAACTCCCACTGCCACTACACCCGGACCACCGGGATCTGGCAGACGGTGTGGCTGGAAGCGGTCCCGCGCGCCGCCGCCCTCAAGCGGCCCCGCATCACACCGGACCTGGCGTCCGGCTCCTTCTTCCTGGACCTCCCGCTGACCGCCAACCGGCCCGGCCACCGCGTCCGCGCCACCCTCGCCGACGAGCGGGGGGAGGTCGTCGGCGCCGAGACCCGCGCCGATCTCGACCTGTGCCCCCGGCTCGTCCTGCCGCTGCCCGCCGACCGGGTGCGCCCCTGGTCCCCGCAGGACCCGCACCTGTACGACGTGACCCTGGACCTCCTCGACGCCGACGGCGCGGTCGTCGACAGCGCCCGCTCCTACGCCGGCCTGCGCTCGGTCGCCGTCGACGGCAGGCGGCTGCTGCTGAACGGGCGGCCCGTCTTCCAGCGCCTCGTCCTCGACCAGGGCTACTACCCGGACGGCCTGATGACCGCGCCGAGCGACGCCGACCTGGTCCGGGACATCGAACTCGGCCTCGCCGCCGGCTTCAACGGCGCCCGCCTGCACCAGAAGGTCTTCGAGGAGCGCTACCTCTACCACGCCGACCGGCTCGGGTACCTGGTCTGGGGCGAGTTCGGCGACTGGGGCTGCGAGGTCGGCGTCCGCGACGACAACCAGCGCCCCGACGCCTCGTACGTCGCCCAGTGGCTGGAGGCCCTGGCACGCGACCACTCGCATCCCTCGATCGTCGGCTGGTGCCCGCTGAACGAGACCTACCAGCCGCTGCACGACCGCATCACCCAGCTCGACGACGTCACGCGGGCCATGTTCCTGGCCACCAAGCAGGCCGACCCCACCCGGCCGGTGATCGACGCCTCCGGATACGCCCACCGGGTCGCCGAGACCGACGTGTACGACTCCCACTGCTACGAGCAGGACCCGGCCGTCCTCGCCAAGACCATGAGCGGTCTCGCCGAGGGAAGGCCGTACGTCAACGCGGCGCCGGACGGCCGGCCGTGGTCGGTGCCCTACCGCGGACAGCCTTACTTCTGCAGCGAGTTCGGCGGCATCTGGTGGGACCCGGAGGCGGCGTCCGAGGCGGCCGGGAACGAGCCCGGCAGCTCCTGGGGGTACGGCGAACGACCGCGCAGCGCAAAGGACTTCGTCGAGCGTTTCACCGGCCTCACCGGCGTGCTGCTCGACGACCCGGACATGTTCGGCTACTGCTACACCCAGCTCACCGACGTCTTCCAGGAGCGCAACGGGGTCTACCGGTTCGACCGTTCCGAGAAGGTCGACACCGCCCGGCTGAGGGACGCCCAGACCCGCCCCGCGGCCTTCGAGAGGACGACGCCCTGACATCGCCGCCTTCCGCGTGAGCGGAGGCAGCACACCCCTGCCCGAGATTTACATCGATGTATGTTCCGTGAGGGTGGTGAGGCCGGCGCACACTACGTCCGCCGCCCCCACCGCCCCGGGAAAGGAGCCCCATGACCGGCATCCCCGCACCCGTCGGTCCACCCGGCCCGACCAGGCGCCGCGCCCTGACCGCGGCCCTCGCCTCCGCAGCAGCCGTCCTCGGCGCCGGCGCGCTCTCCGGCTGCGGATCCGCGCTCGCCGCCGACGACTCCACCGTCCGCCTGTGGGACCTGTTCAGCGGCGCCGACGGCGGCCTGCTCAACGACATGGTGCGCGCCGCCCGGCCCGACATGCCGGGCACGCGCATCCAGCGCACCGTCCTGGAGTGGGGCACCCCGTACTACACCAAGCTCGCCATGGCCTCCGCCGGCGGCCGGGGTCCCGACGTCGCCGTGGCGCACATGTCCCGCCTCGCCGGTTACGCGCCCACGGGGCTGCTCGACCCCTGGGACCTCGACACCCTGGCCGAGTACGGCATCCGGCGCGAGGACTTCGCCGACGCGGTGTGGTCCCGCACCCAGTTCGAGGGCAGGACGTACGCGGTGCCGCTGGACACCCACCCCTTCATCGTCTTCTTCCACCCCGAACCGGCCGCCAAGGCAGGCCTGTTGAAGAAGGACGGCACCCTGGACGCGGAGGCGTTCGACTCGCCCGACAAGTTCCTCGCCGCCGGCCGGGAACTGGCCAGGGCGTCGGGCAGACAGGGCATCGCCTTCGGCTATGTCACCGACACCGCCCAGGGCTGGCGCCTGTTCTACGGCCTGTACCGGCAGACCGGAGGCGCCTTCCGGCTCCCCGCGGGCGGCCCCGCCGAGGTCGACGAGGACCGCATGGCCGAGGTCATCGCCTTCATGGCCAAGCTGGTCGACGGCCGTGTCAACCCCCGGCAGCTCGACTACGCCGCCGCCATCGCCGCGTTCGCCAACCGGCAGACCGCCATGATCCTGTCGGGCGAGTGGGAGCTGGCCACCTTCCGCGCCGCCGACAAGAACGTGGGAGCGGCGCCGTTCCCCACCGTGTTCGGCACCCCGGCCGTCTACGCCGACTCGCACTCCTTCGTCCTGCCGCACCACCCGCACCCCGATCCCGGGCACCGCCGCCGCGCCCACCGCGCGGTCGCCGCCCTGCTCAAGGCCGGCCAGATCTGGGCCACCGCCGGCCACATCCCCGCCTACCGCCCGGTGACCCGCACGAAGGCGTACCGGAACCTCGAACCGCAGGCCCACTACGCACAGGCGGCGAGCCATGTCGTGCTCGACCCCGCCGTCTGGTTCGCCGGCGCCGGATCCGACTTCCAGAACGCCATGTCCCAGGTCCTCCAGCAGGCCCTCCTCGACGGCCTCGCCCCCGACCGCGCGGCCCGCGCCATGGTGCGGCGCCTGAACACCTTCCTCTCCAAGCCCAGCCCGGCCTGACCGGCTGCGGACCATCCGCGCAGGAGGCACGACGATGTCCTCACCCCGCAACGCCCCACTGCCGGCGCGCCGGCTGCTCCCGCCCGGGCTGCTCTTCGCGCTCCCCTTCCTCGTCCTGTTCGCCGTCTTCATGCTCTGGCCGCTGGCCCAGGGCCTGTGGATGAGCCTCACCGACACCTCCCTGTCGGCGCACGCCCCGTCCTTCGTCGGCCTCGACAACTTCACCGAGGCCCTGAAGGACGCGGACATGTGGCGGGCCCTGGGCCACACCGTGTGGTTCACCGTCCTGTCCACCGTGCCGCTCGTCCTCGTCGCCCTCGGCATGGCCCTGCTCGTGCACACGGGCCTGCCCGGGCAGTGGGTGTGGCGGCTGGCGTTCTTCGCCCCGTATCTGCTGCCCGTGGGCGTGGTCAGCCTGCTGTGGGTGTGGCTGTACCAGCCCGACCTCGGCCTCTACAACCACCTGCTGCACGCACTCGGCCTCGGCCAGGTGGCCTGGCTCAGCGACCGGTCCGTGGCCATGTGGGCGATCGTCCTGACCACCCTGTGGTGGACCGTCGGCTTCAACTTCCTGCTGTACCTGGCCGCGTTGCAGTCCATCCCGGACCATCTGTACGAGGCGGCCGCCATCGACGGCGCCGGGGCCTGGCGGCGCCTGTGGTCGATCACCCTGCCCCAGCTGCGCCGGATCACCGCCGTCGTCACGGTGCTGCAGATCCTGGCCTCGCTGAAGGTCTTCGACCAGGTGTACCTGCTGACCAAGGGCGGCCCGGACAGCAGCACGCGTCCGGTGGTCGAGTACGTCTACGACGTCGGATTCACCGGTTACCGGCTCGGTTACGCCTCGGCGATCAGCTACATCTTCTTCGCCCTCGTCGTCCTCGCCTCCGCCGCCCAGTACGCCGCCCTCCGCCGCCGGGAGAAGTGACATGGCCTCCACCGACCTGCCCGTCCGCACCGCACCCGCGCCCCGCGCGCCGTACGCCGCGAGGGAGGCGGCCGTACGACGCCGTGCCGCGCACCTCTCCCTGGGCGAGAGCCGCACCGCGCGCGTCCTCGCCCTCGCCGCCCTGTCGCTGCTGGCGCTGGTCTGGCTGCTGCCCATGGCCTGGGCGCTGCTGACCGCCTTCAAGTCCGAGCAGGACGCCAGCGATCCGGTGCACTGGTTCTGGCCCCGCCACGGCCTGACCTTCCACGGCTTCAGCACCGTCTGGGACCGCGGGGAGCTGCCGCTGTGGATGCTCAACAGCTTCCTCGTCGCGGCCGCCGTCACCGTGATCACCGTGCTGGTCTCCGCCATGGCCGGGTACGCCTTCTCCCGCACCCGGTTCGCGGGCCGCCGCTCGCTGTTCGCGCTCACCGTGGCCGCCGTGGTCGTACCGCCGCAGCTCCTCATCGTGCCCTGGTTCCAGCAGATGCTGAGCCTGCACCTGGTCGACACCTACGCGGCGGTGATCCTGCCGCAGACCGTGGCGCCGGTGATGGTCTTCATCCTGAAGAAGCACTTCGACTCCCTGCCCCGCGAGCTGGAGGAGGCGGCGCGCATCGACGGCGCGGGCCACTGGCGGATCTTCTGGTCGGTGCTGCTCCCGCTGTCCCGGCCGATGCTCGCCGCCGTGGCGATCTTCGTGTTCATCGGGGCGTGGAACAACTTCCTGTGGCCGTTCGTGTCGACGTCGGACCCGGACCTGATGACCCTGCCGGTCGGCATCACCTCCGTGAAGGACGCCTACGGCATCCAGTACGCCCAGTCGATGGCCTCGGCCGTCCTGGCGGCGCTGCCGCTCGTCGTGGTCTTCATGTTCTTCCAGCGGCACATCGTGAAGTCCGTCGCGACGACCGGCCTCGGCGGCCAGTGAGCCGACGCGCCGGCGTGGTCACAGCGGCTGGCTGGCGAGGGACGCCAGGTAGGCGCCGTAGATGACGGACAGGGCCGCGAGGGCCCCGCACAGCAGGCGGGCGCGGGGGGAGGGGCCGGTGCGCCAGGCCCGGACCAGGGCGCGGGCCGGCGGGATGAGCAGGGGGAACGCCGGGAGCAGGAAGCGCGGTTTGGAGGAGAAGGGGCCGGAGACGGCGACCACCATCAGGAGCAGGGCGCCCGCGAACACCACGAGCGGCAGCGGGGTGCGGTCCAGGCACAGCACGCAGAACGACACGACGGCGGCCAGGACCAGCACCAGGGCCACCGGATAGGTCACCCAGCTGCCCTGCAGGGGCATCGACGCCAGGAACCGCAGCGGCCCCACCGTGAGATCCAGCCGGGAGTTCCAGGCACTCTGCACGTGCAGATAGCCGCGCGCCAGGTCCCCGGTCTGCCGTCCCACCCACAGCACATAACCCGCCCACCCCAGCGGACCGAGGACCACCCCGGCCAGCAGCCCCGGCGAGGCGCGCCCACGCTGCCGTACGACCTCCCGCCCGGCTGCCGCGGCCACCGCCACGGCGACCGCGATGCCGGTGGGGCGGGTGAGCCCCGCCAGCATCGCCAGCGCGCCCGCGGCCGGCCAGCGGCGGCGCAACGCGGCGTACAGGGACCAGGCGGCACACGCGGTGAACAGCGGCTCGGTGTAGGCCAGGGTGAGGACGACCGACGGCGGCAGTACGGCCCACAGGGCGACCAGAGCGGTGGCGACGCGCCGGCCGTGCAGATGATGGCCGACCGTGTAGATGCCGTGGACGGCGAGTGCCGCGGCAGCCCAGGCGACCAGCAGCCCGGCCGCCCCCGTGGAGACGGGCAGCAGTCCGCGCAGGGCGCGGACGAGCCCCGGGTACAGCGGGAAGAACGCCCAGTCGGTCTGGACCGCGCCCGTGGAGGTGATCCGCAGCTGCGTCCCGTAGCCGTGCTCGGCGATGTGCAGGTACCAGACCGAGTCCCACGCATGGACCAGGCTCTTGCCGAACGGGCGGCCGGCCACGGCGTCGACGATCACCAGCAGCACCAGCCCGGCGAGCCGGACGACGGCGAAGACACCGAGGGCCCGCAGCACTCCCGGAGGACCCTCCACCCGACCGCGGCCGGCGTCGCGGGGGCTGTCGGGCGACCGCAGCGCGGAGGACATGCTCACCCTCCGACCATGAGCGGCGGCCCACCCGAGCGCAAACCGGAACCCGCCGCATGGCCGAGCCGCGGCGCTCGGGGCAACGACCTGCGGGTGCGCCGCACTCCGCCGCGCAGACGGCGGTGTACGGCGTCATCGAAGGCGCCGGACCGTCGTCAGGCCGCCGTGCCGCGCAGTTCCGCCAGGGTGTCCGGGGTCAGGGGGCGGGGGGTGTGGCCGGCGTCGACCAGGACGACCGGGCAGGGGGCGCTGTGGGTGAGCGCGGTGGTCAGGCTGCCGTCGGCGAACTGGGCGAGCGGACCGCGCGGGGAACGGCCGACCGCGATGGCGCGGGCGCCCACCCGCGCCGCGTGCTGCGCCAGCACGCGGCCGGCGGCCGCGTGGTCGCCGACGCTGGTGAGGATCTGACCGGTGGCGGCGATGCCCCGGCCGGCGAGCCGGTCCAGGTGCGCGGTGACGGCGGCGCGTGCGTGCTCGGTGGTCTCCGTCTCGGCGGCCTGCTCCTCGACCACCGCCGTCCGCTGGACGTGGACGACCTCCAGCGGGCTCGCGGTGTCCTGGGCGAGGCGGGCCGCGGCGTCCACGATGGCGGCGGCCCGGTCGTGCGCGCCCACGGCGACGACGACCGGCGGTGTGCCCGGGGCGGCCGGGCGGCCCACGGGGGTCAGCGTGGGCGTCATCGGCTCGCCGTCACCGGTGTCCGTCTCGGCCCGGCGCAGCAGGCCGTGCCCACTGGCCAGCACCGGGATGGCCAGGGCGAAGGTGGCGGCGCCGAGGTAGAACGGCACGCTCAGGTCGGTGGCGTCGGCGAGCTTGCCGGCGACGTACGGCGCCAGGCCGCCGCCGATGAAGCGCAGGAAGCCGTACGCGGAGGAGGCGACCGGACGCTCCACGGGGGAGACCAGCATGACGGCCTGGGTGGTGAGCGTGTTGTTGATGCCGATGAAGGCGCCGCTGACGATGACGGCGACGATGACCACGGCGGGCGTGCGCACACCGGCGGCGATGACGGCCATCACCACGCCGAGGCCGGCGAGGTTGGCGTACAGGACCGGGGCGGTGCCGAAGCGGGCCTGCAGGCGCGGGGCGAAGAACACGCTGAACGCGGCCACCAGCAGTCCCCAGCCGGTGAAGACGAGGCCCAGCTCGTGGGCACTCAGCTTCATCGGGTAGGGGGCGTAGCCGAGCATGGTGAAGAAGCCCCAGTTGTAGAGCAGGGCCATGATGCCCATGGTCAGCAGGCCGCGGTGGCGCAGCGCCTTCAGCGGCGCCATGGGGGAGGTGCGCCGGGCGGGCCTGGGCAGTGACGGCACGAACGCGAGGGTCGCCACGAGGGCTATGGACATGAGGACGGCGACGCCGAAGAACGGGCCGCGCCAGCTGATGGCGCCCAGCTCGCCGCCGAGCAGCGGCCCCACGGCGATGCCGAGGCCCAGTGCGGTCTCGTAGAGGATGATCGCGCCGCCGAAGCCGCCGCTGGCCGAGGCGACGATGACCGCGAGCGAGGTGGCGATGAACAGGGCGTTGCCCAGGCCCCAGCCCGCACGGAAGCCGACGATCCCGTTGATCGAGCCCGAGGAGCCGGCCAGCGCGGCGAACACCACGATGACGGCCAGGCCGATGACCAGGGTGCGCTTGGCGCCGAACCGGCTGGAGAACCAGCCGACCACCAGCATCGCCACCGCGGTGACGATCAGATAGCTGCTGAACAGCAGGGAGACCTGGCTGGGCGAGGCGTGCAGGCTCTCGGCGAGGGCGGGCAGGATCGGGTCGACCAGGCCGATGCCCATGAACGAGATCACGCAGGCGAACGCCACGGCCCAGACGGCCTTCGGCTGCCGGAACGGGCCGGCGGTCTTTCCGTGCGGTGCGCTCATGACCGCTTCATCTCCAGTTCTTGGCGGGGACGGTGCGAGGGGCGGGCAGGTTCAGGGCGCCCGGCGGTCCCGGATCGCCCGGGCCAGCGCGGGCAGCGCGACGGCCACGGCGTGCCGCTCCGGCTCGGTCAGCTCCCCGAGGAGTCCGGCGAGGGCGTCGGTGCGCTCGGCCCGGCGCCGCCGGTAGACGTCGAGCCCGTCGGGGGTCGCCTCCACCAGCACGCCGCGGCCGTCGGTGCGGTCGGCGGTGCGGCGTACCAGTCCCGCCCGTTCCAGGCGGGTGACGAGCTGGGTCATGTTGGGCTGGGAGGCGTTCTCGGCGCGCGCCAGTTCGGTCAGCCGCTGGGCTCCCTCGCGTCCCAGGCGGCTGAGCGCGGACGAGGCCGCGGTGCTGAGCCCGCCGGTCGTGGCGCTGCGGCCCACGTACCGGACGATCTCCTCCACGGCGAGCATCAGGTGCTCGGCCGGCGCGTCCGCTGCGCCGGCCGGGTCGACGACCCGCTTATGCATAAGCGCATTATGCATGTACGTGTAAGGCGCATCAATCCCTGTGATGCCTCGACATGCCCGGGGTCATTCCGGGCGGGACGGGACAGATGGTGCTGGATATGGTGGGTACGCGGGGGACACCCGAACTCACGCGATCCGCTGTCGCCGGCGGCGTGGAAGAAGTGATTGCGATGATCTCCGACATGGTTCTGGTGCCCACCACCGACGCCACTCTCCCCGGTGACCTCGTCGTTCCCTCGGCGTCGCGCGCCGTGGTGCTCTTCGCCCACGGCAGCGGCAGCTCCCGGCACAGTCCGCGCAACCGGATGGTGGCCGCCGAACTGCGCACCGCCGGATTCGGCACCCTGCTGATGGACCTGCTCAGCGAGCGGGAGGAGCGGCACGACGCGGTGACCGGCGAGCACCGCTTCGACATCCCGCTGCTGGGCCGGCGGCTCGTGGCCGCGATCGACTGGCTGGACACCCAGCCGGACACCCGGGGCCTCCCGGTCGTCCTGTTCGGCGCCAGCACGGGTGCCGCCGCGGCGCTGGTGGCGGCGGCCGAGCGTCCGGACAGGGTGCTGACCGTGGTGTCGCGCGGCGGCCGCCCCGACCTGGCGGGCGACGCCCTGGGACGGGTGCGGGCCCCGGTGCTGCTCCTGGTCGGCGGCCACGACCAGCAGGTGCAGGAGCTGAACGAGGAGGCGGCCGGGTACCTGCGGGTCCCGCACACCCTGCACGTCGTTCCGGGGGCGACCCACCTGTTCGGCGAGCCCGGCGCCCTGGAAGAGGTCGCCGAGGTGGCCAGGCGGTGGTGCGAGGAGCGGCTGACCGCACAGCACGCCTGACGGCCGAGCACCAAGCCGCCCCGCCCGCCAGGACGTCAGCCCGGCGCCGCCGCGCCCGTCCGCTCGGGCCCGAGTCCCGTCAGCCCGGACTCGAGCGGCCGAAGAACTCGGCGTAGCGGGCCGGCAGCCGGGACAGCAGCTCCTCCAGCTGCCGGTCCGGCACCGCGTCGGCGACCGTGGACAGCACGGCGTCCGCGTCCCATTCCGCGGTGCGGGGCCGGGCGCCGGTCTGCACGGAGACCCGGCGCAGGAACTCGTCGCAGTCGAACGTCTCGGGCCGGCCCCGCTCCAGATGCAGGGCCTCGTCCAGCGGGGCGGGCAGCCGGGCGGCCAGCTCGTCGGCCTCTTCGGGGGCGATCCGGGTCGCGAGGGCCCACAGGACCGCCTCGCAGACGTGCTCGGCCTCCTCGCGGCTGCGATACTCCCCGCGGTCGCGGACCTGGGCCAGGAACTCTTCCAGTTGCACGGCGGCCTCCCACTGTCGTCGCAGGCCATCACGGTGAGCCGCACCCTTCCCGGCCGCCGTGGGCCCCGTCGGGCGGACGACGGACAGGGTGATGTCGTCATTGTAGGTTCCGGCCGCCGAGGCGGGAGGCCGAGCGCTGCCGTGCGCCCGCGCGACGGGTCCGGCCCGCCGCCGTGCGTCCGTGCGGCGGGGGGGAGGGGAAGCCGGTCGGGTGATTGACGCGCAGGTCACGGCTCGGGTGCCGCCGGTCGCGGGCGGCGCCGGGGAGACTGCCGTCATCCCGACGGAGGTGGCGAACATATGCTCAGCGACAGCACAGCCACGGCGACGGTCATCGCCGAGAAGTCCGGCGTGGCGGCGGTCGTCGCAGGCGCTCCGCGCGTGGCCGAGATCGCGGCGCGGTGCAGCGACGAGACGGAGGCCGCCCGGAGACTTGCGCCGGACGTGGTCGAGGCGGTGCGGGCGGCCGGATTCGCCCGGCACTTCGTCCCCGCGGCCTACGGCGGCGCGGAAGGCCGTTTCGCGGACATGACCTCGGCGGTGACCCTGGTCGGCGAGGGCTGCGCCTCGGCCGCCTGGGCCGCCTCGCTGTCCGCCTACGCGGCCCGGTACGGGGCGTACCTCCCGCCGGAGGGACAGGCCGTGCTCTGGGCCGACGGGCCGGACGCCCTGATGGCGGGCGCGCTCATGCCGGCCGGGAAGGCGGAGCGGGTCTCCGGCGGCTGGCGGCTCACCGGCGAGTGGAAGTACATCAGCGGGATCCGGTTCGCCGACTGGGTCTTCGCCTGCTCCGCCGTACCCGGCAAGGCGGGCCCGGACGGGCGGGGCGAGGTGCGGTTCTTCGCGGTGCCGCGGGCCGACGTCACCGTGAAGGACACCTGGTTCACGCTGGGCATGCGCGGGACGGGCAGCGACACCATGGTCCTGGACGATGTCTTCGTGCCCGAGCATCTGACGCTGTCGAGGCTCGACATCAACGCGGGGCGCGCCACGGCCTCCACGGCCCGCTGCCACACGGTGCCCGTCCACGAGGTGAACGCGCTGCCGCTCGCCGTCCCCGTGGTGGGCGCCGCCCGCGGGGCGGTGCGGACCGCGGCCGAGCAGACCATGCGGCGCACCGACCGGCGGGGCGCCCCGCTGCGCGAGAAGCCGTCGGTGCAGACCGACCTGGCGCGCTCGGCCGCCGAGGTGGACGCCGCGGAACTCCTCGTCCAGCGGGCCGCCCGGGTCGCCGACGGCGCCGATGCCACCAGGGACGGCGAGGCGGCGGTGCGCGGACCGCGGGACCTGGCGCTCGCGGTCGAACTGTCGGTGTCGGCCGTGGAACGGCTCTTCCGCGCCACCGGGACGACGGGCCACTTCGAGTCCGACCCGGTCCAGCGCTTCTGGCGCGACGTCAGCACCGCGGCCTCCCACGTGATCTTCTCCTTCGAGACCGCCGGGTCGGCCTACGGCGCCTGGGCGCTGGGCGTGGAGGGCGCCGGGCCCGGGCGCTGACTTCCCCCGGCGTCGACCGGGCCCGCCCGCATCCGGCACACGTGGCCGGATCGGTCGGGCCCGGTTCGGGGCGGAGATGGAACCATGGGGTGCCATGCGCGCTGCGTACATCGAGGAGCTGGGATCCCCGGACGTCATCCGGTACGGCGAGATCGCCCCGCCCCGGCCGGGACCCACCGACGTACTGGTGGACGTCCTGGCCACCGCGGTCGACCCGGTGGACACCCTCGTGCGCTCGGGGACCTTCCGCACACACGTCGACTTCCCCTTCGTGGTCGGCCGCGACCTGGTCGGCACGGTCGCGGAGACGGGCCCCGGCGTCACCGGCTTCCGCACCGGGGACCGGGTGTGGTGCAACAGCCTCGGGCACGGCGGACGGCAGGGCGCGGCGGCGGAGCAGGCGGTGGTGGCGGCCGACCGGCTGTACCGGCTGCCCGACGGAGTCGACCCGTGCGCCGCGGTGGCGGTGTTCCACCCGGCCGCGACCGCCTATCTGGCCCTGTTCGTGCACGGGCGGCTCCATGTGGGCGAGACCGTGCTGGTCGCGGGTGCCGCCGGGAACGTCGGCAGCGCGCTGGTGACGATGGCGGTGCGGGCCGGCGCCCGCGTCCTCGCCACGGCCGCCGCGCGGGACGTGCGGTACTGCGCGGAGCTGGGCGCGGCCGAGGTGTTCGACTACCGGGATCCGGACCTGACGGAGAGGGCCCGTGCGGCGGCGCCGTCGGGACTGGACCTGTACCTGGACACGGCGGGCGTCAACGACCTGGAGACCTGGGTCGATCTGCTCGCCCTCAGGGGCCG
This sequence comes from Streptomyces sp. NPDC048192, assembly GCF_043202415.1. Classification (NCBI taxonomy): domain Bacteria; kingdom Bacillati; phylum Actinomycetota; class Actinomycetes; order Kitasatosporales; family Streptomycetaceae; genus Streptomyces; species Streptomyces sp. NPDC048192. Next base: position 181,755 of record NZ_JBIDAL010000007.1, read on the forward strand.
CGCGGTGCTGCTGGCCGGTCCCCGGACCCGGCCCGTGCTGCCCGCGGGGGCGCTGTACATGAACGACCGCTCCGTCGTGGGCTTCGTGATCTCCCACGCGACGACCGGTGAACTCGCCGAGGCGGCCGCGTACATCAACGACCTGCTGGGCCGCGGTGTGCTCCGGTCCCGCACCATAGAGGTCTTCCCGCTGAGCGCGGCGGCCGACGTGCACGCCCGGATGGAGAAGGGCGAACTGCACGGCCGCCGCGCCGTCCTGCGCACCGACCTCGCCGCCGGCGGCTGACTCCCGCGCCGCACCCCCCGGCGGGAGGCACGGCCGGCCGCGCTGCCCGGTGTCAGGTGACGTGCCGCAGCAGGGCCGCGACCGCCGGGGGCGGATCGCCGTGCGGCCGTACCACCATCACCTTCCAGCTCGGCGCGTGCCGGGCGAAGCGGTAGGTGGCCAGGTCCGGGAAGCGGCCGGCGATGGACGGGGGCATGATGCAGACGCCCAGGTCGCCGCGGACCAGTTCGGACGCCGCCACGATGTCGTTCACCTCGAACGTCGTTACCCGGTCGACACCGGCGGCGCGGAAGGCCCGGTCGACGGCGTGCCGGATCGCCCAGCCCGGGGTGAAGTCCACCAGCGGCAACTGGGCGACCGTGTCCGGCTCGACGGCGCCCTCGGGGGCGCTCGCCGCGAGGTCCCGGCCGGGGGAGGCGACCAGGACCATCTCCTCGCGCGACAGCAGCCGGGTCACCAGCCCCCGCTGCTGCTGCCGGTCGAGCGCCACCACCGCCAGATCCACCGTGCCCTCGCGCAGGGCCTGCCGGATGTCGGTCACCGCCGCCTGCCGCAGCCGGACCACCACCCCCGGATGCTCCGCCCGCAGCGCGGCCAGCGCCCGGTGCAGTCCCGCCCAGACGCCCTGCATGATGCCGACGGTCACCCGGCCGCGCAGCTCCCCCTTCGCGGCGTCGACGGCCTCACGCGCCAGTTCGGCGGCGCGCAGGGCGGCCCGTGCCGCGGGCACGAAGGCTTCGCCGGCCGGGGTGAGCGCCACGCGGTGGGTGTTCCGGGTGAACAGCGCGGTGCCCAGCTCCCGTTCGAGGGCGCGGACCGTGCCCGAGACGGCGGACTGGACGACGTGCAGCCGCCGCGCCGCCGCCGTGAACCCGCCCGCGTCCGCCACCGCGACGACGACTTCCATCTGCCGCAGGTCCATCATCCGCTCCAGGTGACGCCGTGCCCGTCCGCGGGCCGGGGATCTCCGCTGCATCGTATGCGGACCGGTGACGTCCGGACGCCGCCCGCCGTGCGCGGGACGCCCCTACGCGGTGTCCCGGGCGCGCTTGCGCTCCGTCTTCCGGTGCTCGGTGAGCCAGTACAGCAGCGCCGCGACGGGCAGGGCCGCGCCGAGCGCCGTCACCCCCGTCCAGCCGCCGGAGTGGTAGGTCAGCGAACCGAGTTGGGAGCCGGCGGCGCCGCCGAGGAAGAACGTGGCGATGAAGGCGCTGTTCAGGCGGGCACGGGCGTCGGGGTCGAGCTGGTAGATGGTGTGCTGGCCGAGGATCAGGGTGGCCTGCACGGCGATGTCGAGCAGCACGGCGGCCAGGGCGACCAGCACGACGTGGTGCCGGCCGGCGCCCGCGACGCCGAAGGCCAGCGCGGCCAGGACGAACGCGGCGCCGGTCATGGGCCGGGTCAGGTTCCGGTCGGCCCACCGTCCGGCCAGCGGGGCCACGGCCGCACCGGCGGCCCCGACGAGGGCGAACACGCCGATGCCGAGGGCGGAGTAGTGGAAGCCGGGACCGGCGAGGAGGTAGGAGACGGTGGTCCAGAAGGCGCTGAACGCGCCGAACATCGCCGCCTGGTACAGGGCGCGGCGCAGCAGCACGGGGTGGATGCGCAGCATCAGCACGGTGGAGTGCAGCACCCGGGCGTACGGGATGGCCGTGGTCGGCGCGTGCCGGGGCAGGGCCGAGCGCAGGGCGACGGCGAGCACGGCCATCAGGCCGGCCGAGCCCAGGTAGACCACGCGCCAGCCGGCGGTGTCGGACACCAGACCGCTGAGGGTGCGCGAGAGCAGGATCCCGGTGAGCAGCCCGCTCATCACCCGGCCCACGATCCGGCCGCGGGCGTGGTCGGGCGCGAGGCTCGCGGCGAACGGGACCAGGATCTGGGCGACGACCGAGGTGGCGCCGGCGACCAGGGAGGCGATCAGCAGAGTGGGGAAGTTCCCGGCCAGCCCGGCCGTCAGGAGAGCGGCGGTGGTGACCGCCAGCAGCACCGTGATCAGGCCGCGCTTCTCCAGCCGGTCGCCGAGCGGCACCAGGAAGAGCATGCCGATCACATAGCCGACCTGGGTGAGGGTGATCAGCCAGCCGGCCGCCGCGGTGCTGGTGTGGAACACCTCGCGCAGCGAGGAGAGCAGGGGCTGGGCGTAGTACAGGTTGGCGACCGTCATGCCGGAGGCGACGGCCAGCAGCGCGATCAGCCGGCCCGGCACACCGTGGGCGGGCCCGGCGCCGGTCGCACGCCGGTGTGACGTCCTTACTTCGCATGGCTGGGGCACGGGGACCTTCTTCGTCGCGGGAGCCGTGCGGCCTCCTGGCCGCTCCTACGGGACCAGCAACGGGACCGCCCCTGTGCTTCCCGTCCGGCCGCGATGGTTCGCGATCGCGGTCATCGCGATCGGAGATGAGCACGGGTATGCGGCGCAACGAGCAGAAGGCGGGCCGGCCTCCGCGCCGCCGGGCCGCCGTGACCGGGTGGGCAGGAGCGCCTACCGTCGGTGTAAGGGAACGCCCACCGAGGGAGGTCGTCGCCATGGCCGGACCCGATCAACGGGACGCACCGGACGCACAGGACGAGGCGGACGCGGTGGCGTCCTCGCAGCGGCTCGACGCCCTCTACGCCGGACGGCCGCCCTGGGAGATCGGCCGCCCCCAGCCGGCGTTCCTCGCCCTCGCCCGGTCGGGGGCCGTCCGCGGCCGGGTGCTCGACGTCGGCTGCGGCACCGGCGAGCACGTGCTGATGTGCGCCGGCCTCGGGCTCGACGCCACCGGCGTGGACCTGGCGGACACCGCGCTGCGCGTCGCCGGGGACAAGGCGTGCCGGCGCGGCCTGCGGGCCCGGTTCCTGCACCACGACACGCGGAGGCTGGCGGACCTGGGCGAGCGGTTCGACACCGTGCTGGACTGCGGCATGTTCCACATGCTCGACGCGGACGACCGTCCCGCCTTCACCCGTGGCCTGCGCGCCGTGCTGCGCCCCGGCGGCCGCTACTTCCTGCTGTGCTTCAGCGACCGGGAGCCTGGTACACCCGGCGCCACGGGGCCGCACCGGCTGACGCGGGACGACCTCACGGACACCTTCGCCGGCCCGCTGCACCTCGACTTCGCCGTACCGGCCACCATCGAGATCAACCTGGACCGCCCCGGCATCCGCGGCTGGCTCGCGGCCATGACCATGCTCTCCCGCCCGGCCGAGCGTCCCTGAGGCATGCCGCGCCGCCGGACGTCAGCAGGACCCGGCGGTGTGACCCGGCCCGGCGTCGAGGGCCAGCGCCGCGAAGGTGGCCAGCCAGTGGTCGGTGGTGAAGTCCTCGCGTCGCACGGCGGGCAGCCCCGCCGCCAGGTGGGCGTCGGCGGCCTCGGCCAGACGCCGGCGCACCGGGCCGTCCGGCAGCGCGGCGGCGATCGAGCGCAGGGCGGCGGCCCGGCTGAGGGTGAGCCCGAGCAGATGGCCGATCTGCGGGTCGGTCAGGTCGGAGACGACGGGCACCTCCAGCACCGGGCAGGGGGCGCCGGAGCGCAGCGCGGGCAGGAAGCGGTCCAGCCACCGGGCGAACTGCTCCCCGCCGAGCACCCGGCGCATGGCGTCGGCCTCGGTCAGCGCCGGGGACAGAAAGTCCTGGCCGGACGGTTCCCAGTGCGCGGGCGCGTCGTGGTCGTCGGCGAACCAGGCCCGCAGCCGCCGCCGTACGGCCTCGGCGGTCGTGGCGGGCAGTTCGCCCGAGTCGAGCAGGAGGCCCAGCGCGAAGGCGCTGTTGGGGTGGGTGCCGTGGCGCACCGGATAGGTGGCCTTCGGCAGCCACTCGGTCAGCAGGGCGTCGACGGCGGCGACCGCCGGCGCCAGCGCCGCGGCCCAGCGGGCCCCGGCCGGGCCCGCGTACGCCCGGCATTCGGCGGCGAGCGCCACCAGCCAGGCCCAGCCGTACGGCCGCTCGAAGGAGGGATGGCCGCGCAGGTAGGCGGCTTCGACGGCGATGTTCGCGTCGGTGAGGTGCCGGTCGAGGACGTCGGTGACCGGCGCGGTGTCCGGCAGGGCGGGTGTGGCGCCGTGCCGGCGCAGGAGGCGGACCAGCAGCCAGTGCATGTGGACCGACGAGTGCCAGTCGTAGGAGCCGTGGAAGGCAGGGTGCAGGGCGCTGGGCCGTACGTCCTCGTCCGGCGAGGTCATCAGGTGGGCGGGGGAGTGGGGGTACTCGCGGGTGATGTTGGCCAGGGCGAGCCGGGCGAATCCGGCCGCGTGCGCGGCGAGCGGCATCAGTGGGTGGCTCCCTCGGTGACCTTCAAATCGCCGTCCGCGGGGGTGCGGGCGGCGGCCGGCAGCAGCGCGCGCAGTCCGCGGGCGACGGTGGCGGGCTCCAGGGCGGGCGCGGTGCCGTCGGTGACCTGCTCCGGCGCCCAGGGCACATGCACGAAACCGCCGCGGACGTGCGGGAGTTCGGTGGCGATGAGGTGACCGAGGCCGTACGCGACGTGGTTGCAGACGAACGTGCCGGCGGTGTTGGACACCGCTGCCGGCACGCCGGCCGCGCGCAGGGCGGCGACGCAGGCCTTCACCGGGAGCGTGGAGAAGTACGCGGCGGGGCCGCCGGGGACCACGGGTTCGTCGATGGGCTGGTTGCCCGCGTTGTCGGGGATACGGGCGTCGTCGACGTTGACGGCGACGCGTTCGACGCTGACGCCGGGGCGGCCGCCCGCCTGGCCCAGACACAGGACCAGGTCGGGCTCGGCGGCGCGGACGGCGTCGCGCAGGGCCCGGATGGACTCGCCGAAGACACAGGGGAGTTCGGCGGCGGTGACGGTGAACCCGGCGGGCGGCTCGGCGGCCACGAGCGAGGCCGCCTGCCAGGACGGGTTGACCTGTTGGCCGTCGAAGGGGGCGAAGCCGGTGACGAGCACGCGGGTCATGGCACTACCTTCCTGGGGTGCGGTGGCCGGAGCCGGTCAGAACGCGAAGAACGCCATGAGCGCCGTGCAGCAGACCAGCAGCGGCAGGGCCGTCGGGATCTGCGCCTTGATGGGGCCGTACTGGTCCTTCAGCTCCAGCAGGGTCGCCGGGACGATGTTGAAGTTGGCGGCCATCGGCGTGCACAGCGTGCCGCAGAAGCCGGCCAGCATGCCGACGGCGAGGACGGCCGGGGGATCGCCGTGCATCTGCTGGATGAGGACGGGCCAGCCGATCGCCGCGGTCATCACCGGGAACGCGGCGAAGGCGTTGCCCATGATCACGGTGAACAGGAACATGCCGACGCAGTAGGCGAGGACGGCGAGGTACTTCGAGTGGTCCGGCAGGACGTCGTGCACGACCTTGCCGACCTGGGTGCCGACGCCCGCGAGCGCGAAGATCGAGCCGAGTACGGCGAGGAGTTGGGGCAGCAGCAGGGCGGAGCCCATCGCCTCGAGCATGGAACGCCCGGAGTGCAGCGGCACGGAGAGCTTCCGCTCGCCGGTGACCAGCATGCCGACGCCGAGGGCGACGAGGCAGCCGATGCCGAGCCCGATCAGGGTGGCCTTGCCGGTCTCGAACAGGCCCGAGTCGTCGAGGACCGAGGCGCAGACGATGGCGACGAGCGGGATCGTCAGGGCGGGGACGAAGATGCGGCTGCCGAGCCGGGTGGCGGAGGCCTCGCGCTCCTCGGCGGTGCTGGTGACGGGGACGCCCTTGCCGAGGAAGTTGAAGCCGGCGAGCACGATCAGGGCGAGGACCGCGGCGCCGAGCGGTTCGGCGGGCAGGGTCCAGCCGCCGTTCTTCGCGGTGGCGTTGGCGACCCCGGTGCCGTAGGGGAAGGTCAGCCCGAGCAGGCCCCAGAACGCGGCGGAGGTCCACCGCCTGGGGTTGCTGCGGTCGGCCGCCATCTGCACGGCCATCACGACGAAGACGAGACCCACCAGCCAGTACAGCCATTCGACCTTGATCACTTGTTGCTCTCCTTCGGCAGCGGCAGGTCGTGTTCGGCGGCGGCGAGCGCCATCTCGCGCTGCAACTGGCGGTCCAGGAGCAGCAGCCGGGCGCCGTGGATCAGGAAGGCACAGACGGCGACCGGGACCGCCCACAGGGCCAGCTGGGTCGGCTCCAGGTTCTGGTGGTAGGTGGAGTTGACGAATCCGGTGATCAGCAGGATGGAGCCGATCGCGACGAAGCAGTCCTCGCCGAAGAACACGCCGACGGTGTCGGCGGACGCGGAGTAGGAGCGCACCTTCTCCCGCAGCCGCTCGGGCAGCGCCGCACCCGTCGAGCGTTCGGCGGCGGCCTCGGCCATGGGCGCGACGAGCGGCCGCACGGTCTGCGCCGGCCCGCACATGCTGGTCAGGCCGAACGCCGCGGTGACCTGACGGACCAGCAGATAGACGGTGAGGAACCGGCCGGTGCTCAGCGCGCCGAGCCGGGCGATGAGCCTGCGGGCCTGTTCCCGCAGGCCGTAGCGCTCCAGCAGACCGATCACAGGCAGGGCGACGGCGAAGACGGTGACCGAGCGGCTGTCCGCGAAGGACCGGCCGAAGGCCGCCAGGACCTGCAGCGGGTTCATTCCGCCGATCAGCCCGGTGAAGACACCGGCGACGCCCACCACGAGGACGGGATTGCGGCGCGTGACGAATCCGAGGATCACCACGACGACGCCGAGCAGAACGATCATGCGGTGGCCTTTTGGGGTTGTGCGGGCGCGACGCCCGGGTGGCACGGATCCGGGACCCCGGATCCGTGGGGGATGCAGGGACCCTAGGGGATCGTTCAACGATCGAACAAGGGGGCGTTCGGTAAATCCATCTCTTGTCGGATCGTTCAACAATCGATTAGGTTCGGAATGTGATCGACCTCAACGCGGACCTCGGTGAGGGCTTCGGCCGCTGGACCCTCACCGACGACGACGCCCTGCTCTCCGTCGTGACCAGCGCCAACGTCGCCTGCGGCTTCCACGCCGGCGACCCCTCCGTGATGCGCCGCGTCTGCGACCTGGCCGCCGGGCGCGGCGTCCGGATCGGCGCCCAGGTCTCCTACCGCGACCTGGCCGGATTCGGCCGCCGCGCCATGGACGTGCCCGGCGAGGAGCTGGCGGCCGAGGTCGCCTACCAGATCGGCGCGCTGCGGGTCTTCGCCCAGGCCGCCGGCGCCGACGTGGCCTACGTCAAGCCCCACGGCGCGCTCTACAACCGCACCGTGCACGACGCCGAGCAGGCCGCGGCCGTCGTGGCCGGCGTCCGCCTCGCGGGCGGCGCCCTGCCGGTGCTCGGCCTGCCCGGCTCCCGCCTGCTGGCCGCCGCGCAGGAGGCCGGCCTGACCGCCGTGCCGGAGGCCTTCGCGGACCGCGCCTACACCCCCGCCGGCACCCTGGTGCCGCGCCGTGAACCAGGCGCCGTGGTGACCGACGAGGACGCGGTGATCCGGCGCTCCCTCGCCTTCGCCGTGGACGGCGCGGTCGAGGCCGCGGACGGTACGACGGTCCCGGTGGCCGCCCGCTCCCTGTGCGTCCACGGCGACACGCCGGGCGCCGCCCGGATCGCGGCGCGGGTGCGCGAGGCCCTCGACGCCGCCGGGGTCGAGGTCGGGGCGTTCGCATGACGGACGACCGGTCCCTGGACGTGCGCCCCGCCGGACGGCACGCACTGCTCGTCGAACTGCCGGACGCCGAGCGCACCGCCGCCTTCCACGCCGAGCTGCTGCGGCGCCGCGCCGCGGGAACCCTGCCCCCTATCGAGGAGATCGTGCCCGGCGCCCGGACCGTCCTGCTGGACGGCGTCGCCCGCCCCGGCGAACTGGCCCGCAGGATCGCCGCATGGGACGTGCCCGCCCACCCCGCCGACACCGGAGGACTCGTGGAGATCCCCGTGCGCTACGACGGCCCGGATCTGGCGCGGGTGGCCGAACTGTGGGGCGTCGGCGCCGGCGAGGTCGCCGCCCGGCACTCCTCCTACACCTACCGCGTCGCCTTCTGCGGCTTCGCCCCCGGCTTCGGCTACCTCACCGGACTGCCCCCCGAGCTGCACGTGCCGCGCCGCGAGACCCCCCGCACCCGGGTCCCGGCCGGCGCGGTCGCCCTCGCCGGCCCCTACAGCGCGGTCTACCCGCGGGCCACCCCCGGCGGCTGGCAGCTCATCGGCACCATGCCGGACCCGGCCCCGCTGTGGGACCTCGGCCGCGAGGAACCCGCCCTGCTCACGCCGGGCACGCGCGTGCGCTTCACGCCGGAGGGCGGCACACCATGACCGCCAAGCTCGCCGTCGTACGCTCCGGCGCCCTGACCACCGTCCAGGACGGCGGCCGGCGCGGCCACGCCCACCTGGGCGTCCCCCGCTCCGGCGCCCTGGACGCTCCCGCGATGCGGCTGGCCAACCGGTTCCTCGGCAACACCCCCGACGCCGCCGTCCTGGAGACCACCCTGACCGGCTGCGCCCTGCGCCCCGACCGCGCCCTCACCGTCGTCGTGGGCGGCGCGCCCTGCCCGGTGACCGTCGACCGCCGGTCGGTGGCCTGGGGCGTGCCCGTACGGGTGCCCGCGGGCGCCGTGCTGAACGTGGGCGGGGTGACCGCGGGGGTGCGCGCGTACGTCGCCGCCGCCGGCGGCATCGCCGTCGAACCGGTCCTCGGCAGCCGTTCGACGGACCTGCTCTCCGGGCTCGGCCCGGCGCCCCTGCGCGACGGCGACGTCCTCCCGCTGGGCACCCCCGCCCCGCTGCCCGCGCTTCCCGACGGCGCCCCCTGGCCGGCGCCGCCCGCCGAACTGACCCTGCCGCTCACACTCGGACCCCGCGCCGACTGGTTCACCCCCGCCGCGCTGCGCACCCTCGCCTCGGCGACCTACCGCGTGTCGCAGCACAGCAACCGCATCGGCCTGCGCACCGAGGGACCGGCGCTGGAACGCGCCTCGACCGGCGAGCTGCCCAGCGAGGGGATGGTGCTCGGCGCCGTCCAGGTCCCGCCGGACGGGCGCCCGGTGGTGTTCCTGCACGACCACCCCACCACCGGGGGCTATCCGGTGATCGGGGTCGTCCCCGAGGACGCCCTGGCCGCGGCCGCGCAGGCCACGGCGGGCACCCCGGTCCGCTTCACGCCGGGATGACGGCGCCTGTGGGGGCGGCACCGTTTGGCGCACGGCGCGGCCGGGGACCCGGAGCGACATGTTCCGAAGCCTCGCGCGCGGCTGTGCGGCGGGGGCCGCCGGCACCACCGCGCTGAACGCCGTCAGCTATCTGGACATGGCGCTGCGCGGCCGCCCGTCGAGCGGCGCCCCGCAGGCCGTCGTGGACAAGATCACCACCAAGGCGGGACTCCGGATCCCGGACGGGGAGGAACGGGACAACCGGCTCTCCGGACTGGGGGCGCTCGCGGGCATCGCCGTCGGAGTCGGGACCGGCGCCGCCATGGCCCTGCTCCACCGCGCCGGTCTGCGCCCGCACCCCTGCCTCGGCGGCGTGCTGACCGGAGCCCTGGCCATGACGCTGACCGACGCGCCGATGGCCGCCCTCGGAGTCAGCGACCCCCGCACCTGGTCGCCCGCCGACTGGACCGCCGACGCGCTGCCCCACCTCGCCTACGGCCTGGTCACCTACGGCGCCATCACGTCCACGCGAGGACGCCCCGCAGCCGGCGGATGCGGGCGTCGCAGGCGCCCACGCTGAGGTCCACCGCGGGGGGCGACGGGCGCCGAAGCAGTGCAAGGCGCCCGTCCAGACGCGGAGTTCGGCCGACCCCACGTCGACATGGCCGGGGCAGCACGGACAGGCCGGCGGCGCCGTGCTGACGCCCGCGCCCGGCGTGCTCAGGCGCGCGCGCCGCCGTCGACCCGCAGCACCGTCCCGGTCACGAAGGAGGCACGGTCGCTGAGCAGCCAGGCGGCGGCCTCGGCGATCTCGTCCGAGGCGGCCCCGCGGCGCAGCGGGGTCAGCGCCGTGAGCCGGTCCTGCAGCCCGGGGGACTCCGCCTCCCAGGCCCGGATCATCTCGGTCAGCGTGTCGCCGGGCGCGATCGCGTTGACGCGGATGCCCTCGGGGCCGTACGTCACGGCGGCCGACTCGGTCAGGCTGTTCACCGCCCGCCGTACTGGTCGTGCAGCGGCGTCTGCCACGCCGTCGCGTCGGACGTCCGGCATCGGGCACAGCAGCAGCTGCCCGGCCGGGCGGGGGCCGCGACGGCCACGGGTGAGCAGAGCGAAGGCCCCGCCGCCGGCGCTCTTCCCGCCGACGACGGTGCGATCGGAGTCGGCGCCCAGGCCGGCCGCGCGCGTCGCCACCCAGAGACTCGCGCAGGAGCCGCGGCAGCACGGACCACGCGTTGCCTGTGATCATTCCGCCGCCGTGCAGGTGGTACAGCAGCACCGCCTGACGTACCGTCCGCTCCGCCCCGCCTTGGCCGGGAGCCGCTGGTGCTGGTAGGCATTGGCTGTGCGATTCGAGAGCGTTCCCATGCCGGCGGCGGTCGAGGCACGGCCCCGTGACGCGCGCGGGTATCCGGTGCCGGCCATCACTCCCTGGGAAGGGGAGGAGCCGCAGTTCGCGCTCACCGACTACGAACGCAGCGCCGCGTGCGCCCGCGGACGGCTGTGCTCGGTGTGCAACCAGGGCATGCCGCAGGGCCCGGTATGGCGGGTGGTGGGGGCCGCGGAGAGCGCGGCGATCGGCGCGGCGCTGGCCGCGGGGCGGCCCTACCGCAATCTCGCGCCGACCCTGGAGGGGCCGGGGCACCGCGCGTGCATGCTGTACGCGTCGATGGTGTGCCCGTATCTGGCCCGGCCCAACGCCCGGCGCGGCATGTCGGCGGAGGAACCGGACGACCTGACCGCGCATGTGGTGCGGGGCGCGGTGCGGGGCACGATGGGCGCGGTGGTGGGCTTCGGCGCGTACGAGTACGCCGTCACCGCCAGCCGGGTGCTCTTCCGGTTCCTCGACGTGGTCGAGTTCCTGCCGCACGACACCGCCGACGCCCACTTGGACGAGCTGCGGGCCGAGCTCGCCCGTACCGCGAAGTGACCCGTACTCCGCGCCCCGGACGCGCCCGGCCCGTCGCCCGACACGGTGTCAGGGGCGGTACGCCGCCAGTCCGACCGTCGAGGTGACCTTCGTCGGATGGCCCGAGCCGTCGGCGGGCAGGGTCACCGTCCCGGACGGGGTGCGCACCGCGAGCGTCCTGCCGTCGGGGGACCAGGCGGGCTCGGTGTAGTCGGTGGTGGCGTGCGGGGTGAGGTCCTTGACGTGGTTGCCGTGCATGAAGTCCTCGACCAGCACGTGGTCGTGTCCGGCGACCGAGCGCACGAAGACGACCTCCTCCTCGTTCGGGGACAGGGCCGGCTGGGAGCCCTTGGCGAGCTTGCCGCCCTGCTGGCGCAGGTAGTCGTCGCGGATGTAGACGGCGCCGGTGTCGGCGTTGGCGTACACCGAGGTGCCGTAGTGGCCGGCCGCGTTCGGCCAGACGTTACCGGTCTGCGGGACCGCGCCGTCCGGGTCGGGGGAACCGTTCAGGGGCAGGGTCTTCGGCGTGCCGTGCACGGCCTTGGCGGAGATGTACTTCAGCCGGGAGACGCCCTTGGCGCGGGCGGCGAAGATGAGGTTGTCCTTGGCGGGGATGTTGTAGCGGGTGTCCTTCGCGGCCACCTGCCAGGTCGGGTGGGACCAGTTCTGGTTGCCCGGGTTCTTCGCGACCACCACACGCCCGCTGCCGTCGGGGCCGGCGATGTCCAGGTTGCCGGAGCCGTCCACGAAGGCGGCCTTCTTGCCGTCCGGGGACCAGGCGAGGTCGCGGACGGGTACCTTGAAGTCGACCTTGTGGCCGTTGATCAGCACGTACCGGGTGCCGTTGCTGATGGTCAGGGTGCCGTGCGAGGCACCGGTGGCGGCCGAGGCGGCGCCGGTGACGCCCAGCAGGGCGGAACCGGTGACGGCGGCGGCCACGGCGATGGCGGCCGCCACGGTGCGGGTGCGGGTGGTCATGAGTGCATTCCCCCAGGAACGTCGACTGGTCGGGTCGTACGGTTGCTTGTGTGTCAGAGCCGCTCGGTCGGCGCCCTGTCGGCTGAAGGCCACGCGATGGTCTGCCGCTCTGTTCCAGGCAGAGCCTGACAGCTCCGGATCTTCGAATCGTCCGTTCGCTGTCACAGGGGTGTAACACGGACATACCTCCCCGCTGTCCGGCCGGCGCACACGTGCGTCAGGCGGCCGGGGCAGTCAGGTCCAGTTCGCCCGCGATCGCGTCCCGCAGTGCGTCGTGCCGCGGACCGAGCGCGAACCGCTCGTCGCGCCACCGCTCCGGCGGGTACAGCCACACCGGCTTGCCCACCAGTTCGGACGGCTCCCACTCGAACCGGGGCCAGACGTGGGCGTGCAGGAACGGGTCCGTGTTGCCGAGGATCTCCAGGTTCACCCGCCGGAAGGCGGGATCCAGGCGCCGGCAGGCCCTTTCCACGGCCTCGCCGAGCCGCTCCATGTCGGACAGGAACGCCAGCCGCCTCGCCCTGGGCAGGTCGGACAGCCGCTCCACACCCGGCTCGTCGGCCAGCAGGACCGAGTAGCCGGGCAGGAACTGCACGTCCCCGATCGCCGCGAAGCCCGCCTCCAGCCGTCGCAGCACCGTCGGGTTCGCGCCCCGCAGGGCAGCCCCGATCCGGTCGTCACGCCAGTCGTCGCTCATCGCCCCAACCTACGGCCTGTCCCTGACGGCGGAGGAGTGAGCCGGGTGGCCGCCTCAGACCGCCGACAGGTCGATCGCCCGGTCGACGTCCCGCGGCCGCAGCACGCGCAGGATGCCTTCCAGCAGGTAGTAGTCGGCGTAGGGGAGGGAGATCTCGACTCCGTCCTCGGCCGGCCGGTTGCGGGTGCAGCGGGCGACGACCGCCTGCGCGCGGGTGGAGGTCCGGGTCAGGCAGGTCTGCGCCAGCGCGGTGAGGATCCGCAGGGCCACCTGCCGGTAGCCGGGCCGGCCGGCCGCGGCGGACAGGTCCGGCAGCCCGCAGGCCATGACCGCACCGGCCGAGGCGTCCTTGACGTCGTACGGCGCCTGGGGTGCGCGGTAGTCCCACACGGGGACGTGGTCCGGGCTCAGCGCTCCGACCGCGAAGTCGGCGAGTCTGCACGCCGTGGTCAGGAACTGCCGGTCTCCCGTCCGGCGGTACATCGTGGTGAACCCGTAGATGCCCCAGGCCTGTCCGCGGGACCAGCAGGAATCCGGGCTGTACCCCTGGACCGTGCCGGGGCCGATCGGGGCGCCGGTGCTGGGGTCGAAGTCGAAGACGTGGAGTGTCGAGCCGTCCGGGCGGGGAAAGACCCGCTGGGCCGTCCGGGCGTGCTCCACGGCGATGCGGAGATACCTGTCGTCTCCCGTCTGCCGACTGGCGAACGCCAGCAGGTCGAGGTTCATGATGGTGTCCATGATGACCCGGCCCGCGTCGACCGGGTCGTCCAGCGCTCCCCAGGCCCGGATGAAGTGGCCGCGGGGGTTGTAGCGCCGGATGAGCGAGCCGGCCGCCTCGATCGCGCCCGCGCGCCAGTAGTCGTCGCCGGTCAGCCGCCAGGCGGTGACCCAGGACGGGGTGAACAGGAATCCGAGGTCGTGGGTGGTGGTGTCGTACCGGCGCGGGGCGAGCCGGCGGGCGGAGTCGAGGGCCAGCGTCCGGAACACGCCGTCCCCGCTGTGGAGGTACGCCATCCACAGCGTCCCCGGCCAGAATCCCCCGACCCAGTCACCGCCCTGCGAGTAGACCCACTTCTCGGCCTTCGTGCCGACGGGAAAGCCCGTCACCCCGGGCGCGACAGCGCGCAGTTTCTCCACCGCGTAGTCGGCGGCGGCGCGCAGTGCCCGCACGGTGGGCGCCGGGACCGGGTCGCCGGACGCCTGAGCCGCCTGTGCGGGTGCGACGGCGGTGCCCGTGGCGGCGGCCGCCACGGTGAGCACGGTGCGCCGGGGAATGCTCATGGACGCCTCCAAGTCAGCGGTGCCGCAGGGACGTTGAGGGAGTCTGGCACGGCGGACGCCCGCGCGTACAGCCATGTGTGTGATGTTCATGTTCGTGAATAAAGGTGGCCGGGCCCGCCTGCCGGCCGAGGAGCGGCCGCGGGTAGCGTGCGCAGCACCCGCTCATCCGGCCGTGTGCCCGGCGATCCCGGGACATGCCGTGCGGGCCGCCCCGTCAGGCCCCGGTTCCGTCAGGAAGGTGACCCGCCGATGACTCAGCCCGCCACGACCCCCACCGCCAGCACGCCGAGCGCCCCGGTCCTCGCCGAGGTCGTCCGCTCCGGATTCACCGAAGGGCGCCACCGGGGCAGCGTGGTGGCGCTCGCCGCGGACGGGTCGGTGGAGTGGGCGATCGGCGACGTCACGTCCCCCGTCTTCCCGCGCTCCGCCAACAAGCCGATGCAGGCGGCGGGCATGCTGCGGGCCGGCCTGGACCTCGCGGGCGAGCGGCTGGCACTGGCCGCCGCGAGCCACTCCGGGGAACCGTTCCACCGCGACCTGGTGCGCACGATGCTGAAGGAGCACGGGCTCACCCCCGATCACCTCCGGTGCCCGCCCGCGCTCCCCCTGGACCAGCAGGAGCAGGAGGCCTGCCTCGCGGCCGGCGGCCGGCGCGACCGAGTGGCCATGAACTGCTCCGGCAAGCACACGGCGATGCTGGCCGCCGCCGCGCTGCGCGCCTGGCCGCTGGAGTCCTACCTCGACCCGGCGCATCCCCTCCAGCGTGTCATCCGCACGGCCGTGGAGGACGCGGCCGGCGAACCGGTGGCCGCCGTCGGTGTGGACGGCTGCGGGGCGCCGCTGATGGCGATCAGCCTGACCGGACTCGCCCGCGCCTTCCGCTCCTTCGTCCTCGCCGCCCCCGGCACCCCCGAACAGCGGGTCGCCGACGCCATGCGCGCCCACCCCGAGTACGTCGCGGGCACCCACCGCCACGACACCTGGCTCATGCGGGAGATACCGGGCGTCCTGGCGAAGGTGGGCGCCGAGGCCGTACAGGGCCTCGCCCTGCCCGACGGGCGTGCCCTGGCCCTCAAGATCGAGGACGGCGGAGTCCGGGCCCTCGGCCCCGTGCTGGCCCGCGCGCTGCGGCTGATGGGAGTCACGGCGCCCGTCCTGGAGCGCGTCGGCCGTGCGCCGGTGCTGGGCCGCGGGGAGGAGGTGGGGGAGGTGCGTGCCGTCTTCTGACCTGCGTTGACGTCGCGTCACCGGGTCACAGGGCCACGGGGGCTGCGGCGGCCTTGCCGCCCGGGACCCGGTGGACTGCTGTTTTCTTCCGTTCCGTGAGCGTTCAACTGACGCTTCCTGTGCGTACGGTGTGCTCTCCCTAGGGTCCATGAGGCTTTCGAAAGAAGGGGCTCATGGACTCACTCCTGGCCGTCCGGGCTCGCGGGATCACCAAGTGCTTCGGTGATGTCGTCGCTCTCGACGGGATCGATCTGGATGTGGCGCAGGGACGGATCCACGGCCTGGTCGGCCCGAACGGCGCCGGCAAGACGACGCTTCTCGGGCTCCTGCTCGGGCTGGCCGTGGCCGACAGCGGCCGGCTGGAGATCCTCGGCACGCCGGTGGGCCGGACGTACGCCGCCCCCGACGGAGTCGCCGGGTTCGTCGACGGCCCCGGCCTCTACCCGTCGCTGACCGCCCGGCAGAACCTCGCCGCGCTCGCCGCCCTGCGCGGCGGCGCGCGCACGGCCGGCATCGACGACGTCCTCGGCGAGGTCGGGCTCACCGATGTCGCCGACGACCGGATCCGCGGCTTCTCCCTCGGCATGCGGCAGCGGCTCGGGCTCGCCGCCGCCCTGCTCACCAAGCCCCGGCTGCTCGTGCTCGACGAGCCGTCCAACGGCCTCGACCCGGCGGGCAAGAAGCACGTCCACGGCGTCCTCACCCGGCTGGCCGCGGAAGGGACCGGCGTCGTGCTCTCCAGCCACCGCATGGACGACCTCGAAGCGCTGTGCTCCGACGTCACCATCCTCGCCACCGGACGGGTCGTGTTCTCCGGCCCCGTACGCGAACTGGCCGCCGAGAGCCGGGAACTCGACTACCGGCTGATCGCCTCCGACCCGCAGGACGCCCGCCGCATCGCCGCCGACACGCCCGGGATCCGCCTCGTCGAGCAGGGGCGTCCCGGCGCCGACGATGTGCTCGTCGTACGCGCCCTGGTGCCGGACCTCGACGCGCTCGTGGTGCGGCTCGTCCGGTCGGGCATCGCCCTGCGCGAACTGGCCCCCGTGGTCTCCCCGCTGGAAGCGGCCTTCCTGGCCCTGACGGAGCATCAGGGGAGTGACGGGGAAAGGGCGGATTCAGGTGCAGGGCAGGCGGAGCCCGGCACGAGCCGGCCCGCCTCAGCGGCCGTACCGCGACAGGAATCCGGCGCTTCGGCCCGGCGCACCCACGCCCAGCAGCAGGAGGCCGGCCGATGACCGCCACCGCGACCGCACCCGCCCCCGAAGGGACCACCGCTTCCGCACGTGTCTCGGTTGCCCGGGGCTACCGCTTCGAACTGGTCAAGCTCGTCTCCCAATGGCGGATCCGGCTGCTGGTGCTCGCCTGCTGGATCGCACCCGGTCTGTTCGTCGCGGCGGTCGGCCAGCAGAGCACGCTCCCCTCGGACACCCTCTTCGGCCGCTGGATGCTCGCCACCGGATGGGCCGGGCCGCTGGTGATGCTCGGCTTCTCAGGCACCTGGGCGCTGCCGCTGCTGACCTCGGTGGTCGCCGGTGACGTGTTCGCCTCCGAGGACCGGCTCGGCACCTGGCGGCACCTGCTCGTGGCGGTCCGCTCGCCCCGGAGGATCTTCGTGGCGAAGGCGCTGGCCGGGCTCACCGTCATCGTGCTGCTCGTGGCCGGGCTGGCCTGCTCCAGCGCGGCCGGCGGCCTCGTGACTGTCGGCAGCCGACCGCTGGTCGGCCTCGACGGTCACCAGCTGACGCCATCGGACGCGGCCGGCAGGGTCGCCCTCGCCTGGCTGTGCGTCCTCGCCCCGACCCTGGCCCTCGCCGCGATCGGGCTCCTCGGCTCCATCGTGCTGGGGCGGTCCCCGATGGGGCTGCTGCTGCCCGCGGTCGTCGCGCTCGCGATGCAGCTCGCCCAGATGCTGCCGCTGCCCGTCGCCGTACGCCTCTCCCTGCCCGGCTACGCCTTCATCGCCTGGAACGGGCTGTTCACCAGTCCCGCGCAGCTCGGCCCGCTCCTCATCGGTGTGGGGGTCGGCCTGGTGTGGGCCGTGGTGGCCACCACGCTGGCGTACCTGCTGTTCCTGCGGCGGGACTTCACGCACGTGACCGCCGACGGACTGGGACGCCGCGCGGTCACCGCCGGTCTCCTGCCGCTGCTGGCACTGACCGGCGTGACCGTCGCCGTCCTCGCCCCGGCGACCGGGGCCACCGGCTCCGGCATCACGCAGGAGAAGGTGCAGCGCTCGCTCGCCACGGAGTTCGCCCACCTCTACCGCCTGCAGACCGAGGAGCTCCACCGCCCCGCGGTCACCGAAGCGCAGCTGAAGGCCACGGCCTCCTGCGACAAGGGCAGCGTGCGGGTCGCCGCCGAGGGACCCGGCAACGACTGGCGCTGCGTCGTGTCCTGGCATCTGCCCGGCGTCGAGGCCACCGGGACGGCCGTCTACCAGCTCGACGTCACCTCAGACGGGCGGTTCGTCGCCGACGGCGACGGACCGAAGGAAGTGAACGGCTACTTCCTGGTGCGGACCCCGACCGGCGACGCACCGAACCCACTTTGGCAGTTCGACGGCAACGTCGAACTTCTCCACCCCTCGAAGGGATGACTCTCCCATGCAGGTAACCCGCCACCGCCGATCCGAGCAGACGGCGTTCCGCGGTAGACGAGGTGGGCGCCGCAGCGCCCTCACGGTGGGCGCCACGGCCGTGGTCCTCGCCGTCACCGCCGGCGTCGGCTACGCCCAGACCCACCAGTTCGGCACCGACCAGGTCGGCCAGACGACCGACCGCGGCCAGGTGATCTCCAGCGACCAGTACATCGCCCCCTACGGCGACCGCCTCGTCATCGACAACGGCAAGATCATGTCGTCCTCGCCCAGCCCGGACGGCACCCACGTCGCGGCCTCGGTCACCGACGGCGGTGCGGCACTGGCCATCGTCGACGTCAAGAACTGGAAGGTGCAGCAGGTCGTCGGCACCGCGGCCACGTCGAGCCCGCGCCTGAGCAGCAACTCCGTGGGCCAGGAAGGCCCCACGTACTCGCCCGACGGCAAGCAGCTGTGGCTGGGCCAGACCGACGGCTACACCAAGTTCACGGTCAACCCGGACGGCACGGTCGCCAACCCGGTGGCCGTCAAGATCCCGGCGGACGGCTCCAAGCACGCCCTGGTCGGCGCGGCGGTGTTCTCCGCCGACGGCTCCACCGTGTACTCCGCGGTCAACGGCCAGAACCGGGTGGTCGCCATCGACACGGCGACCGGCGCCGTCAAGCAGAGCTGGAGCGTGGGCAACGCGCCGCGCGACCTGGTCCAGGTCGGCGACAAGCTCTACGTCAGCAACGAGGGCGGCCGCCCGGCCAAGGCCGGCGACACCACCATCAACTCCTACGGCACCCAGGTGCCGGCCGACCCGAAGACCGGCGCCACCACCACCGGCACGGTCAGCGTCATCGACCTCGCGGACCCGGCCGCGGCCCCGTCCAGCATCGACGTCGGCCTGCACCCGACCGCGCTGTACGCCAAGGGCAAGGCGCTGTTCGTCACCAACACCGCCGACAACAGCGTGTCGGTCATCGACACCCGGAAGAACAAGGTCGTCCAGACCATCGACACCCAGCCGTGGCCGGAGGCGAAGGTCGGCTACGAGCCCAACGCGGTGACCCTGACCGACGACGGCCGCCTGCTGGTGACCCTCGGCCGCGCCAACGCGGTCGCCGTCTACCGGTACAAGAGCCCGCTGGAGCCGGTGAGTTACGTCGGCCTGCTGCCGACGGACTACTTCCCCTCCGAGATCACGACCGTCGGCGACCAGGTGCTGGTCTCGAACACCCGCGGCATCGACGCCCGCCGCCCCACCACCGCCGGCGGCCACGGCACGCACGACACCACCTCGAGCCTGACCCGGTTCACCCTGCCGGACGACAGCGTCATCCGGGCCCAGACCGCCAAGGTCTTCCAGCAGAACGGCTGGACGCCCGGCTCGGTGTCCGTGGCCAAGGGCGGCGCCAAGGCGCAGCCGGTGGCGGTGCCGCAGCGGCTCGGCGACCCGTCGACGATCAAGCACGTCTTCCTGATCGTCAAGGAGAACCGGACCTACGACCAGGTCTTCGGCGACATGCCGCAGGGCAACGGCGACCCGTCGGTGACGCAGTTCGGCGAGAACGTGACGCCGAACCAGCACGCGCTGGCCAAGCAGTTCGGCCTGTACGACAACACGTACGACATCGGCACCAACTCCGCCGAGGGCCACAACTGGCTGATGCAGGCCGACGACCCGGAGTACACCGAGTCCTCGGCGGGCGAGTACCAGCGCAGCTACGACACCGAGAACGACGCCCTCGGCCACCAGAAGTCCGGGTTCCTGTGGACCGGCGCGCAGGCCGCCGGCAAGACGGTGCGGGACTTCGGCGAGTTCCAGTCGGCCGAGACCAAGCCGGCCGGCGCGACCTGGCAGAACCTGTACTGCGACGCCAAGAACATGGACGCGACGGGCCGGCCCACCGCCTACCCCATCCAGACGGGTTCGGCGATACCGTCGCTCAACTCCGTGTCCGTGCCCGGCTTCCCGATGTTCGACCTGGATGTCCCTGACGTCTACAAGTACCAGATCTGGAAGCAGGACTTCGAGAAGAACGGTCCGGCGAACCTGAACATGTTCTGGCTCTCCAACGACCACACCGGTGGTCCGGCGAGCCCGGCGGCGCAGGTCGCGGACAACGACCTCGCGGTCGGCAAGATGGTCGACACGATCTCGCACAGCAAGTACTGGAAGGACTCGGCGATCTTCGTCGTCGAGGACGACTCCCAGGCCGGTCTCGACCACGTCGACGGCCACCGCGCCCCGATCCAGATCATCAGCCCCTGGGCCCAGCACGGCGCCGTCGACAGCCACTACTACTCGCAGATCACGATGATCCGCACCATCGAGCAGATCCTCGGGATCCACCCGATGAACCAGAAGGACAGCGCGGCCACTCCGATGCGCGGAGCCTTCACCCGGCGCCCGGACTACACGCCGTTCACGGCGCAGCCCAACCGGACCTCGCTGACCGACGGCCTGAAGACCCCGCCCGCCTGCGGCACGGACACCCCGGCGGCGCAGGACCCGAAGGCGGCGGCCGTCCCGGCGACGAAGGTCCCGGCGGACATGAAGCAGCTGGCCGCCGAGTGGGACGGCTGGAAGTCGAAGCAGCACCTGACCGGCTCCCACGCCATCCCCGACTTCGCCAACCCGGCCCAGATGAACCACTACACCTGGTACATGACGCACAACTGGAAGACGCCGTACCCCGGTGAGAAGAAGATCTACGCACCGAACGACGTGCCGGGTGCCTACATCCCGTCGGCGGAGTCCGACGGCTGACGCGCCCTGATGCGCCGAGGACCCCGGGCAGGCCATGCGCCCGCCGGGGGTCCTCGTCGTTCACCGGCGCGCGCGGCTACGGCTTGCGGGCCAGGCCTCCGTGCTCCGCGATGATCTCCGGGGCGCGGGAGCCGGGGTCCGGGCGCCACTGCGTGACGGAGACGGCGCCGGGATCGACGAGTTCCAGGCCGTCGAAATACGCGGTGATCTCCGCGACGGTACGAAGGTGGTACGGGACGGCGCCGCTGCGGTTGTTAGCCGTACTGGGCCTCCTCGAAGACGGGGTCGACGCCGCGTGAGCCGTCGTTGACGCAGAGGTGGCTGCCGGAGGGCAGGGCGTCCATCAGGCGGCCGGCGATCGCGCGCGCCCGGGCGTGGTCGGCCACGTGTCCCAGGATGTTGCTGAGGACGAGCCCGACCGGACGGCCGAGGTCGAGTGTCCCGGCGGCGGCCTCGAGGATCCGGTCCGGTTCGGTCACGTCGGCGTCGATGTACGCCGTCGCGCCCTCCCGGGTGGAGCACAGCAGGGCGCGGGCGTGCGCCAGCACCATCGGGTCGTTGTCGACGTACACGATCCGCGACTCGGGAGCGAGCCGCTGGGCGACCTCATGGGTGTTGTCGGCGGTCGGCAGCCCCGTGCCGACGTCCAGGAACTGGCGGATCCCCGCCTCACGGACCAGATAGGTGAGGGTGCGGCGCAGAAACGCGCGGCTGCTGCGGGCGATGGTCACGATCCCGGGGAAGACCGCGGTGTACGCGTCACCGGCCGCCTCGTCGACGGGGTAGTTGTCCTTGCCGCCGAGCCAGTAGTTCCAGATGCGGGCGGAGTGCGGCACCGACGTGTCGATCTTCTGGCCGATCGGCGGCTCGGGCGTCGTCGTGGGGTCGGTCATCAGGCGGGTCCGTCTTTCGTCCATGGCGTGGATCGTGGTGTCGATCGTTCACCGCCCAACCTACGTCCCAACGTCCGCTGCTCGCCCGTGAGTTCGGGGAACCCGGGCCACGACGACCCCGGCCGCGGTACCGTCGGCCGACGACGCCCGCGGTGCACACCGTCCCCACCCCGGGCCGAGCCGCCTAGGGTGGAGGACATGGGCGGCGTGGTGACGCTGTTTCTCTGCGGTGACGTGATGCTGGGGCGCGGCGTCGACCAGATCCTCGCGCATCCGGGAGACCCGGTGCTGTGCGAGGGCTGGGTGACGGACGCCCGCTCCTACGTGGAGCTGGCCGAAGCGGCCGGCGGCCCGGTTCCCGCACCGGTCGCGCCCGCCTGGCCGTGGGGCGAGGCGCTGCGGCTGCTGGACGAGGCCGCCCCGGACGCCCGGATCGTGAACCTGGAGACGGCCGTCACCCGCAGTGACGCGTTCGCGCCGGGCAAGGCGGTGCACTACCGGATGCACCCGGCGAACCTGCCCGCCCTGACGGTGGCCCGGCCCGATGTGTGCGTGCTGGCCAACAACCACGTGCTGGACTTCGGCCGGCCCGGCCTGGAGGAGACGCTCGACTCGCTCGCCGGCGCGGGCCTGCGGGCCGTGGGCGCGGGACGC
This sequence comes from Streptomyces sp. NPDC048192, assembly GCF_043202415.1. Taxonomy (NCBI): domain Bacteria; kingdom Bacillati; phylum Actinomycetota; class Actinomycetes; order Kitasatosporales; family Streptomycetaceae; genus Streptomyces; species Streptomyces sp. NPDC048192. The sequence goes on from NZ_JBIDAL010000007.1 coordinate 204,056, forward strand.
GACGCCGACCAGGCCTTCGCGCCCGCCGCGGTCCCCGCCGGCCCCGGCCGCCGCGTCCTGGTCTTCGCCCTCGGCGCCCTGTCCAGCGGCATCCCGCCCGACTGGGCCGCCACCGCGGACCGGCCGGGCGTCGCCTTCCTCCGAGAGCCGTCCGCCGCGGCGGCCGAGTCCTGCGTACGGCGGGTACGGCGGGCGAGGCGCCCGGGCGACATCGCGGTGGTGTCCGTGCACTGGGGGTCGAACTGGGGCTACGGCGTCCCCCGCGAGCAGATCCGCTTCGCGCGCACCCTGGTGGACGGCGGCGTCGACGTCGTCCACGGGCACTCCTCGCACCACCCCCGCCCCGTCGAGGTGTACCGGGACCGGCTGATCCTCTACGGCTGCGGCGACTTCATCGACGACTACGAGGGCATCACCGGCTACGAGGAGTACCGCGACGACCTCCGGCTCGGCTACCTGGTCTCCGTGGAGGCGGACACGGGCGCCCTGGCCGGGCTGCGGATGTTCCCCCTCCAGGCGCGGCGGATGCGGCTGGAGTCCGCCGGCGAGCAGGACCGCGCCTGGCTGCGCTCGACCCTCGACCGCGTCAGCCACGGCGTCCGCATCGGCCTCACGGCCGACGGCACGCTCGTTCTCGGGACAGGGCGCGCGTGCGGGCCGGCGTAGTGCTCCCCGGACGCCCGAGCCGGCATGGCGCGCGGTACGGGCTCGGCGTCGCGGGTACCCGAGGCGTCGGCAGACGTTTCCTGAGGAGATGACTCGCATGCTGTTCCTCGGACTGCTCCTGCTCGCGGGTGCGGGCGCCTTCACGGCCCTGGCGATCCTCGGCAACCTGTCGGGCGGGCCCAAGTACACCGTTTCCGTCCTCGGTCACGACATCGCCAGCATGAACGGGCTCGCGCTGTTCAGCTCGGGCCTCGCGCTGGCGCTGATCTTCTGTCTGGGGCTGGCCATGATGTCGGCGAGCGCCGCGCACCGGCGCCGTCACCGCCGCCCGCGCACTCCCTGGCGGCGCGGGACGCGGGACACGACCACGCTCGGACCGGCATGACCCACCTCCCCGGTACTCGCCGGGCCACCGATTGAAAGCCCAACAAGACATCGCCATACGGCGGGTGCACGATGGCTGAAGGCCTTGTTCGGGGTGAAGGATGCGCGCCGTTGCGCCGTGGCAGCGGCGTCACCACTGTCGGAGAGTCCGCCGAGTCCCTGGGGCGGTGACCTGGGTCATGCTGCTACCGTCCAGATCCGAAGTGTTCCGTCAGCTGCGGCGCTACCTGGTGTGCGAGCGGGCCGCGGTCGCGGCGCCCGCCGACCTCGCCACCCGCGCGGCCTTCGAGGACTGCGGTTACACGCTGTGCGTGCTGATGGGCGAGCGCACCCCACGCGAGGCGGCCGACGCCGCCCGACGGTACCTGCGCACCGATCTGGTCACCTATCTGCGCGAGCGGAACCGGCGTACTCCCGTGACGCGTTGACGGCGTCCGGGCCTCGCGCGCCCGGCCGCTCCGCGCGCTCCACATGGAAGGACGAGCGATGACGACTGCCAAGGACATCATGCACCCGGGGGCCCAGTGGATCCCCCGGTACGAGACGCTGGACCGCGCCGCACAGATGATGCGGGACCACGAGGTGGGCGCGCTTCCGGTCAGCGACCCCGACAACGGCGACCGGATGGTCGGCATCATCACCGACCGCGACATCGTGGTGAAGTGCGTCGCCTCGGGCCATGACCCGGCGCGGATGACCTGCGCCGACCTGTGCGAGGGGACGCCGCGCTGGATCGACGCGGGCGCCGACATCTCGGAGGCGCTGCGGGAGATGGAGGGCCACCAGATCAAGCGTCTCCCGGTGGTCGAGAACAAGCGCATGATCGGCATGATCAGCGAGACCGACATCGCCCGGCACCTCGACCGCGGCCAGCTGGCCGAATTCGTGCAGCACGTCTACGCCTGAGCGCGGCACAGGGGCCGGCGCCCGGGACCGGATGTCACCGCGTCCGGCCCCGGGTGCCGCCTTGCCGCCCGCTGCCTGTTCCCTCGTGCCGGATCCTTGACCGCTGCTTCGGCCTCCGCGATGCTGTGTTGCGAAACGTGAGAGGTGTGCCGTAATAGGCAACATCTCGCCCCTCTGTGAGCCGAGGAGTGGCCATGACTCAGCAGGTCCGCGGTGTCGTCGCGCGGAGCAAGGGCGCCCCCGTCAGTCTGGAGACGATCATCGTGCCCGACCCGGGTCCGGGCGAGGCGCTGGTCAAGATCGAGGCCTGCGGTGTCTGCCACACCGATCTGCACTACCGCGAGGGCGGCATCAGCGACGACTTCCCGTTCCTGCTGGGCCACGAGGCCGCCGGTGTGGTGGAGGCGGTCGGCGACGGGGTCACCGACGTGGCGCCCGGTGACTTCGTGATCCTCAACTGGCGTGCGGTGTGCGGGAGTTGCCGGGCCTGTCTGCGTGGCCGGCCCTGGTACTGCTTCAACACGCACAACGCGAAGCAGAAGATGACCCTGGCGGACGGCACCGAGCTGTCGCCCGCCCTGGGCATCGGCGCCTTCGCGGAGAAGACCCTTGTGGCGGCGGGCCAGTGCACCAAGGTCGACCGGGCCGCCTCGCCTGCCGCCGCCGGGCTGCTGGGCTGCGGGGTGATGGCCGGCATCGGCGCGGCCATCAACACCGGGAACGTCGGACGCGGGGACACCGTGGCCGTGATCGGCTGCGGCGGCGTCGGAGCCGCCGCGGTCGTCGGTTCGAGCCTGGCCGGCGCGGCGAAGGTCATCGCGGTGGACATCGACGACCGCAAGCTGGAGACCGCCAGGAAGCTGGGCGCCACCCACACCGTCAACTCGAGGAACACCGAGGCGGTCGAGGCGATCCGCGAGCTGACCGGCGGTTTCGGCGCCGACGTCGTCATCGAGGCCGTCGGACGCCCCGAGACGTACCGGCAGGCCTTCTACGCCCGCGACCTGGCCGGCACCGTCGTCCTGGTCGGCGTCCCCACGCCCGAGATGCAGCTGGAACTGCCGCTGCTGGACGTCTTCGGCCGCGGCGGCGCCCTGAAGTCCTCCTGGTACGGCGACTGCCTGCCCTCCCGTGACTTCCCCATGCTGATCGACCTGTATCTGCAGGGCCGGCTCGACCTGGACGCCTTCGTCACCGAGACGATCCAGCTGGACGAGGTGGAGAAGGCCTTCGAGCGGATGCACGGCGGCGACGTGCTGCGCTCCGTGGTGGTGTTCTGATGCCGGGCGCGCGCATCGAACGCCTCGTCACCAGCGGGCAGTTCACCCTCGACGGCGGCACCTGGGACGTCGAGAACAACGTGTGGATCGTGGGCGACGACACCGAGGCGGTCGTCATCGACGCCGCCCACGACGCCGAGGCCGTCGCCCGGGCGGTCGGCGGACGCGCGCTGCGGGCGATCGTGTGCACCCACGCCCACAACGACCACATCGACGCCGCACCCGAACTCGCCGAGCGCACCGGTGCCCCGGTCCTGCTGCACCCCGACGACCTGCCGCTGTGGAAACAGACCCACCCCGACCGGGCGCCCGACGGCGAGCTGGCCGACGGGCAGCGGCTGTCCGTCGCCGGCGTGGAGCTGACCGTGCTGCACACCCCGGGACACGCCCCGGGGGCCGTCTGCCTGTACGCCCCGCGGCTCTCCGCGCTCTTCAGCGGCGACACCCTGTTCTCCGGCGGCCCGGGGGCGACGGGACGGTCGTACAGCGACTTCCCGACCATCATCCGCTCCATCAGCGGGCGGCTGCTCACCCTGCCCGAGGACACCGTCGTGCACACCGGTCACGGCGACACCACCACCATCGGCGCCGAGGCGCCGCATCTGCAGGAGTGGATCGAACGCGGTCACTGACCGCCCGGCGGCCGACGGCCCTGCCCCGGTGACGGACCGAAGCGTCACGGCACCGGGGCAGGGCCGTCGCTGTCCCCGTACAGGTCGTCGATCTGCCCGCTGACCTGCGCTTTCGAGGGCGCTTCCGGCTGCCCGGACGAGGCTCGGAAAGCGCCGTGCGAACCGCCTCGCGCACGCCTTGACATCCCTTCAGGGCGGCCCCAGACTGGCGTTGCGCTTAATGCAATCCGTTTCGCTATACGCACCGAGGTGTCATGATGATTCCCGCGTGCCGTCTCGCGGATCTGCCGCGAGGCGAGGCCCACCGGCTCGACACAGACCCGCCCGTCTCGGTGTTCCACACCGACGACGGCGAACTCTTCGCCATCGACGACACCTGCACCCACCAGGACGCGTCGCTCGCCGACGGCTGGCTGGAGGGCTGCGAGGTCGAATGCCCGCTGCACGCCTCGAAGTTCGACCTGAGGACCGGAGCCGTGGACGCACCGCCGGCCAAGCTCCCCGTCCGCACCCACGAGGTCGTCGTCGAGGACGGCATGATCTACGTGCGGCTCTCCACCGACGCGCCCAACCTGCCGCCGTGCGTCGCCGCCCGCCTGGCCGGAGGCCCCGCGTGAGGACCGTCGCCGTGGTGGGCGCCTCGCTGGCCGGTCTGTCGGCCGCGCGCTCGCTGCGGAAACGGGGGTACGACGGCCGGCTGGTGATCGTCGGCGACGAGCCCCACCGCCCCTACGACAGGCCGCCGCTGTCCAAGGAGTTCCTGGCCGGCGCCATCGGCGAAGCGGACCTGGCGCTGGAGACGGACGACGACGAACTGCGGGCGGAGTGGCTGCTCGGCGTCCGCGCCACCGGACTGGACCGCGCCGAGCGGGCCGTCCGGCTCGCCGAAGGCCGTGCGGTACGCGCCGACGGCGTGGTCATCGCGACCGGCGCGGCCGCCCGCACCCTGCCCGGCACCGAGGGCCTGGCCGGCGTCCACGTGCTGCGCACCCTCGACGACGCCCGCGCCCTCAGGGGCGACCTCGCCCGCGGCGGACGGGTGGTGGTGATCGGCGGCGGATTCGTCGGCGCCGAGGTCGCCTCCACGGCGTACGCCCTCGGACGCGACGTGACCGTGATCGAGGCGGCCCGCACACCGCTGGCCGGACCGCTCGGCGAGACCATGGGCGCGGTCGTCTCCGCCCTGCACGCGGACCACGGTGTGCGCCTGCTGTGCGGCGTCGGGGTCAAGGGGCTGAACGGAGAGCGCCGGGTCGAGGCCGTGCTGCTGGAGGACGGACGCACCGTCCCCGCGGACACCGTCGTCGTCGGCGTCGGCGCACGCCCCTGCGTCGAGTGGCTCGAGGGATCCGGCGTCGCCCTCGACAACGGCGTGAAGTGCGGCGCCGACGGCCGGACCAGCGTGGCCGGGGTGGTCGCCGTGGGCGACTGCGCCAACTGGTACGACCCGCACACCGGGCTCCACCGCCGGGTCGAGCACTGGACCGGCGCCCTGGAACGCCCGGACGCCGCCGTCGCCGCGCTGCTCGCGCACGGCGCGATCGAACCGGCCGCGCCCCGGCCGCCGTACTTCTGGTCCGACCAGTACGGCGTGAAGATCCAGTTCGTCGGGCACGCCGCCGGCGCCGACAGCGTGACGGTCGAGGAGGGCTCGGTCGACGACCGCAGCTTTCTGGCCGTCTACCGCAAGGACGGCCGGGAGGTCGCCGTGCTCGGCATGAACCAGCCGCGGCTGTTCACCCGCCGGCGCAAGCAGTTCGCCGCCGCCGCGTCTTGACACCACCCCGGCGCCACCTCATGCTGCGTTGCACATCGAACGCAGTGTTGCTTCATACACAACGCTGACCGGAGTCGCTCTTCCCGGCGCGTGACCTGCCGATCCACGACGTTCCCCCGAGGAGTGCACCGTGACCTCGACCAGCCTGCCGGACAGCCTGATCGCCACCCTCCCCGGCTCCGCCTACACGGACCCCGCCGTCTTCGCCCAGGAACAGGAGCGCGTCTTCGAGGCCATGTGGTTCTGCGTCGCGCGCGCCTCCGAACTGGCCAGGCCCGGCGCCTTCCGCACCGTGGACGTGGGCCGCGAGAGCATCCTCCTCACCCGGGCCCGGGACCACTCCGTCCGCGCCTACTTCAACGTCTGCCGGCACCGCGGCGCCAAGCTGTGCACCGAGGAGACGGGCGAGGTGAGGCGCGCCTTCCAGTGCCCCTACCACGCCTGGACCTACGACCTGGACGGCAAGCTCGTCGCGGCGCCCAACCTGACCAAGATGCCCGACGTGGGCCGCACGGAGTACGGCCTGGTGAGCGTGGCCGTCCGCGAATGGCTCGGCTACGTCTGGGTGTGCCTGGCGGAGAACCCGCCCTCCTTCGAGGAGGACGTGATCGGGGCGGTGGTCGAGCGGCTGGGCGACACCGAGTCGATCGAGCGCTACGACATCGCGAACCTGTCGGTGGGCAGGCGGATCGTCTACGACGTGAAGGCCAACTGGAAGCTCATCATCGAGAACTTCATGGAGTGCTACCACTGCGCCACGATCCACCCCGAACTCACCGAGGTGCTCCCGGAGTTCGCCGACGGCTACGCGGCCCAGTACTACGTCGGGCACGGCGCGGAGTTCGGCGAGGAGATCCAGGGCTTCACCGTGGACGGCTCCGAGGGCCTCGACCGCATCCCCGGGGTCTCCGCGGACCAGGACCGCCGCTACTACGCCATCACGGTCAAGCCGCAGGTGTTCATCAACCTGGTGCCCGACCATGTGATCTTCCACCGGATGTACCCGGTGGCCGTCGACCGCACGGTCGTCGAGTGCGACTGGCTCTACCTGCCGCACGTCGTGGAGAGCGGCAAGGACGTCAGCCGCTCGGTGGAGCTGTTCGACCGGGTCAACCGCCAGGACTTCGACGCCTGCGAACGCACCCAGCCCGGGATGAGCTCGCGGATGTACGCCAAGGGCGGTGTGCTCGTGCCCAGTGAGCACCACATCGGCGCCTTCCACGACTGGGTGAACGAGCGTCTCGGCACGCCGCGGCCGCGGTGACGCGGCGGCGGGCGACCGTGGCCCGCGCGGGGGGCGTACGCGGGCCTTCGGGCGGTCGTACGGCGGTCGCCCACGGGGCGGTCAGCCGAGGTATCCCATCCGGTGGCTGATCTCCTCCGCGCCCTTGACCAGCAGCGGAGCCAGCTCGTGCATGCGCTCCTCGGTGAACCGGTACGCGGGTCCGGAGGCGCTGATCGACGCGATGACCCGGCCCTCCCGGTCCCGGATCGGGGCGGCCATGGCGTGCAGGCCGATCTCCAGCTCCTCCAGCGTCCAGGCGTAACCGCGCTCCCGGGCCTCGGAGAGGTTCTTCTCCAGTTTCGTCTTCGCGGTGATCGTGTGCGGGGTCAGCTTCTTCAGGCCGGCCTCCGAGAGCAGCGCGGCGCGTTCCCTGGCCGGCAGGTGGGCCAGCATGATCTTGCCGCTGGAGGTGGCGTGCAGCGGGGTCAGCTGGCCGACCCAGTTGTGCGCGGTGATGGCGGACTGGCCGCGCACCTGGTAGAGGTTGATCGCATAGTGCTCCTGCATCACGGCGATGTTGACCGTCTCACCGATCTCCTCCGCGAGCCGCTCGCACACCGCGCGGCCCTGCTGGGTGATGTCGATGCGTCCCGTGACGGCGCCCGCCAGGCGTACGATGCCGAAGCCGAGCGAGTACTTCCCCCGCTCGCCCGACTGCTCCACCAGGCCGCGCGCCTCCAGGGCGCCGAGCAGGCGGAAGGCGGTCGACTTGTGCACATCGATCTCGGCGGCCACCTCGCTGACACCGGCCTCGCCGCGCTGGGCCAGGATCTCCAGCACGCTGATGGCCCGGTCGACGGACTGCACTCCGCCGGGCGGTGAACCCTGCGTTTCGGTATCCGGACTGTAGTTGCTCATAGCGGAACTATACGCGGAGTAAACAACACCTCTGCAAGTAACGCGGCGTGCACAAAGATCTTACAAGTTGCGTTGTTCGCAACCTGGTGCGTATAGCGGCACCCGTAATAGCATGCCCCGCACATCACAAGGCGCGAGCGAGACGAGGCACCATGGCTGACTTGCAGTACGACTTCGTCATCGTCGGCGGTGGATCGGCCGGCAGCGCGCTGGCCAACCGGCTCTCGGCCGACCCCGCCAACCGGGTGCTGGTCCTGGAGGCGGGCCGCTCCGACTATCCCTGGGACGTCTTCATCCACATGCCCGCCGCGCTGACCTACCCCATAGGCAGCCGCTTCTACGACTGGAAGTACGAGTCCGAGCCCGAGCCCCACATGGGCGGCCGGCGCATCTACCACGCCCGCGGCAAGGTGCTCGGCGGCTCCAGCAGCATCAACGGCATGATCTTCCAGCGCGGCAACCCCATGGACTACGAGCGCTGGGCGTCCGGGCCCGGCATGGAGACCTGGGACTACGCCCACTGCCTGCCGTACTTCCGCCGCATGGAGAACTGCCTGGCCGCCGACCCCGACGACGAGTTCCGCGGCCACGACGGCCCCCTCGTCCTGGAGCGCGGCCCCGCCACCAACCCGCTGTTCACCGCCTTCCTCGAGGCCACCCGGGAGGCGGGCTACGCGCCGACCGACGACGTCAACGGCTACCGGCAGGAAGGGTTCGCCAAGTTCGACCGCAACGTCCACCGCGGGCGCCGGCTGTCCGCCTCCAAGGCGTACCTCCACCCCGCGATGAAGCGGCCGAACCTCACCGTGAAGACGCGCACCCTGGTCACCCGGGTGCTCTTCGAGGGCAAGCGGGCCGTCGGCGTCGAGTACCGGCGCGGCAGGGGCGCCGTCCGGCAGGTCCGCGCCGGCGAGGTCATCCTGTGCGGCGGCGCCATCAACTCCCCGCAGCTGCTGCAGCTCTCCGGCGTGGGCAACGCCGCCGAGCTTTCCGCCCTCGGCATCGACGCCGTGCACGACCTGCCGGGCGTCGGCGAGAACATGCAGGACCACCTGGAGGTGTACGTCCAGTACGCCTGCACGCAGCCGGTCTCCATGCAGCCGTACATGGCGAAGTGGCGCGCCCCCCTCATCGGGCTGCAGTGGCTGTTCCGCAAGGGCCCCGCGGCCACCAACCACTTCGAGGCCGGCGGCTTCGCCCGCAGCAACGAGGACGTGGAGTACCCCAACCTGATGTTCCACTTCCTGCCGGTCGCCGTCCGCTACGACGGCTCCTCGCCGGCCGGCGGCCACGGCTATCAGGTGCACGTCGGGCCGATGTACTCGGACGCGATCGGATCGGTGAAGATCAAGAGCCGGGACCCGCGGGTCAAGCCCGCCCTGCGCTTCAACTACCTGTCCACCGAGCAGGACCGCCGGGAGTGGGTGGAGGCGATCCGGGTGGCACGCAGGATCCTCAACCAGCCCGCCCTCGCCCCCTACAACGGCGGCGAGATCTCGCCCGGACCCTCCGTCGAGACCGACGAGGAGATCCTCGCCTGGGTCGCCAGGGAGGGCGAGACCGCCCTGCACCCGTCCTGCACCTGCAAGATGGGCACCGACGAGATGTCCGTCGTCGACCCGCTGACCATGCGGGTGCACGGACTGGACGGCCTGCGCGTGGTGGACGCGTCGGTGATGCCCTATGTCACCAACGGCAACATCTACGCACCGGTGATGATGATCGCCGAGAAGGCCGCCGACCTCATCCTGGGCAACGAGCCGCTGCCCCCGTCCAAGGTCGCCTACTACCGGCACCGCGACGCCCAGCAGCAGGCCGGCTGAACCATGGGCGCCCAGACCCTGCGGAGGCTGCTCACCCGCGTCCGTTACGAGGTGCTGCCGGCGAAGGCGACCGAGGAGAAGGTCCTCGCACACGTGCCCCGCGACGTCGTGGTCACGGTGACGGCCTCGCCGGTCAAGGGGCTGGAGCCGACGCTGCTGCTCACCGAGCGGCTCGCGGCGCACGGGTACCGCGTCGTCCCGCACGTCCCCGCGCGGCTGCTGCGGGACGACACACACCTGAAGGACGTCGCCGAACGGCTGCGCACGGCAGGCGTGGCGGACGTCTTCGTCCCGGCCGGTGACGCCGATCCGCCGGCCGGGCCGTACCACGGCGCCCTGCCGGTGCTGCGTGCGCTCGCCGGCCCGGGCGGCCCCTTCGCCGACCTCGGCATCACCGGTTATCCGGAGAGCCATCCGCTCATCCACGACGACGTCACCATCCAGTCGATGTGGGACAAGCGGGAGTACGCCACCTACATCGTCAGCAACCTGTGCTTCGACCCGCGCGTGCTCGGCGACTGGCTCGCCCGGGTCCGGCGCCGCGGCGTCGCGCTGCCCGTGCACCTGGGCGTCGCCGGACCCGTGCAGCGGGCGAAGCTGCTGTCGATGGCGGCGAAGATCGGGGTGGGGGAGTCGACGCGCTTCCTCACCCGGCACCCCTCCTGGTTCCTGCGGTTCGCGGCGCCCGGGGGATACGCCCCCGAGCGCCTGCTCACCCGCGGCGCACCGGCGTTCACCGCGCCCGCCACCGCGGTGGCAGGCCTGCACCTGTTCACCTTCAACCAGATTGCCGAGACGGAGCGTTGGCGCCGTGCGGCACTGGACCGCCTGGCCGGCTGACACGGTCCGGGCAGGCGGGCCCGGGAACGGACCGGGGGCGCGAAATCGAGACATGCCGACCTCTTGACGGCGTCACCCCGTTCCGCAATGGTGTTCCACCACAAGCAATTCGATGCACGATGCGCAACGAATTCCGCTCGAAGGGCGCAGCGCGTGGCAGATCTGTATGTGGACGGAGAATGGCGCGCTCCAGTGGCCGGCGGCCACCGGGAGATCCGCTGTCCGGCCGACGGCACCCTGGTCGCGACGGTCTCGGAGGCGACCCGCCCCGACACCGAGGCGGCGATCGGCGCGGCCCGGCGGGCCTTCGACGACGGCCCCTGGCCGCGGACCCCCGAGCGTGAGCGCGGCGCACTGCTGCTGCGCACCGCAGACGTCATCGAGCGCGACGCCAAGGAATTCGCCCGCGCCGAGTCCCTCGACACCGGCAAGCGGCTGGTGGAGAGCGAGTACGACATCGCCGACGTCGTCTCCTGCTTCCGCTACTACGGCGGCATCGCGGGCACCAGCGCCGGCCGGGTGGTCGACACCGGACGCGACGACGCACTCAGCCGCGTCACCTATGAGCCGGTCGGTGTCTGCGGACTGATCACCCCGTGGAACTACCCGCTGCTACAGGCGAGTTGGAAGATCGCACCGGCACTGCTCGCGGGGAACACGGTCGTCCTCAAGCCCAGCGAGCTGACGCCCTCCACCTCCGTCCTGCTGATGAAGGCCCTCCAGGAGGCGGGGCTCCCGGCCGGCGCGGCCAACCTGGTGCTCGGCGCCGGGGCCGAGGCGGGCGCGCCGCTCGCCGAGCACCCGGCCGTCGACATGGTGTCGTTCACCGGAGGACTGCACACCGGGCGGCGCATCATGGCCACCGCCGCGGCGACGGTGAAGAAGGTCGCCCTCGAACTCGGCGGCAAGAACCCCAATGTGGTCTTCGCCGACGCGGACTTCGAGACGGCCGTCGACTTCGCGCTCACCGCCGTCTTCCTGCACTCCGGGCAGGTCTGCTCGGCCGGCGCCCGGCTGATCGTCGAGGACGTGGTGCACGACGCCTTCGTCGACGAGGTCGTACGCCGCGCCCGGCGCATCCGGCTCGGCGGCCCCTTCGACGCGGAGGCCGAGACCGGGCCGCTGATCTCCGCACAGCACCGGGAGAAGGTCGAGGCGTACGTCGCCGCCGGCCTCGCCGAGGGCGCCGTCCTGCGCTGCGGCGGCGCCCGCCCCGACGACCCCGCGCTGGCACACGGCTTCTACTACCCGCCGACCGTCCTGGACGAGTGCCGGCAGGACATGCGCGTGGTGCACGAGGAATCCTTCGGACCCGTGCTCACCGTCGAGCGCTTCCACGACGAGGACGACGCCGTCCGCATCGCCAACGACACGGAGTACGGCCTCGCCGGGGCCGTCTGGACCCAGGACGCGGGCAAGGCTCAGCGGGTGGCCCGGAGGCTGCGCCACGGCACCGTGTGGATCAACGACTACCACCCCTATGTACCGCAGGCGGAATGGGGCGGCTTCGGACACTCGGGCGTGGGCCGTGAGCTGGGACCGGCCGGCCTCGACGAGTACCGGGAGCCCAAGCACGTCTGGCAGAACATCCAACCCCGGCCGCAGCACTGGTTCCGCGGCTGACCGCCCGAGAGAGGCCCGATCATGACCCCAGCCCAGACCGAGGTGTCGCCGCCCAGCGACACGTCCCAGGAGCCCCAGGCGCGAACGCCGGTCATCTCCGTGCGCCGGCTGTGGAAGGTGTTCGGACCCAAGGCCGACGAGGTGCCGGGCTCCGAGGAGCTGTGCGGGCTCAGCCGCCGCGAGCTGATGGACCGCACCGGCTGCACCGCCGCCGTACGGGATGTGAGTTTCGACGTGTCGCCCGGCGAGGTCTTCGTCGTCATGGGCCTGTCCGGCTCCGGCAAGTCCACCCTGGTGCGATGCCTCACCCGGCTGATCGAACCCACCGCCGGAGAGGTCGTCTTCGAGGGCGAGGACATCCGCGGCGCCGACGCCAGGCGGCTGCGCGAGCTGCGGCGCAGCAAGTTCTCCATGGTCTTCCAGCACTTCGGCCTGCTGCCGCACCGCAGGGTCGTCGACAACGTGGCGTTCGGCCTGGAGATCCGGGGCATGGGCAAGGCCGAGCGCACCCGCAAGGCCCTGGAGGTCGTCGAACTGGTGGGCCTGGCCGGATACGAGAACTCCTACCCCGATCAGCTCTCCGGCGGCATGCAGCAGCGCGTCGGCCTCGCCCGCGCCCTCGCCGGCGATCCCGACGTCCTCTTCTTCGACGAGCCGTTCTCCGCGCTGGACCCGCTGATCCGCCGCGACATGCAGAGCGAGGTCGTGCGGCTGCACCACGAGGTCGGCAAGACCATGGTGTTCATCACCCACGACCTGTCCGAGGCGCTGAAGCTGGGCGACCGCATCCTGATCATGCGGGACGGAAAGACGGTCCAGTGCGGCACCGGCGACGAACTCGTGGGCGCCCCCGCCGACGACTACGTACGGGACTTCGTCAAGGACGTGCCGCGCGGTGACGTCCTCACCCTGCGCTGGATCATGCGCCCCGCCGAGCCCGGCGACGCCCTGGACGGACCCGAGCTGGGGCCGGACGTGGTGGTGCGCGAGGCCACCCGCGCGGTGCTCGCCGCCGAGAAGCCCGTCAAGGTCGTGGAGAACGGCAAGCTGCTCGGCATCGTCGGCGACGAGGAGATCCTCTCCGTCGTCGCCGGGCGGGAAGGCGGTGCCTGATGGCCGCCGCCGACGCGACCGCGCCGGTCGCGGCGATGCGCCACAAGGTCAGCCGCCCCATGGTGGTGGCCGCGATCCTGCTCGCCTGGCTGGTGCTGTTCGCCGTACTGCGCGGCTGGCAGACCCTGGCCCTCGCCGCGGCCGACCTCACCGGACTGCACCGGTGGCTGAACGACCTCAACGACAGCATCGGGGCCAACCGCAACTCCAACCCGCTCTTCCTGTACTTCTTCAACGAGATCCGGCTGGTCATCGACAACCTGGTCACCTTCGTCCAGTCGCTGATCTCCCAGCCCACCGGCACCCGCCCGGTGCCGCAGATCGGCTGGCTCGGCGTCGTCGGACTCACCGGCTACGTCTCCTGGGCCGTGGCCAACTGGCGGGTCGCGCTGCTGGCGGTAGCGGGCTTCACCTTCTTCGGGCTCCAGGGCCTGTGGCAGCAGAGCATGGACACCCTCGCGCTGACCCTGTCGGCGGTCCTCGTGGCGCTGCTCATCGGCATCCCGCTGGGCGTGTGGGCCGGCCTGTCCGACCGGTTCAACCGGATCATGACGCCGTTCCTGGACTTCATGCAGACGATGCCGACCTTCGTCTACCTCGCCCCGCTGACCCTGATCTTCCTCATCGGCGGCGCCTCCGCCGTGATCACCACCGTCATCTACGCGGCGCCGCCCGCCATCCGCATCACCGCGCACGCCATCCGCTCGGTACCCAAGACCACCGTCGAGGCGGCCGACTCGCTCGGCACCACACGGTCGCAGCAACTGCTGAAGGTGCTGCTGCCGATGTCCCGGCGCACGGTGGTCATGGGCGTCAACCAGACCATCATGGCCGCGCTGGCCATGGTGACCATCGCCGCCCTGATCGACGCCCCCGGCCTCGGCAAGACCGTGGTCCAGGCCCTGCAGTCGCTCGACGTCGGCACGGCGTTCAACGCCGGGCTCGCCATCGTCGTCATGGCCATCGTGCTCGACCGGGTCACCACCGCGGCGGCCGCGCGCACCGAGACCCGCCGAACCGGCGGCCGCCTGTCGCGGTGGCGCCGCCCGCTGCTGGTGGCGGGCGGCGCCGGGGCCGCCGTCCTGGTCTACCTGTCCCACACCTACGTCTGGGCGGCCGAGTTCCCGGGCGACGGCGCCACGGGCAGCCACATCGCGAGCGCGGCCGACACCACGACCACCTGGCTGCAGGACCATCTGTCCGGGATCACCAACGGTCTGCGGAACATCATCACCAACGGTCTGCTCAACCCGTTCCAGACGCTGCTCACCGACTCCCCGTGGTGGCTGGTCGGCATCACCCTGGTCGCGCTCGGCGCGGTGCTCGGCGGCCGGCGCGCCGCGGCGACGGCCGCGGTGTGCGTCGGGCTGCTGGTCGGCACGGGTGTGTGGTCCGACGGCATGACGACGCTGGCCTCCACCGCCGTCGCCACGGTCCTGGTGATGCTGTTCGGCGTCGTCTTCGGCGTGTGGATGGGCCGCAGCCGGATGGTGGACCGGCTGGTGCGGCCCACCCTGGACGCCGCCCAGGTCATGCCGCCGTTCGTCTACCTCGTGCCGTTCCTGGCCCTGTTCGGCGCCACCCGGTTCACCGCGATCGTCGCGGCCGTCGTGTACGCGGCGCCCGTCGCCATCAAGATCATCGCGGACGGGGTGCGGAACGTGCCCGAGTCCACCGTGGAGGCCGCCACCTCCTCCGGGTGCAACACCTGGCAGATCATCACCAAGGTCCAGCTGCCGATGGCACGCAGCGCGCTGACCCTCGCCACCAACCAGGGTCTGATCTACGTGCTGTCGATGGTCGTGGTGGGCGGCCTGGTGGGGGCGGGCGCCCTCGGCTACGACGTCGTGGCCGGGTTCTCGCAGGGAGAGCTGTACGGCAAGGGGCTGGCGGCGGGGCTCGCCATCGTACTGCTCGGAGTCATGTTCGACCGGATCACGCAGGCTGCGGCACGACGCACCAGGGCATAAGGAGCACGACACCATGGCACATCACTGGCGGGCCGGCGCGGCCGCTGCGGCCGTCCTCGGCCTGACCCTCACGGCCTGCTCGGGGGCGAAGGTCGGCGACAGCACCTCGGCCGGCGCCACGTCCTCGGACGGCAAGTGCGGCGCCTTCAACCTGGCCGTCAACCCGTGGGTCGGCTACGAGGCGGACGCGGCGGTCGTCGCGTACGTGGCGCAGCACGACCTCGGTTGCACGGTCAACAAGAAGGACCTGAAGGAGGAGATCGCCTGGCAGGGCTTCGGGACCGGTGAGGTGGACGCCGTCCTGGAGAACTGGGGCCACGACGATCTGAAGAAGAAGTACATCACCGAGCAGAAGACCGCCGTGGAGGCGGGATCGACCGGCAACAAGGGGGTGATCGGCTGGTTCGTGCCGCCGTGGCTCGCCAAGGCCCACCCGGACATCACCGACTGGAAGAACCTCGACAAGTACGCCGACAAGTTCAGGACCTCGGAGTCGGGCGGCAAGGGCCAGCTCCTCGACGGCGACCCGTCGTACGTCACCAACGACGCGGCGCTGGTGAAGAACCTGAAGCTGGACTTCAAGGTGGTGTACGCGGGCAGCGAGACGGCGCTCATCCAGGCCTACCGTACGGCCGAGAAGAACAAGCAGTGGGTGATCGGCTACTTCTACGAACCGCAGTGGTTCATGTCCGAGGTGCCGCTGGTCAAGGTCGACCTGCCGAAGTACACGGCCGGCTGTGACGCCGACGCCGCGAAGATCGCCTGCGACTATCCCGTCTACGACCTGGACAAGATCGTCAGCGCGCGGTTCGCCAAGTCGGGCAGCCCCGCCTACAAGCTGGTGAAGAACTTCCACTGGACCAACGACGACCAGAACACCGTGGCCCGGTACATCGCGGTGGACAAGATGTCGGACGACGCGGCGGCCAAGAAGTGGGTCGACGCGAACCGCGACAAGGTCGACGCCTGGCTGAAGCGGTAGGGGACCGGAAGAGACCGGCCGACGACGCCCGGCGGGCGGTGCGCGCAGGTGCGCACCGCCCGCCGGGCGTTGCCGTTCCCGGGGCCGTTCTCCGGGCTGTTTTCCGACGTCACCGACCCCTTGACACCCTCATGCGGCGACAGGCACATTGAGTTGCGTAACCTGAATCACGTTGCGTAGACAGCAACTGAGCCGGTCTCAAGTTCGGAGGTTGGGCGATGGCGGGACCCCGAGTGGTGATCATCGGAGCGGGTGTCGTGGGGGCGGCCCTGGCGGACGAGATCTCCGCGCGCGGCTGGACCGAAGTGACCGTGGTCGACCAGGGCCCCCTCCCGGCCACCGGGGGATCCAGCTCGCACGCCCCCGGCCTGGTCTTCCAGACGAACGCCTCGAAGACGATGACGGAGCTGGCCCGCTACACCGTCGAGAAGTTCTGCTCCCTCGACGTCGACGGCAAGCCCTGCTTCCTCCAGGTCGGCGGCCTCGAGGTCGCGACCAGCCCCGAGCGGCTCGCGGAGATCCGGCGCCGGCACGGCTGGATCACCGCATGGGGCATCGAGGCGCAGCTGCTGACCCCCGACGAGTGCGTGGCCAGGCACCCGCTGGTCGACCGCGACAAGATCCTCGGCGGTCTCTTCGTCCCCACCGACGGCCTGGCCAAGGCCGTCCTCGCCGTCGAGGCGCAGATCCGCCGGGCCACCGGGCGCGGCGTGCGCTTCCTCGCCCGGCACGAGGTCCTCGACATCCGGCAGAGCGAGGGCCGCGTCACCGGCGTCGTCACCGACCACGGCGAGATCGACGCCGACATCGTCGTGTGCTGCGCCGGCATCTGGGGCCCGAAGATCGCCCGCATGGCCGGGATGACGCTGCCGCTGACCCCGCTGGCCCACCAGCTCGCCTGGACCGGCCCGGTCCCCGCCCTCGCCGGCCAGACCGAGGAGGCGGTCCGCCCGATCCTGCGCCACCAGGACGCCGACCTGTACTACCGCGACCGCTTCGACGGCCTCGGCATCGGCTACTACGGCCACCGACCCATGCCGGTCTCCGCCGACGACATCCTCTCCGTGGACGCGGCCGAACAGATGCCCTCGGTGCTGAAGTTCACCGAGGAGGACTTCGAGCCGGCCTGGACCGAGACGCAGTCCCTGCTCCCGGCGGCCAGGGAGGCGAAGATCGAGGAGGGTATCAACGGCCTGTTCTCCTTCACCACCGACGGCTACCCGCTGCTCGGCGAGTCCCCCGACGTCAAGGGCTTCTGGGTCGCCGAGGCCGTGTGGGTCACCCACTCCGCGGGCGTCGGCCGGGCCGTCGCCGAATGGCTGGTCGACGGCTACTGCTCCTCCTTCGACCTGCACGAGTGCGACGTCAACCGCTTCGAGCCGCACCAGCTCTCCCCGGAGTACGTCCTGGCCCGCGACTGCCGGAACTTCGCGGAGGTCTACGACATCCTCCACCCGCTCCAGCCGTCGGGTGAGCCGCGCCCGATCCGCACCAGCCCCTTCTACACCCGCCAGCAGGAACACGGCGCGTTCTTCCTGGAGGCGAACGGCTGGGAGCGCCCCCAGTGGTACGAGGCCAACGCCTCCCTGACCGAAGGCCGTGACATCCCCACCCCCAACGACTGGGCGGCGCGGTACTGGTCTCCGATCGTCGGCGCCGAGGCCCAGGTGACCCGCGAGACGGTCGCCCTCTACGACATGACCGCCCTCAAGCGCCTGGAGGTCAGCGGCCCCGCCGCCGCGGACTTCCTGGAGGGCCTGGTCACCGGCAAGGTCGCCAAGTCCGTCGGCTCGGTGACGTACACCCTGCTGCTTGACCACGACGGCGGCATCCGCAGCGACATCACCGTCGCCCGCCTTGGCCGCGACCTCTTCCAGGTCGGCGCCAACGGCAACCTGGACCTCGACTGGTTCACCCGCCACCTGCCCGCCGACGGCCGCGTCCAGGTCCGCGACATCACCGCCGGCACCTGCTGCATCGGCCTGTGGGGCCCGCTCGCCCGCGAGGCGCTGCAGCCGCTCACCGACGAGGACTTCTCGAACGAGGGCCTGAAGTACTTCCGCGCCAAGCGCGCCTACATCGGCTCCGTCCCCGTCACCGCGATGCGCCTGTCCTACGTCGGCGAACTGGGCTGGGAGCTGTACACCACCGCCGACCAGGGCCTGAAGCTGTGGGACACCCTGTGGGCCGCGGCCGAACCGCTCGGCGGCGTCATCGCCGGCCGTGGCGCCTTCAACAGCCTGCGCCTGGAGAAGGGCTACCGCTCCTTCGGCACCGACATGACCTACGAGCACGACCCCTACGAGGCCGGCGTCGGCTTCGCCGTCAAGCTCGACAAGGGCGACTTCATCGGGAAGGCCGCGCTGGAGCGCCGCAAGACCGGCGTCCGGCGCAGGCTGAGCTGCCTCACCATCGACGACCCGCACGCGGTCGTCATGGGCAAGGAGCCGGTGTACGCCGGCGACCGCGCCGTCGGTCACGTCACCAGCGCGGCGTACGGCTACACCATCGGCAAGGGCATCGCCTACGCGTGGCTGCCGGCGGAGCTGGCCGAGGCCGGTACGACGGTGCACATCGGCTACTTCGACCAGCGGGTCGAAGCCGTCGTCGCCGAGGAGCCGCTGTTCGACCCGTCCATGTCCCGCCTCCGTGGCTAGCCGAGGGGAAGGAACACCACCGGTGACCGCACAACTCCTCGACGGCAAGGCCACCGCCGCCGCCATCCGCCGTGAACTCGCCGAGCGCGTGGCCAAGTCGACCGCCCTCACCGGCCGCCCGCCGGGCCTCGGGACCGTCCTCGTCGGCGACGACCCCGGCAGCCGCGCCTACGTCGCCGGAAAGCACCGCGACTGCGCGCAGGCCGGGATCGCCTCCCTGCGCCGGGAACTGCCCGCCGACGCCACCCAGCGGCAGGTCGAGGACGTCGTCGACGAACTGAACGCCGACCCGGCCTGCACCGGATACATCGTCCAGCTCCCGCTCCCGCGCCACCTGGACAGCAACGCCGTACTGGAGCGGATGGACCCCGCCAAGGACGCCGACGGACTGCACCCCGTCAACCTCGGCCGCCTCGTCCTCGGCGTAGACGCCCCGCTGCCCTGCACCCCGCGCGGCATCGTCGAACTGCTGCGCCGCCACGACGTTCCGCTCGCCGGGGCCCGGGTGTGCGTGGTCGGCCGGGGCATCACGGTCGGCCGGCCCCTCGGGCTGCTGCTCACCCGCAGGTCCGAGAACGCCACCGTGACCCTCTGCCACACCGGAACCAAGGGCCTGGCCCGGCACGTGCGTGAGGCGGACATCGTCGTCGCTGCCGCCGGCTCGCCCGGACTGATCACCAAGGACATGCTGCGCCCCGGCGCGGCCGTCCTGGACGTCGGCATCACCCGCACCGAGCACGGGCTCGTCGGCGACATCCACCCGGAGGCCGCCGAGACCGCCGGATGGCTCGCCCCGATGCCCGGGGGAGTGGGACCCATGACCCGAGCGATGCTCCTCACGAATGTCGTCGAGGCCGCCGAGAGGAACGCGAACGCCGTATGAACCCCCTGAACACCAGCCTTGCCGAGCTGGACCCGGAGGTCCACGCAGCCCTGCGCGCCGAGCTGCGCCGCCAGCAGTCCACCCTGGAGATGATCGCCTCCGAGAACTTCGCGCCCACCGCCGTGATGGAGGCGCAGGGCTCGGTGGCGACCAACAAGTACGCCGAGGGCTACCCGGGACGCCGCTACTACGGCGGCTGCGAACACGTCGACGTCACCGAGCGGCTGGCGATCGAGCGCGTCAAGTCCCTGTTCGGCGCCGCCTACGCCAACGTCCAGCCGCACTCCGGCGCGCAGGCCAACACCGCCGTGTTCTTCGCCCTCCTCCAGCCCGGCGACACCGTCATGGGCCTCGACCTGGCGCACGGCGGCCACCTCACCCACGGCATGCGCATCAACTACAGCGGCAAGATGCTGAACGTCGTGCCCTACCACGTCTCCGCGGCGGACCACCTCGTGGACATGGACGAGGTGGAGCGGCTCGCCAAGGAGCACCGCCCCAAGATGATCATCGCCGGCTGGTCGGCGTACCCCAGGCAGCTGGACTTCGCGGCCTTCCGCCGGATCGCCGACGAGGTCGGCGCCCTCCTGATGGTCGACATGGCCCACTTCGCGGGCCTGGTCGCCGCCGGACTGCACCCGAGCCCGGTCCCGCACGCCCACGTGGTCACCACCACCACGCACAAGACCCTCGGCGGCCCGCGCGGCGGGGTCGTCCTCACCAACGACGCCGACCTCGCCAAGAAGATCAACTCGGCGGTGTTCCCGGGCATGCAGGGCGGCCCGCTGGAGCACGTCATCGCCGCCAAGGCGGTCTCCTTCAAGGTCGCGGCCTCGCCCGAGTTCGCCGAACGCCAGGCCCGCACCCTCGCCGGGGCCCGCGTCCTCGCCGAACGCCTCGGCCGGCCGGACGCGGCCGCGGCCGGAGTGAAGGTGCTCACCGGCGGCACGGACGTCCACCTCGTCCTCGTCGACCTGCGCGACTCGCCCCTGGACGGCCGGCAGGCCGAAGACCTCCTCCACCGGATCGGCATCACCGTCAACCGCAACGCCGTCCCCTTCGACCCCCGCCCCCCCATGGTCACCTCCGGCCTGCGCATCGGCACCCCCGCGCTCGCCACCCGCGGATTCACCGAGGCGGACTTCGCCGAGGTCGCCGACGTGATCGCCCTCGCCCTCCAGCCCGAGCCGGACGTGGCCGCCCTGCGCGCCCGCACCGAGGCACTGGCCGCCAAGCACCCGCTCTACCCGCACCTCTCGTACGACGGAGACGCCCGATGAGCCCCCGCACGCCCGGCGCCGACCTCCCCGACCACCCGGACTTCCTCTGGCGCGACCCGGACCCCAGGCCGTCGTACGACGTGATCGTCGTGGGCGGCGGCGGACACGGCCTGGCCACCGCCCACTACCTGGCGAAGAACCACGGCATCACCAACGTCGCCGTCCTGGAGAAGGGCTGGCTCGCGGGCGGCAACATGGCCCGCAACACCACGATCATCCGCTCCAACTACCTGTGGGACGAGAGCGCCGGCATCTACGAGCACGCCCTGAAGCTGTGGGAGGGGCTCGAAGAGGAGCTGGACTACCCGATCCTGTTCTCCCAGCGCGGTGTGCTCAACCTCGCCCACAGCCTTCAGGACGTCCGCGACAGCGTTCGCCGCGTCGAGGCCAACCGGCTCAACGGCGTGGACGCCGAATGGCTGGACGCCGACGGGGTCAAAGAGGTCTGCCCGATCGTCAACACCTCCCCGGACGTGCGCTACCCCGTCCTCGGCGGCACCTACCAGCCGCGCGCCGGCATCGCCAAGCACGACTACGTCGCCTGGGGCTTCGCCCGCTCCGCGGACGCCGCCGGCATCGACATCATCCAGAACTGCGAGGTCACCGGGCTCGACGTGGCCGGCGGCCGGGTGGTCGGCGTGCAGACCACCCGCGGCCCGATCGCGGCCGGCAAGGTGGCGCTGTGCGCGGCCGGCCACACCTCCGTCCTCGCCGCCATGGCCGGCATCGAACTGCCCCTGCAGAGCCACCCGTTGCAGGCACTCGTCTCCGAACTCCTGGAACCCGTCCACCCCACGGTGGTGATGTCCAACGCCGTCCACGTGTACGTCAGCCAGGCGCACAAGGGCGAACTGGTGATGGGCGCCGGCATCGACGCGTACAACTCCTACACCCAGCGCGGCGCCTTCCACATCATCGAGGACCAGATGTCGGCGGCCCTGGAGCTCTTCCCGGTCTTCGCCCGCGCCCATGTGCTGCGCACCTGGGGCGGCATCGTGGACGTCACCCCCGACGCCTCGCCCGTCGTCGGCCTCACCCCGGTCGGCAACCTCTACCTCAACTGCGGCTGGGGGACCGGCGGATTCAAGGCCACCCCGGGTGTCGGCTGGGTCTACGCCCACACCATCGCGCACGACACCCCCCACGCCCTGAACGCCCCCTTCTCGCTCGACCGTTTCACCACCGGCGCGCTCGTCGACGAGCACGGCGCTGCCGCGGTGGCCCACTAGGGAGCCGAACCATGCTGCTCATCCCCTGCCCGTGGTGCGGGCCCCGTGACGAGGCCGAGTTCCACTACGGCGGCCAGGCCCACGTCCCCTACCCCGAGGACCCCGCCGCCCTCACCGACGAGGAGTGGGCGCGGTACCTGTTCTTCCGCGACAACCCCAAGGGCCCCTTCGCCGAGCGGTGGAGCCATGCGGCGGGCTGCCGCCGGTGGTTCAACGCGGTGCGGGACACGTCGACGAACGAGATCCTCGCCGTGTACAAGGTGGGGGAGCCGCGCCCGGAGACTGTCACTTCTCAGCCGAGGCCGGCAAATCCAGCCCGCCCGGGGGTGCCCCCTCTGGGGGAGTTTGAGGACAAGGCCCGTTCAGGCCCGACGGGGGTCCAGGGGGCGCAGCCCCCTGGCGGGGTCGAAGGGGCGCAGCCCCTGGAGGACGATGGGGGTCCCCGCGCTCGAGCGAAGCCGAGAGTGGGGGAGGGCAGGGGCGGAGGGGGCGAAGAAACCCAGCCTTTCCGCTGCCCCACCGGCGGACGCATCGACCGGGAAGAATCCCTCGCCTTCACCTTCGACGGCACCACGTACCAGGGTTACCGAGGCGACACCCTCGCCTCGGCCCTCCTGGCCAACGGGGTCATCGCGGCAGCGACGAGCATCAAGCTCGGCCGCCCGAGAGGCATCTTCTCCGCCGGCGTCGAAGAACCGAACGCGGTCGTCCAGATCGAGAAACCCTTCCCCGAGCCGATGCTCCCCGCGACGACCGTCGAGCTCTACGACGGCCTGGCCGCGAGCAGCCTCCCCGGTCAGGGCCGCCTCGCCACCGAACCCGACCCGGCCCGCTACGACGCCGTACACGCCCACTGCGACCTGCTTATCGTCGGCGCCGGCCCGGCCGGCCTCGCCGCCGCGGCAGCCGCAGCGAAGAGCGGCGCCCGCGTCGTCCTCGCCGACGATCAGCCCGAGCCCGGCGGCAGCCTCCTCGGCACCGGCGAACTCCTCGACTGGGTGGAGACGACCCGCGCACAGCTGGAAGCGGCCCCCGAGGTACGCGTCCTGCGCCGCACCACCGTCTTCGGGTACTACGACGACAACCACCTCCTCGCCGTCGAGCGCCGCACCAACCACCTCGGCGCCGAGGCCCCGGCGAACGTCTCCCGCGAGCGCGTCTGGCGGATCCGGGCCCGGCGCGTCGTCCTCGCCACCGGTGCCCACGAGCGTTCGCTGGCGTTCGGCGACAACGACCGCCCCGGAGTGATGCTGGCGTCCTCCGCGCGGACGTACCTCCACCGGTACGCCGTGCTGCCCGGCCGGCACGCGGTCGTGTTCACCACCAACGACAGCGCCTACGCCGCCGCGCTCGACCTGGCGGCCGCGGGCGTGGGCATCGCCGCGATCGTCGACACCCGCCCCGAGCCGGGCGAGTGGGCCGAGCGTGCCCGGTCCGCCGGGATCGACGTGCTCGCCGGCCACGCGGTCACCGGCACGGAGGGCGGGGACCGTCTCACCGCCGTGACGGTCATGCCGTACGGCGAGTCCACCGGCCGGCGGGAGTTCGCCGTCGACCTGCTGCTGGTCTCCGGCGGCTGGAACCCGGTCGCGCACCTGTTCAGCCAGGCGGGCGGAAAGCTCCGGCACGACGCCGCACTCGGCGCGTTCGTGCCCGACGGCTGCCGTCAGGCGGTGGAGGTCGCGGGCAGCGCGAACGGCGCCTCCGACCTGGCCACGGCCCTCGCACAGGGCGCGTCGGCCGGTGTCCGCGCGGCCGAGGCGGAGGGGTACACGGCCGAGGCTCCCGTCCTGCCGGCCGTGTCCGCGCAGCCGTACACCCCGCCGATGCAGGTCTTCACCGTCCCCGGCGACACCGGCGCCCCGCGGTTCGTCGACCTCCAGCGCGACGTCACGGTCGACGATCTGGCGCGGGCGACCGGCGCCGGCCTGCGCTCGGTGGAGCACACCAAGCGCTACACCACGGCCGGGACCGCGAACGACCAGGGCAAGACGGGCGGCGTCCTGGCGAGCGGCGTCGTCGCCGGACTCCTGGGCGTGGACATCTCGGCGCTCGGCCTGCCCACCTTCCGGCCGCCGTACACCCCGGTGTCCTTCGCCGCCCTCGCCGGCCGCGACCGCGGCGCGCTGAGCGATCCGGTCCGCACCACCGCCCTGCACACCTGGCACGTCGAGCACGGCGCCCTCTTCGAGAACGTCGGCCAGTGGAAGCGGCCCTGGTACTACCCGCGGGACGGCGAGGACATGGAGACGGCGGTGCTGCGCGAGTGCCGGGCGGCCCGCGAGGGCGTGGCCTTCATGGACGCCTCCACACTGGGCAAGATCGACGTCCAGGGTCCGGACGCCGCGCTCTTCCTCGACCGGCTCTACACCAACATGATGAGCACCCTGAAGGTGGGCATGATCCGCTACGGGGTGATGTGCCGCCTGGACGGGATGGTCTTCGACGACGGCACGGTCATCCGGCTCGACCGGGACCGGTTCCTGGTCACCACCACGACCGGCAACGCGGCGGCCGTCCTGGACTGGATGGAGGAGTGGCTGCAGACCGAGTGGCCCGAGCTGCGGGTCCACTGCACGTCGGTCACCGAGCAGTGGGCCACCGTGGCCCTGGTGGGTCCGAAGTCCCGCGCCGTCCTCGGCTCGGTCGCCCCTGAACTGGCGGTCTCCAACGAGGACTTCCCGTTCATGGCATGGCGGGACACGACGGTCGCGGGCATCGAGGCGCGGGTGTGCCGGATCAGCTTCTCCGGCGAACTCGCCTACGAGATCAACGTCTCGCCGTGGGACGCCCGCAGGCTGTGGGAAGCGCTGTACGAGGCCGGCGCCCCGTACGGCATCACCCCGTACGGCACCGAGACCATGCACGTCCTGCGCGCCGAGAAGGGCTACCCCATCGTCGGGCAGGACACCGACGGCACGGTCACCCCGCAGGACCTCGGCATGGGCTGGGCGGTGTCGAAGAAGAAGCCCGACTTCATCGGCAAGCGCTCCTACGCCCGCGCGGACACCGTCCGCCCCGACCGCAAGCACCTCGTCGGCCTCCTCCCCGAGGACCCGGCCGTCTTCCTCCCCGAGGGCACACACCTGGTCGCCGACAGCGAACTGCCCGCCCCGCCCGTCCCGATGCTCGGTCATGTCACCTCCAGCTACCGCAGCGCGGCGCTCGACCGGACCTTCGCGCTCGCCCTGGTCAAGGGCGGCCGGGACCGCATCGGCGAACGCCTCTACGCGCCCGTCGGCGACCGGCTGGTCCCGGTGACCGTCGCAAGCCCCGTCCTCTACGACCCCGAGGGAGCCCGCCGCGATGGCTGACACCGCCCCGATCCCGTGGCAGCGCAGCCCCCTGGCCGACGCCGCCCACCGCCTGGCCGCCGCGACGCGCTCCTGCCGGGGCGCGATCCGCCTGGTCGAACTCCCCTTCCTGGCCCAGGTGAACGTCCGTCTCGACGCCAAGGGCCCGGCGGCCGACGCCGTCGGACTCGCCCTGGGACTCCAACTGCCCCTGGAGCCCGACACGGTCGTGCACGCGGGGAACGTGACCGCGGTGTGGCTCGGCCCCGACGAATGGCTGGTGGTGGGCCGGCCCGGCACCGAGCGGGACCTGGAGGGCCGGATCCGCGCGGCGGCCGGTGACGAACCGGTCTCGGTCACCGACGTCTCCGCCCAGCGCACCACCCTGCTGGTGGCCGGACCTCGCGCCCGCGACCTGCTGGCCCACGGCTGCTCGCTGGACCTGCACCCACGTGCCTTCGGCCCCGGCCGGTGCGCGCAGACGACACTGGCCCGCACCCAGGTCGTCCTGGTGGCCCGCGACGAACCCAGGGCCGGTTTCTGGGTGCTGGTGCGCTCCTCGTTCGCCGGCTATCTGGCGGACTGGCTGCTGGACGCGGCCGTCGAATACCGGTGACCCCCACGCCTCCCGGCCGCCCGCGGCGGCGGCCGGGAGGCGGAGCCGGCCGCTCTCACCGACGCCTCAACAAGTCGTGGAGCAGCCGACGTTCATCCCACGGCCTACCGCAATCCCGGGCGGGCCCTGGCGACGGGCGGCGCACCGGTGACGAGACCCGCACCCGGTCCACGCCCGAAGCGCCGCCGAGCCCGCTGGGGAGCGTGTCAGCCGAGGTGGCCCATGCGATGGCTGATCTCCTCCGCGCCCTTGATCAGCAGCGGCGCCAGCTCGTGCATCCGCTGCTCGGTGAAGCGGTACGCCGGACCGGATGAGCTGAGGGCGGCGATGACCTCGCCGTGGTGGGCGCGGATCGGGGCGGCCATGGCGTGCAGCCCGGTCTCGAGCTCCTCCAGCGTCACCGCGTACCCGCGTTCCCGCGCCTCGGTCAGGTCCTTCTCCAGCCGCGCCCGTGTGGTCAGGGTGCGCTCGGTGTGCTTCCGCAGGCCCGAGGCCGCGATCACCTCGTCGCGCGCCTGCGCCGGCAGATGCGCCAGCAGGATCTTGCCGCTGGACGTGGCGTGCACCGGAGTGAGCTGGCCGACCCAGTTGTGGGTGCCGACGGCGCCCGGCCCGCGCACCTGACAGAGGTTGACGGCGTAATGCTCCTGCAGCACGGCGATGTTGACGGTCTCGCCGATCTCCTCGCTGAGCCGCTCGCACACCTCCCGGCCCTGCCGGGTGATGTCCAGGCGCCCGGTGACCGCTCCGGCCAGGCGCACGATGCCGAAACCGAGCCGGTACTTGCCGCGCTCGGTCGCCTGCTCGACCAGACCGCGCGCCTCCAGCGCCGCGAGCAGACGGAACGCGGTCGACTTGTGGACGTCGATCTCGGCGGCGACCTCGCTGACGCCCGCCTCTCCGCGCCGGGCGAGGATCTCCAGGACGCTGACGGCGCGGTCGACGGACTGCACTCCGCTCGCCGGACTCGTTGTTTCGCCATCTGCAGCGTAGTTGCTCATGGCGCAACTATACGCAGGGGGCGGGGTACGGCGAAGGGCCGCGGCGACGAAGTGACGGACCCTGTCCGCCGTCGGCGCCGGCCGGCCCCCTACCGTAGGGCGGCCTGTGCCTCAGCGGAAGACGACCGTGCAGTTGCCGTTGGTCAGCACACGGCTCTCGCTGTGCCACTGCACGGCGCGGGCGAGGACCCGGGCCTCCACGTCGCGTCCCATGGTGACCAGTTCGTCCGGCGTGTGGGAGTGGTCCACGCGTACGACGTCCTGCTCGATGATCGGGCCCTCGTCGAGGTCGGGCGTGACGTAGTGCGCCGTGGCCCCGACGAGCTTGACGCCGCGCCGGTGCGCCTGCTCGTACGGCCGGGCGCCCTTGAAGCTCGGCAGGAAGGAGTGGTGGATGTTGATGGCCCGGCCGTCGAGCCGCTTGCACAGGTCGTCGGAGAGGATCTGCATGTAGCGGGCGAGCACCACCAGGTCGATGTCGAGTTCGGCGACGAGCTCCAGCAGCCGGGCCTCCGCATCGGCCTTGGTGTCGCGGCTCACCGGGATGTGGTGGAACGGGATGCCGTAGTTCCGGGCCAGCGGCTCGAAGTCGCGGTGGTTGGAGACGATCGCCGGGACCTCGATGTTGAGCGAGCCGGTGGACCGGCGGAAGAGCAGGTCGTTCAGGCAGTGGCCGAACTTCGACACCATGATCAGGGTGCGGGTCGGGGTCGAGGCGTCGTGCAGCTGCCAGCTGATCCGGTACGCCTCGGCGACCGGGCCGAAGTCGGTGCGCAGCAGCTCCAGGGACGTGGCCGGATGGGTGACCTCGAAGTGCACCCGCATGAAGAAGCGGTCCTGCAGCCGGTCGTCGAACTGCTGGCTCTCGAGGATGTTGCCGGAATGGCTCACGAGGAAGCTGCTGACCGCGTGGACGATGCCTGACCGGTCGGGGCACGAGAGGGTGAGGACGAACTCGCGGCCGGACTGCGGGCGAGGGGACATGACATCCTCCGTAATGCGCGATGCGCAACGGTGAGAGTGATACGCAACATCGTCCGGTGTGGGCGGCGGCCGGTCAAGAGGCTTGCTCCCGCTGGAGCCCTCGACGGACTGTTCTCGACCGGCGTCAGCGCCGGCGCGCGGTCGGCTGCCTCTTGACACTGGTCACTCAGAGGCATGACAGTGTGACTGTTGCTCATGAAGAGTTCAGTATCGCTATATGCAACAGGAGGCAGGCGCCGGCACGTACCCGCGCCGCGTCCGGGTCCGATGCATTCCGAGGTGACCACGATGACGACGACCAGCCTTCCTCCCAGCCTGATCGCCACGCTGCCCGGGAAGCACTACACCGACCCCGAGGTCTTCGCCCTGGAGCAGGAGCGCGTCTTCGAGGCCATGTGGTTCTGTGTGGTCCGCGCCTCGGAACTGGCGCGGCCGGGCCGGTTCCGCACCTGCCGGGTGGGTCGTGAGAGCGTGCTGGTCTCCCGCTCCCGGGACGGCTCCGTCAAGGCGTTCCTGAACATCTGCCGGCACCGGGGCGCGAAGCTGTGCGCGGAGGAGTCCGGTGAGGTCAGGCGCGCCTTCCAGTGCCCCTACCACGCCTGGACCTACAACCTGGACGGAAAGCTGGTGGCGGCGCCGAACCTGACGTCGATGCCCGATGTCGACCGCACCGCGTACGGCCTGGTGAACGTCCATGTCCGCGAGTGGCTCGGCTATGTGTGGGTGTGCCTGGCGGAGAACCCGCCGTCCTTCGAACAGGACGTGATCGGCGCGGTGGCCGAACGGCTCGGCGACACCGGGTCGATCGAGAACTACGACGTCGACAACCTGCGGGTGGGCAGGCGGATCGTCTACGACGTGAAGGCCAACTGGAAGCTCATCATCGAGAACTTCATGGAGTGCTACCACTGCGCCACGATCCACCCCGAACTCACGGAGGTGCTCCCGGAGTTCGCCGACGGCTACGCGGCGCAGTACTACGTCGGCCACGGCGCCGAGTTCGGCGCGGAGGTCGAGGGCTTCACCGTCGACGGCGGCGAGGGTCTGGACCGCATCGCGGGCGTCACCCGGGACCAGGACCGCCGTTACTACGCGATCACCGTCAAGCCGCAGGTGTTCGTCAACCTGGTGCCGGACCACGTGATCTTCCACCGGATGTACCCGGTGGCCGTCGACCGCACGGTCGTCGAGTGCGACTGGCTGTACCTGCCGCACGTGGTGGAGGGCGGAAAGGACGTGGACCGCTCCGTCGAGCTGTTCCACCGGGTGAACCAGCAGGACTTCGACGCCTGCGAGCGCACCCAGCCGGGGATGAGCTCCCGGGCCTACGCCGAGGGCGGCGTCCTGGTGCCCAGCGAGCACCACATCGGCGCCTTCCACACCTGGCTGCGGGACCGGCTCGAGGCGCAGCCCGCCCGCTGAGCCACCCCCGGTACCGCCCGTCCCCCTGCCGCCAGGCCTTCCGGCAGGGGGACGGGTCCCGCCCCACACTCCCGTCGCCGGCCCACCCCGGCAGCCGACGACCCGCCCGCAGGGCGTGCCCGGCACACCCCGCCCGTCCCACGGAGTCACGGCGTGGCAATCAGCGTCTTCGACCTGTTCTCCATCGGCATCGGCCCGTCCAGCTCGCACACCGTGGGCCCGATGCGCGCGGCCGCGATGTTCGCCGCCCGGCTGAAGAGGGACGGCGTGCTGGCCCAGACCGCGTCGGTGCGGGCGGAGCTGTTCGGCTCCCTCGGCGCCACTGGGCACGGCCACGGCACCCCCAAGGCCGTCCTGCTCGGCCTGGAGGGCAACGAACCGCACACCGTCGACGGCACCCAGGCCGACCTGGACGTCGAGCGGATCCGCGGCACCGGCCGCATCCGCCTCCTCGGCGCCGAGATCGGCTCCGCCCACGAGATCGGCTTCGACGCCTCCACCCAGCTGGTCCTGCACCGCCGGCGGTCGCTGCCGTACCACGCCAACGGCATGACCCTGTTCGCGTACGACGCCGACGGCGTGCCGCTGCTGGAGAAGACGTACTACTCGGTCGGCGGTGGCTTCGTGGTCGACGAGGACGCCGTGGGCGCCGACCGGGTCAAGGCCGACGACACCGAGCTGCCCCACCCGTTCCGCACCGGTGACGAACTGCTGCGGCTCGCCCGCGAGTCCGGTCTGTCCGTCTCCGCGCTGATGCTGGAGAACGAGAAGGCCCGGCGCAGCGAGGAGGAGGTCCGTGCGGGCCTGCTGGCGATCTGGCGGGTCATGGAGGGCTGCGTCTCCCGCGGCCTGTCCCGCGAAGGCATCCTGCCCGGTGGCCTGAAGGTCCGCCGGCGTGCCGCGTCGGCGGCCCGGGCCCTGCGCGGCGAGGGCGACCCGGCGGGCCGCGCGATGGAGTGGGTCACCCTCTACGCGATGGCGGTGAACGAGGAGAACGCCGCCGGGGGCCGGGTCGTCACCGCCCCGACGAACGGCGCGGCCGACATCATCCCCGCGGTCCTCCACTACTACCTGCGCTTCGTCCCGGGCGCCGACGAGGACGGCGTGGTGAGGTTCCTGCTGGCCGCGGGCGCGATCGGGCTGCTCTTCAAGGAGAACGCATCCATCTCCGGCGCCGAGGTCGGCTGCCAGGGCGAGGTCGGCTCCGCCTGCTCCATGGCGGCGGGCGGCCTCGCCGAGGTGCTGGGCGGCAGCCCGGAACAGGTGGAGAACGCCGCCGAGATCGGCATGGAGCACAACCTCGGCCTGACCTGCGACCCGGTCGGCGGCCTGGTCCAGATCCCGTGCATCGAGCGCAACGGCATGGCCGCGGTGAAGGCCGTCACCGCGGCCCGCATGGCCCTGCGCGGCGACGGGCGGCACCACGTCTCCCTCGACAAGGTCATCAAGACGATGAAGGAGACCGGCGCCGACATGAAGGTCAAGTACAAGGAGACCGCCCGCGGCGGACTCGCCGTCAACGTCGTCGAGTGCTGAGGCGGCGGAGCGCGCACCGTTCTCCTCCTCGTCGCCGGGCGATCCCGGGGGAAGAGAGGGACGATGGAGGACGGAGGGAGGGCGCTTGCGGGGGTACGCGGGTGGAGTACAGCATCAGGTCGCGGGAGTGGTCATGAGCAAGTCGGCCCACGCCCGGCAGCGGGCGAAGACGCGGGGCTGCGGTTCCCGGTTGCCGTCGCGCCGGGCGGCGCGTACCCCCGCCGTGCGCAGGACCACGTCGGCGAACGGCGACTGGGTGCTGCTGCCCGGCGGCTCGTGGCGGCACGTCGAGACGATCCGCGTGCGCGGCCTGTTCGGCTGAGCGCACCCCGCGATGAGCCGGCCCCGCGGCCTCGCCGGAAGGGCCGGGCTTCACCCGGTCGCGTCGGGTCAGGAGCCGTCCCCGCCACGCGTCGCCGACTTCGAGTACGCGTCGTGCCAGGCCGCCTTCGCTCCGGAGTCGCCGATCCGGTAGACGTCCACCACGGCGCCCGCCGCCACGGCCAGCGAGAGCACGCCCACGACGATGCGCACGGGCAGCGCGGACCAGCGCAGGCCGCCGCCCGGCCCGGACTCCGTCTGCGTACGGCGCCCCGCCCACCACACGACGGCCGCCAGCACGAACAGGCCCAGGGCCCACGGCAGCAGCCCGTCGCCCAGCTCGGTGTGCCGGCGCACCAGGGCGTCGTCGGCCACGTGGCGTTCGAGCCACTCGCCGGCATGCGTGGTCAGCGGCACGCTCGCCAGGGCCACGAACGCCAGCAGCGGCAGCATCACCCCCAGCCGGCGGGCGGCCCGCGGCCACACGGCGGCGGCCACCAGGGCCAGCGCGGTGAGCGGTATCAGTACGACGACCACGTGGACCAGCAGGACATGGGCGGGCAGACCGTTGATCAAAGTCATTCGAGCGCTCCCGAGGGGGTTGGGGGCGCGCCAGACTGCCACAGCAAACTCTCAGTTGCCTCTGAGCCCGGTGAGACGCGGGAGACAACCGGCCACACGGGCGGGCGACGCCTCCTGGCCCAGGCCGGCGGGTCAGTGGCGGGATGCGGGTGGGTGCGAGGGCCGCGGTGACCGGTGCGGGTCGTCGGCGGGCAGCCAGGCGTCCGGGCCGTGGAGGCCGAGGTCTCCGGCGCCGTCGCGGAGGGCGTCGACGACGCCGAGGACCGCGGCACGGTCCTCGGCGGCGCGCCGGATCACCGACCAGGTCCAGTGGATCTCCGGCGCCACGACCGGGCGTCGTACCAGATCGGGCGGGAGCGGGGTGATCTGGCCCTTGGGGGAGTTGACGACCGGGCGGTCGCTGCGGCGGACGTGGTCGAAGAACGCGGGGCCGGTGACGCCGCCGTCGCTGATGTGCACCGCCCGGGCCCCCGTGTCCTCGGCCAGGCGCTCGGCGTAGAGGTTCCAGGACAGCCAGGACGTGGTGTCCGCGTCGACGAGAACGGCGGTGTCACGGGCGCGGACGGGCCCGGTGTCGTCACCGGTGGCGACGGCGTAGAGCCGGTCGGCGCCGATCAGCGTGGCGTGCAGCCCCAGCCGCTCGAGATCCGCGGCCGGGGCCCAGCACACCGCGAGGTCCAGACTGCCGTCGGCGACCCGGGCGGCCTGGGTGTGGGAGGGCGCTACCCAGGCGTCGAGGTGCACCCGGGCCACCGGCGAGGTGCGGGCCGTCAGGTCCGCCGGAAGCCAGTTGACGTAGCCGAGCCGTACCGGTTCGGAACCGGACAGCGCGCCGGCGCGGCTCTTCAGCTCCTCCGCCCGGGCCAGCAGGTCGCGCACCTGCGGGAGCAGGGCGGAGCCCGCCGCGGTGAGGGAGACCGACCGGCGGTCGCGGTCGAACAGGCGCACCCCGAGGTCGCGTTCCAGCGCCTTGATCTGCTGGGACAGGGACGGTCCGGCGATCAGGAGCCGCGCGGCGGCCCTGCCGAAGTTCAGCTCCTCGGCGACGGCGACGAAGTACCGGAGTTGGCGCAGCTCCACGGCCTTCATGCTACGGCCGGTAGGAGGCTCGGCCTACCAGCAGCGAGGAATCCGGTCGTGGCGCCCGCACCGGCGGCGGACGGACGATGACGCCACAGCCCGTCCACGGGCCGGCGACGGAGAACGGAGTACGCACATGAGGGACGGCCGGAGGGCTCCGACATGAGCGCACGACGACCGGGCGCCCCGGGCGACCGGAGCGGCGGACACCCTGCCTCGCCGTGGGGCCATGTCGCCCGAGCCGCGGCGGCGCTGGCCGCGGGCATGGGGGTCGGCCGCTTCGTGTACACCCCGATCCTGCCCCTGATGCACGCCCAGGCGGGGCTGACGGCGGGCACCGGCGCGAACCTGGCCACCGCCAACTACGCCGGCTATCTCCTGGGAGCGCTCGCGGGCATCGCGCTGCCGGCGCTGGTGCGCTCCGCCGCCGTGCTGCGCACCTCCCTGGCCGTACTGACCGGCAGCCTGGCCCTCATGCCGGCTGCCCGGGACACGTCGGTGTGGTTCGTGCTCCGGCTGTCGGCCGGGGTGGCCAGCGCGCTGATCTTCGTCATCGCCGTCAGCTCCCTTCTCGGCCATCTGCGCCGGCACCCCGCGCACCTGCCCGGCTGGGGGTTCGGCGGAGTCGGCGCCGGCATCGCGCTGTCCGGCCTGCTCGTCCTGGCGCTGCACTGGCTCGGCCCGCTCGCCGGCTGGCGCACCGCGTGGTACGCCTCGGCCGCCCTCGCCGCACTCCTGGGCGCCGCCTCCTGGAACCTGCGCCCCGAAGCGGCTCCGCCCGCGACCGCGGGCGGCCCGGCTTCCACGCCAGGAACAGGTGTGCACCGGTGGTTCACCGCCCTGTTCGTCTCCTACTCCCTGGAAGGCATCGGCTACATCGTGGCCGGCACCTTCCTGGTCTCCGCGATCGAGCAGAGTTCCCCCGGCTGGGCCGGCAGCGGGGCCTGGGTGCTGGTCGGGCTGGCCGCCGTGCCGTCCGCGGCGCTGTGGGCGTGGCTGGGGCGCCGCTGGTCCCGGCCCGGCCTGCTGCTGGCCGCGCTCGTGATCCAGGCGGCCGGCATCGCCCTGCCGGTCCTGATCGCCGGAGTGCCGGCCGCCCTGGTCTCGGCGGCCCTGTTCGGGGGCACGTTCATCGGCATCAGCACGCTCGCCCTCGCCACCGGAGCGCACCTGCGGGTGCCGCGCTCGGTGGCCCTGCTCACCGCCGGGTACTCCGTCGGCCAGATGCTGGGCCCGCCGGTGGTCACACCGCTCCTGCGGCACGGCTACCACCAGGCGCTCCTCCTCGCCGCCGCCGTGGTCCTGGCCGCCGCCGCGGCAGCCGCCGTGCTGCGGGCCGGTTTCCCGGGCCGCACGACGATGACGCACCGGACACCCCCGGAACCGACCGCACGCGTGCCCGGTGACGAGTCCGCCGGCTTCCCGGAGGCCGGGCGGGACCCGGGCCGGTA
Source organism: Streptomyces sp. NPDC048192 (assembly GCF_043202415.1). Lineage (NCBI taxonomy): Bacteria > Bacillati > Actinomycetota > Actinomycetes > Kitasatosporales > Streptomycetaceae > Streptomyces > Streptomyces sp. NPDC048192. The sequence continues at coordinate 238,530 of NZ_JBIDAL010000007.1, forward strand.
GGGCGGCACCGGGGAGCCGGGCAGCCCGCCCGTGCCCGGGCCGCGCGGTGGCCGGAGGCCCATCGCGTCCGGAGTTCCGGCGCGGAGCCGGACCCGCTCAGCAGGGTGCGCTGCCCGGGACCTGCTGTTCCGCCCAGATGGTCTTGCCCGTGGCGGTGTAGCGCGTGCCCCAGCGCTGGGCGAGCTGGGCGACGAGGAAGAGGCCGCGGCCGCCCTCGTCGGTGGTGCGGGCGCGGCGCAGATGGGGCGAGGTGTTGCTGGCGTCCTGCACCTCGCAGATCAGCGTCCGTTCACGGATCAGACGCAGGCCGATCGGTCCGCAGGCGTGCGTGATCGCGTTGGTGACCAGCTCGCTGACGATCAGTTCGGTGGTGAAGGCGATGTCCTCCAGTCCCCACGCGGCCAGCTGGCGGATGGCGTTGTCGCGTGCCTCGTGCACCGCACGGGGGTCGGCGGGCACCTCCCAGCTGGCCACATGGTCGGGGGCGAGCGCATGGGTCCGGGCGATGAGGAAGGCGACGTCGTCGTGCGGATGGTCCGGCAGGAGAATGCGGACCATCGTGTCGCAGATCTCCTCCAGCGGCCGGTCGGGGTGGGCGAGGGCGAAGCAGAGCCGCTCGAAGCCGACGTCGACATCGCGGTCCGACGCCTCGATCAGACCGTCGGTGTAGAGCGCGACGACACTGCCCTCCTCCAGTTCGATCTCGGCCGACTCGAAGGGCAGCCCGCCGAGCCCGAGCGGGGGACCGGCGGGGATGTCGGGCAGTTCGACCGGCTCGCTGAGGTGGGCGATGGCCGGAGCGGGGTGCCCGGCACGGGCCACGTTGAGTTTCCGCGAGATCGGGTCGTAGACCGCGTAGACGCAGGTCGCCCCGATCACCATCGGCCCGTTCTCGGCGGCCTCCGCCTCGTCGGAAAGGCGCAGGACGAGGTCGTCGACGTGGGCGAGGAGCTCGTCGGGCGGCAGGTCCATGTCGGCCAGCGTCTGTACGGCCGCACGCAGCCGGCCCATGCTGGCCGCGGCGTGGATGCCGTGTCCCACCACGTCCCCGACGACCAGGGCGATGCGGGCCCCGGACAGCGGGATGACGTCGAACCAGTCGCCGCCCACACCGGCCTCGGGGTCGGCCGGCAGATAGCGGTAGGCGACCTCGACGGCGCAGTGATCGGGCAGGTCGGGCGGCAGCAGACTGGTCTGCAGGGCGAGGGCGGCGTTGTGCTCGCGGACGAACCGGCGTGCGTTGTCCACGCACACCGCCGCGCGCGCCACCAGTTCCTCCACGAGCAGCAGGTCGTCCTCGTCGAAGGGGCCGGGGTTCTCCCAGCGCAGCAGCGTGACCACCCCCATGGTCGCGCCGCGCGCCCGCAGCGGCACCACCAGGTGGCTGTGCACACCCAGGCCGACGATCTTGGCCATGCGCTGCGGATCGTCCGCCAGCCACCACGTCGTCGGGTCCAGCACCGGATCCAGGATCGGCCGGCCGGTGGTCAGGCACCGCTGCTGCGGGGACTTGGCCGGATACGCGGAGGGCCCCCCGATGGGGACGATCGCCTCCGGCAGCTCCTCCCGGACCGACACGTGTGCCGCCCGCTGGAGGGGGCCGCCGGTGACCGGCCGGGGAGTGAGGTCCCGGGCCGCGAGGACGCCCTGGAAGAGGTCGATCGCCACGAAGTCGGCGAGCTGCGGCACCAGGACCTCGGCGAGTTCCTGCACCGTGCGGTCGAGGTCCAGGGTCGTACCGATGCGCTGCGCTGCCTCGTTGACGAGGGCGAGCCGCGCGCGGGCCCGGTCCTGGGCGGTGAAGTCGACGGCCGTGTGGCACACGCCGAGCGTCTTGCCGTCGAGGTCCTTCAGCGGGAAGGAGGAGCGGAGCCTGAGGTGACTCTGCGCGTTGCGCCGGGACCTGCCGTGCGGCGGCGGCACATGCTCGACCGTCGGCGTGCCCTGCCCCGAGATCAGCGCCTGGCGGGCCTGCCAGTCCACGGCCGACGGCACCTGTTCCGGGCCGGGGGGCGCCGTACGGGTGGCCGTCAGGCCGGCCGGCAGTCCCTCCATGGCGGCCAGCACCTGGTTCACCCACTGGAAGCGCAGCTCGGCGTCGAGGACCGCGATACCGATGGGCGACTCCTCCAGCAGGCCGCGCATCACCGCCTGGTCGAGCTGCCAGCGGCGTGCGTCGGCGGCGTCGCAGGCCACGGCGAGCCAGCCGGAGCCGTGCTCGGCGCTGAGCGGACACACCCGCAGGGCCAGCTCGACCGGGTGGCCTGCGCGGTGGCGTGCGGTGACCAGCCCTTCCCAGCCCTCCCCGAGCCGCCGGGCCGCCGCGAGCACGGAGGCGGGTGGACGCTCGCCGGCGAGCAGGGACGCCGCCGACCGCCCCAGCACGCCGGACGCCGGATACCCGAGGAGGTCCTCGGCCTTCCGGCTCCAGTAGCGGATCAGGCCGTGTACGTCCACGAGGGCGACGGCGGCAGTCGTGATGCCGAACGGATCGCCCCCGTGCCTGTCGGCCAGATCCCTGAGATCCATCGCTCGACCGTATCCGCAGACGGGTTTCCTGCCACCACAGTCTCACATGGACCCGGGCGTGTCTTCGAGCCGTACGCCCGCCGGGGCAGGCGGGCCGCGGGGCGTTGCCGGCCCGCCCGTCGCCGTGGCGGAAGGCCTTCAGGCCTCCGCGGACGTCACTGCCGCGGACGCTCGAAGGTCAGCAGCAGTCCCTCCACCGCCCCGGGCCCTATACGGCCCTTGACGTCGGCGGAGGTGATGGCCTTCAGGCCCCAGCCGTCCTCCGCGTGCTTGTTGAGAACCTTCTCCAGCTTGTCGCTGTCCAGGGCGTCGCCGATCAGCGACTCCCGGAAGGTGACGACCTTGTACTCGAACGCGTGGCCACTGCTCATGGTGCGGAGTCCTCCTGACTGCCGGGGCGGGTGGTGGGGCGCGAGGGCCGGGGCAAGCCAATCATCATCGAAGGCCGTGGCGGAAGGACGTACCGTGGTCGGCGGCAGAGCCGGAAGGCCCGTGGCGGACCCTTGGTGGCGTGGATGTGCTGGAGTGCGACGGCCGATCTCGCGGCGGGCAGCGCTGTCGCGGCGGTCGGGGCGGCCTGTGTGGCGCTGGTGCGCAGCGGCCGTGAACTTCCGCTGGCGGCCGTGCCGTTGCTGCTGGGCGCCCACCAGATCGTGGAGTCGGCGGTGTGGCGTTCGGGCGGGGGAGGCGGCCCGGCGACCCTCGCCTGGGCCGTGATCGCGCTGCCGGTGCTCGCGCTCTGGGTCCCGGCGGGCGTGATGTGTGTGGCCCCGCCGCACGCCCGGCTCCGGCTGGTCCTCCCGCTCGCCGCGGGAGCGGTGACCGCCGCGCTGCTCGCCCGCGCCCTGGCCGGCGACCCGGTGACGGCCGAGATCCGCGGTCACACCGTCGGCTACGCCCTGCACGCCTCGCCGGTGGTGCCGCTCGTCGTGGGCTATCTGCTGGCCACGGTGGGTTCTCTGCTGCTGTCCGGCGACCGGTGGCTGTTCGTGCTGGGCGTCCTGGCCGCCGTGGGAGCGGTGGTGTGCTGGGCGCTGTGGCGGCTGGAGTTCGTGTCGACCTGGTGTGCGTTCGCGGCGCTGTGTTCGGTGGTGCTGTTCCGGTGGCTGCGCGCACGCAGGATGTCCGCCGGTGCGCGGTCCGGCCGGTAGGGGCACGGCCCTTCCACGCTCAACTGCCGTTCCTGACCGGATAGTTGAGGGGTTCTGGTTCCCGCAGTCAGGCAAGTGGCCCGGTCCCGCAGGGGGACCGGGCCGATGGGACGGCGGGTGCGTTGCGGCGGGGCGGCGTGCTACCGCCGCGCCGCCTGACTGCCTGTCAGGGGGCCACGGCGCGGCCGGTCTGCGGCGAGATCCGGCCGGCGCAGAGGCCCTTGCTCGCCAGCACCTGGGCGATGCGGGGGATGGCCGCGAGCGTGTTGGCGGGCCACTCGTGCATCAGGATGATCTGGCCGTTGGTGAGCCGGGCGTTGGCCTGCACGATGGCGTCCGTGCTCGCGCCGTTCCAGTCCTGCGAGTCGATGTCCCAGATGATCTGCCTCAGACCGTACTTGGCCTCGACCGCCTGCACCGTGGCGTTGGTCTCGCCGTAGGGCGGACGGAACAGTTGCGGAGTGCCGCCGCCCGCACTGGCGATGGCCTGCTGGGTGCGGGAGATCTCGGAGTCGATCTGGGACTGGCTCAGCTGGGTCAGATGCGGATGGGTGTAGCTGTGGTTGCCGACCCACATCCCGGCGCTGATCTCGGCCCGCACCTGGGCCGGGTAGGCCGCGGCGTACTGGCCCTCGTTGAACAGGGTGGCGCGCAGTCCGTTCTGCCTGAGCGCGTTGAGCAGGGCCGGGGTGTGGTCGTTGGACGGGCCGTCGTCGAAGGTGAGCCCGACGTAGCCGGTGCAGGTCGCGGCGTGCGCCGGGCCGGCGTCGACGGACAGCGTGACGGTGGCGGCCACGGCCGTCGCGGCGGCGGCCAGGGCCATGGCGGGGGAGCGTGCTGGGGTGCGCATGCGGGGTTGGTCCTCCTCGTGTCGGCGTGGTCGGGGCCGAGCGTGGATCGAGCCGTCGCGGAAGCGAACGTCAGCCGCTCACCGTGATGTTGGAGCTGCCGCTGCTCTGGTAGCCCTCGGTGGCGAGGATCATGTAGTAGGCGAAGCTGCCCAGCGGCATGCCGTAGCGCGCCCACGCGTCGAAGTGGTTGCCGGTGGTGATCGTGCCGCCCGTCCGCTTCGACTGCCGGACGCTCCAGTACTGGTTGAAGGTCTTGGTGCCCTCCACGGACGGGGCGTTGTACCGCGTCGTCTCGTAGACGTCGTAGGTGCCGCCGTCGGAGGTGACGGTGCCCTTGTAGGTGCCGGTGGGCCGGTAGGTGCCCCAGTTGTCGACGATGTAGTACTCGACGAGCGGGTTCGAGGTCCATCCGTACAGGGACAGATAGCCGTTGCCGGACGGGTTGAAGCTGCCCGAGTACTGCACGCTCCGGCGCCCGCCGTTGCTCCAGCCCTTGCCGGCGACGAAGTTCCCGCAGTTCGTCCACGAGGTGCTGTAGTTGCCGCCGGAGCCGAGGGTCATGGAGACCGACCCGCCGCCGTCGGTCCAGAACGAGTAGTAGAAGCCGTTGTTGGTGCCGGTCTGGTTCGTGGTGATGGTCGTGGCCGCGTGGGCGGTGCCGGGCAGCAGCAGCCCGGACGCGGTGGTGGCCAGTGCCAGGGCACCGGCGCGGCCGATGAAGCCTCTGCGGCTCATCTTCTGATCGAACGCGTGGTCCATGTCCATGCTTCCTCCTGTGTGAAGGCCGATGGGCAGACCCGGCAGCGAGAGGTGAAACGGGGCGAACTGGCGCCGCTGCGGGGCGTCGAGCGCCAGTGAGTATGCGCCCGGCTCAGAAGGGCGGTCAACGGCTTCGTTTCCGAAACTTCAACGAAAGTCAGCCTCTCAGAGGCTCGTCTATTAACGAAACTTTCGTTGGATCTGCTGTAGCCGCGTCTCTGACCTCTTATGGCTCTTACGAAGGCCCTTCGGGGTGGTATGCAATGCACGCTCACCCCTCGCAGTGCTCGAACGAGCAGTGCGAAAGTTTCGAATGGCTCAGACCCGGGTCGGCGGTGCGGTGCTCTGGCGTTCCACGAGATGCGTGGCCAGCTCGATCCGTGAGGCGGACTTCTTGGCGTTCTTCGGTTGCAGAAGCATACGGGCCGCTTCCTCGGCCATGCGCTGGAGCGGCTGGTGCACGGTGGTCAGCGGCGGACTCGACCACTGGGCCGGCGGCACGTCGTCGTAACCGACCACCGACAGCTCCCCGGGCACGCTGAGCCCCAGTACCCGTGCGGCCTCCAGGACGCCCAGGGCCTGCAGGTCGCTGCCGGCGAAGATGGCCGTGGGCCGGTCCGGGCGCCGCAGCAGGTCCAGCGCGTGCTCGAAACCGCCCTGGACGTGGAAGTCGCCGAAACGGATCAGCCCCGGGTCCGCCTCGACGCCGGCCATGGCCAGCGCCGAGCGGTAGCCGTCGAGGCGGGCCAGTGAGCACATGAGGTCCTCGGGGCCGGTGATGATGGCGACGCGGCGGTGCCCCTGGTCGGTGAGGTGCCGCGTGGCGGCGAGCCCCCCGGCCCAGTTGGCGGAGCCGACGGACGGCACATCGGGGTCGGGGTCGCCGGCCGGGTCCACGATCACGAACGGTATGGCCCGGGAGACGAGCTGCCGCTTGACGTCCTCGGGCAGGGTGGAGAAGACCAGCAGCACCCCCAGGGGCCGACGGCGCAGCACACCCTCGATCCACTCGGGTCCGGGAGCCTGCCGGGTCCCGCTCTCCGTCAGTGCGACGGTCGCGTTGTGCTGCTTGGCGACGTTCTCCACGCCGCGGATGAGCTCCATGGCCCACACGCTCTCCAGCTCGTGGAACACGATCTCGATGAGGGGTGTGGGCGGCGCGCCCAGTGTGCGCCGGCGGTAGCCGTGGACCTCCAGCAGATGCTCGATCTTGGCCCGGGTCGCAGACGACACATCCGAACGACCGTTGAGCACCTTCGAAACTGTCGGAAGCGAGACGCCGGCTTCCCTGGCCACGGTCGCCAGGGTGACTCTGCGGGCCACCTGGTCTTCTTCGCGCATGGCCGCAGCATAGGCCATGGGTCACCGATAACGGTTTGGCCGCGTGGATGCACGACCGTTGACCGATTCTCCTCTGTGCGCCTACTGTCCAGCCGCAGTACTTTCGGCGAAGATGCCGAAACTTTCGGAAGGCGGATGATCATGCGTGTACGGATGTCCCGGGTGCTCGTCTGTGCCACGGCGCTCGCTCTCTCGGCGAGTCTCGCGGCCTGCGGGAACGGCAGTGGAGGAGGCTCGGCGGACGACGGCAAGATCCATGTCCTGGTCTACGGCGATGCCAGCAACAAGGTGGAGAAGCAGATCGTCGACACCTTCAACAAGACCTCGGACGTCAAGGCCGTCCTCGACACCATCCCCGGCGCCGACTACCAGCAGAAGCTGCAGACGATCATCAGCACTCCGAAGGCACCGGACATCTTCTTCAACTGGGGCGGCGGCAGCATCCAGCCGTTCGTCAAGGCCGGCCTGCTGATGCCGCTGGACGACTTCATCAAGAAGGACCCCAACCTCGACGACAAGTTCCTGCCCGCCGTCTTCAACAGCGCCGTCGTCGACGGCCACCCCTACGGCGTCCCCATGCGCGGAACCCAGCCGGTCCTGCTGTTCAACAACAAGAACGTGCTCGACAAGGCGGGCGTCAAGCCGCCCCAGACCTGGGACGAGCTGCTCGCCGCGGTGAAGAAGCTGAAGTCCTCCGGCGTCACGCCGATCGCCCTCGGCGGCGGCGACCAGTGGCCGACCCTCATGTGGTTCGAGTACGTCTACGACCGGGTCGCCGGACCGGGCCTGTTCCAGAAGGCCCTCGACGGGGACAAGGACGCGTGGGCCAGCGCGGACAGCAAGAAGGCGCTCGGCATGCTCAAGCAGCTGGTGGACTCCGGGGCCTTCGGCAAGAACTACGACTCGGTGAAGTACACCAACGGCGCCTCGCCCGCGCTCGTCGCCTCCGGCAAGGCCGGCTTCGAGCTGATGGGCTCCTGGTACTACGCCCAGCAGCAGCAGGACGCCAAGGAGTTCGCGGCCAAGGGGCTCGGCTACACCGCGTTCCCGACCGTCCCCGGCGGCAAGGGCGACACCTCCGACGTGGTCGGCAACACCAACAACTTCTACTCCGTGCTGAAGCGGACCAAGCACCCCGACGCCGTCGCGAAGTTCCTGAAGCTCATGTACTCCGACGAGTTCGTCAAGGCCCAGATGTCCATCGGCAACCTGCCGACGACGACCAACACCCCGAAGTTCCTGGACCAGTCGGCCAGCCCGGCGTACTCGCGCTTCCAGTACGACCTCGTCGCCAAGGCCAAGTCCTTCCAGCTGTCGTGGGACCAGGCCTACCCGCCGGCGGCCATGACGCCCATCCACCAGGCCGTCCAGCAGTTCTTCAACGGACAGCTCGACGCGGACGGCTTCATCAAGGCCATGCAGGCCCTCCCTGCCAAGTGAAACCCCTCATGAGCACACAGACCACCAGTGCTCCGCCCGCCGCCGCGGCCCCCAAGGGGGCCCGGCGCCGGCCGGAAGACACCCGCGCCGCCCGCGGCACGCGCCCGACCTTCCTCTGGGCGCTGCCCGCGACCGTCTTCTTCGCCCTCTTCGCCCTCGTCCCGCTCGTCGTGGTGGCGGTGCTGTCCTTCATGAGCTGGAACGGCCTGGGATCTCCCCAGTTCGTCGGCCTGGACAACTGGCACCGCATCCTCGACGACCCGGTGATGATCAAGAGCATCTGGCTCACGCTCCTGCTCACCACCCTGGGCGTGGTCCTGCAGACACCGCTGAGCATCGTGCTCGGCGTGTGGGCCGCCGGCCACCAGCGCAACCGCGCGGTGCTGTCGGCGATCTACTTCGTTCCGCTGCTGCTGTCCTCCACCGCGGTGTCGGTGCTGTGGCGGGCGCTGCTGGACCCGAACTTCGGCATCCCCGCACGGATGACCTGGCTGTTCGGTGACGGCAACCTGTTCGGCAAGCAGGCCACCGCCATCGGCGTGCTCGCCTTCGTCAGCACCTGGCAGTTCACCCCGTTCCACACCCTGATCTACCAGGGCGCCGCCCGCGCCATTCCGCAGGTGCTGTACCAGGCCGCCGAGATCGACGGCGCGGGACGCTACCGCCAGTTCTTCCACATCACCCTGCCGCAGCTGCGCAACTCGATGATCACTTCGATGATCCTCATGGTCGTCGGCGGGCTTACCACGTTCGAGACGGTGCTCATCCTGACCCAGGGCGGCCCCGGCAGCGACACCACGATCAGCGCCTACTACATGTACCAGAAGGCCTTCCAGGGCTTCGACTTCGGCGCGGGCTCGGCCATCGCGCTGTGCCTGGTCGTCGCGGCCACGATCATCTCGCTGATCGTCGTCCGCGTCTCCGGCTACGACAAGATGCGCAGCGACATGGAGGGTGTCTCATGAGGCGCCGCCCCAACTACCTGGCAGGAGCGGGCTCGATCGTCTGGCTCGTCCTGGTCGGCCTGCCGCTGTACGTGATGCTCGCGGCGACCCTGCGCACCCGGCAGGACTACGCCAAGAACGGACCGCTGTCCTTCCCCCACGACTTCACCCTGCACAACTACACGTCGGCCTTCGACTCGGGCTTCGGCCGGTACTTCCTCAACACCATCATCGTCACCGTCTGCGTCGTCGGCGTGGTGCTGCTGCTCGTACCGCCGCTCGCCTACGCGATCGTGCGCAGCCGCAGCCGGGTCACCTCGCAGATCTTCCGGCTGTTCCTGCTGGGCCTGGCCATCCCCGCCCAGGCGGTCATCGTCCCGATGTTCTACCTGATCAGCGAAGCCGGCCTGTACGACAACCTCCTGGGCATCATCCTGCCCACCGCCGCGTTCTGCCTGCCCATGTCGGCCCTGATCCTCAGCGGCGCCATGCGCGACATCTCCCCGGAGCTTTTCGAGGCCATGACGGTGGACGGCGCGACCCCGCGGCGGATGTTCTTCCAGCTCGTCGTCCCGCTCTCGCGCGGCGGCCTGTCCACCATCGTGGTGTTCTCCGCGCTCCAGGCCTGGAACGGCTTCCTGTTCCCGCTCGTCCTGACCCAGTCGGACTCGACCAAGGTGATCACCCTGGGTCTGTACAACTTCCAGACCGAACACGGCATCGACATCCCCGGCCTGCTGGGCGCCGTGATGCTGTCGATGGTGCCCGTCCTGCTCGTCTACCTGTTCGCCCGCAGGGCCCTCGTCCAGGGCCTGATGGGCGTGGGAGGAAAGTGACCGCCAACGTGGCCGTAGAGACCACCCCCGAAGCCCCTGTCTGGAACGACCCCACCCAGGACATCGCCGTCCGTGTGTCCGCGCTCATCGACGCCATGACCCTGGACGAGAAGATCGCCCAACTGTACGGCGTGTGGGTCGGCGCCTCCGCCGAGGGCGGCGAAGTCGCCCCGCACCAGCACGACATGGAGGAGGCCGTCGACCTCGACGCCCTCCTGCCCGCCGGTCTGGGACAGCTGACCCGCCCCTTCGGCACCGCGCCCGTCGACCCCGCGCTCGGCGCGCTGTCCCTGGCGCGCACCCAGAAGCGGATCACCGCCGCGAACCGCTTCGGCATCCCCGCCCTGGCCCACGAGGAGTGCCTCGCCGGCTTCGCCACCTGGGGCGCCACCGCCTACCCCGTGCCACTGTCCTGGGGCGCCACCTTCGACCCCGACCTGATCCGCCGGATGGCGGCCGCCATCGGCCGCGACATGCGGTCCGTCGGCGTCCACCAGGGCCTCGCCCCCGTCCTCGACGTGGTCCGCGACGCCCGCTGGGGACGGGTCGAGGAGACCATCGGAGAGGACCCGTACCTGGTCGGCAGCATCGGCACCGCCTACGTCCAGGGCCTGCAGTCCACCGGCATCGTCGCCACCCTCAAGCACTTCGCCGGCTACTCCGCCTCCCGCGCCGGCCGCAACCTCGCGCCCGTCGGCATGGGCCCGCGCGAACGCGCCGACGTCATCCTGCCGCCGTTCGAGATGGCGCTGCGCGAGGGCGGAGCGGACTCCGTCATGCACGCCTACACCGACACCGACGGGATGCCCTCGGCGGCCGACGAGGACCTCCTCACCGGGCTGCTGCGCGACACCTGGGGCTTCGAGGGCACGGTCGTCGCGGACTACTTCGGCATCGCCTTCCTCAAGATGCTGCACGGCGTCGCCGGTGACTGGGCGGAGGCCGCGGGCAAGGCCCTGCACGCCGGCGTCGACGTGGAACTGCCCACCGTGAAGACGTTCGGCGCGCCCCTCGCCGAGGCCGTCGCGGCGGGCCGGGTGCCCGAGGCGCTCATCGACCGCGCCCTGCGCCGGGTGCTCACCCAGAAGGCCCGGCTCGGGCTGCTCGACGCCGGCTGGGACCCGGTTCCGGCCGCGCTCGCGGGAGCCGACCCGGAGGACCCGGAGACGCTGCGCGGCACGATCGACCTGGACTCGCCGGCCAACCGGGAACTGGCCCGCACGGTCGCCGAGGAAGCGGTCGTGCTGCTGGCCAACGACGGCACCCTGCCGCTGGACCGGCCGCGCCGCATCGCCCTGGTCGGCCCCACCGCGACCGAGGGCACGGCCGTGCTGGGCTGCTACTCCTTCCCCCAGCACGTCGGCGTGCACCACCCCGAGACGCCGGCCGGCATCGAGCTGCCGACCCTGCACGACGCCCTCCGGCACGAGTTCCCCGACGCCGAGCTCACCGTCGTACGCGGCACGGGCGTCGACGACGGCGACGTGACCGGCATCGACGACGGCGTCCGCGCCGCACGCGAGGCCGACGTCGTCATCGCGGCCCTCGGAGACCGCGCGGGCCTCTTCGGGCGCGGAACCAGCGGAGAAGGCTGCGACAGCGAATCGCTGACCCTGCCGGGAGCCCAGCAGCAGCTGCTGGACGCCCTGCTCGACAGCGGCACGCCGGTCGTCACCGTCCTGCTCGCCGGCCGGCCCTACGCCCTCGGCCGCGCCGTGGACGAGGCGGCCGCCCTCGTGCAGTCCTTCTTCCCCGGCGCCGAAGGCACCCCCGCCATCGCCGGAGTGCTGAGCGGCCGCACCAACCCCTCCGGGCGGCTGCCCGTCAGCGTGCCGCGCGGCTCCGGCGCCCAGCCCGCCACCTACCTCGGCGCCCGGCTCGCCCAGGCCGGCGATGTCTCCAACATCGACCCCACGGCGGCCTTCGCCTTCGGACACGGACTGTCCTACACGTCCTTCCACTGGGGCGAGCTGTCGGTCGAGCGGCCGGAGGCGGACACCGGCGGCGAGTTCTCCCTCGCCTTCACCGTCCGCAACACCGGGGACCGGCACGGCACCGAGGTCGTACAGCTCTACCTGCACGACCCCGTCGCCTCCGTCGTCCAGCCCGTGCAGCGCCTCGTCGGCTACACCCGGGTGCCGCTGGAGCCCGGCGAGAGCCGCCGGCTGCGGGTGACCGTGCCGGCCGACCTCGCCTCCTTCACCGGCCGCGACGGACGACGCGTGGTGGAACCGGGCGAACTGCACCTGCGTCTGGCGGCCTCCAGCAGCGACGCCCGCCTGACGGCGACGGTCACCCTGACCGGTCCGGAACGCCACGTGGACCACACCCGGCGGTTCCACGCGCGCTTCGAGCCGGAGACGGGAGCCGCCGGCTGAGACACCGGGTCTCCTCCCGCGCATGGCCGTTCCCCCCTGCCGGCACAGCCGGCAGGGGGGAACGGCCGTCGTGCGTCTGTGTGGCAGGATCAGCGAGGTGACCGTACTCGACAAGCTGCAGATCAAGCCCGGCCAGAGCGTCGTCGTGCTGGGCAAGCCCGACGACGTCCACCTGGAGGCCGGGTCCGGCGCCGACCCGGCCTCGGCCGACGCGGTCCTCGCCTTCGTCACCACCTCCGCCGACCTCCCCGGCCCGCACGCGCAGGCGGCGCTCGCCGCCGCGCGGCGCGATGCCCTCGCCTGGGTGGCCTACCCGAAGGGCGGGAAGCTCGGCACCGATCTGAACCGCGACACCCTGGCCGCCGCGCTGTCCGAGCGGGGCGTGCGGCCGGTGCGGCAGATCGCCGTCGACGACACCTGGTCGGCGCTCCGGTTCCGCCCCGGCGACTGATCTCCGGCACTCCCCGGGCGCCGACGAGACGGTCCCGAGCGGCCCCGGCTCACCCCGCGGCCAGGGCGCTTCGCTCCGTCCCCTCCTGTGCCGGCGACCCGGTCTCCTCCGCCGTACGCCCCCGCAGCGCGGTCACCGCCAGCAGCGCCGAGAAGAGGGCGGCCGCCCCGCACACCACGAAACCGATCGCGTAGCCGTGACCGAGCGCGTCGAGGGCGTACGCGCGGGCCGCGCCCGGCGGGGAGGCGGCGGGGACGGAGTTCAGGGCGAGGGGGCCGCCCTCCTTCAGCACCTCGTGGGCCGCCGCCCGCGCCTCGGCGTTCAGGGACGCCGAGGCGGCCAGTGCGGAGGTCACCCGGGAGGCCGCCTGGCTCAGCGCGACCGCGCCGATGACCGCGGGCCCGAGGGTGAAGCCGAAGTCGCGCAGCAGGTTGGTCGCCGCACTCGCCATCCCGGCCAGCGGCAGCGGCACGGTGTTGACGGCGGTCGCGGTGATGGACGACACCGTGAAGGCGAAGCCGATGCCGACCAGGCCAAGGGGCAGGATCAGCGAGGTGAGGTGCCCGTCGCCGACGTCGAGCGCGGCGGCCAGGAAGTCGCCCGCGGCCATCAGTGCGAGACCGGTGGAGAGCAGCGCCCGTGCGGGCAGCCGGTGCAGCAGCCGGGACGTCAGCGGGGTGAGCACCGGGGTGATGCCGTTGAGCAGCAGGAACGCGAAGGCCGTGCGCATCGGGCTCTGGTGCTGGATGGGGCCGAGCCGGATGCTCGCCGCATAGGCCGTGCCCAGGAAGCTGAACATGCCCACGACCGCGACGACCGACGCGATGGCGAAGGAACGGTTGCGGAACAGGTCCAGACGCAGCAGGGGCGATCGGGCCCGGCTCTCCGCGGCCACGAAGAGGCCCACGACCACCGCGGCGATCACGAACGCGACGACCACCGGAGCCGAGCCCCAGCCGTCCGCCGGCCCCTGGATGACGGCGTACAGCAGCGCGAACAGTCCGACGCCGATGGTGACCTGGCCGCCCACGTCGAGGGAACGGCCCTCGGGGGAGCGGGAGTTGGCGGCCAGCCGGAGACTGACCAGGGCGCTGACCGCGGCCAGGGCGGCCACCACTACGAACGCCGACCGCCAGGAGCCGTAGGTGCCGGTGATGCCGCCGAGCAGCGGGGCGAGGAATCCGCCCGCCGACAGGCTGGACGCCCAGACGGCGATGGCGCGGGCGCGCTGCGGACCGGTGTGCGTGCCGGCCGCGATCATGGCGAGCGAGGTGGGGAAGAGCGCGGCGGCGCCGAGCCCGGCCAGCGCCTGCCCCGCCCACAGCTGATGGATGCCGGAGGCGCTCGCGGCCACGGCCTCGCCCGCGCACAGCAGCACCGCGCCGCCGATGAGGAGTTGCTTGCGGCCGAAGAGGTCCCCGAGCACCCCGAAGGTGAGTTCCAGGACGGCGACGGGCAGCAGGAACGCGTCGGAGATCCAGGTGAGCTGGGAGCCGACGGGGTGGAGGTGCTCCTGGAACAGGCCGTTGAGGGTGGCCGGTATGGCCAGCCCGATCTGCGCGAGGCAGACGGCGAGACAGCCGGCGACGAGCGTGCCGAGGGGCAGAGAACCGCGCGGGGCGGCGGAAGCGTCGGACATGACAGGGTCCCAACGTCAGGGGCGGGTGGGGTGCGCCGGCCGGTCGCGGCCGACCGTCAGGCGTGCCGGGCGGTAGGGGACGTAGGCCGCCCCGTCCAGACCGAGCGCGGTGGCGGAGCGCTGGAGCGCGGCCGGGGTCGCGGCGTCGTCCCAGTGACCGGACGAGACGCGGTGTTCGAGCGCGTGCAGGGCGGCCACGGTCTCGGCCGTGGTGAACGCGCAGTGGCCCTGCCGCTCCACGTAGGCCTGCCGCAGCAGCGCGCCGTCCCCCGCCGCGCGCACCCGGTCGCCGAATTGCCGCTCCTGCTCGACCGGGACCAGGTTGTCGGCGACGGTGTGCACGTCCAGCAGGGGCACGCCGAGGCCCTGACCGGCGGACGAGGTGCGCTGCGCGGCACGCACCGCGGCGGGGTCGGCGGTGATCGAGGCGCCCCGGGTGAGGGATGCCAGGTCGGCGCGCAGGTCGACCCCGGCGGCCCGGTACAGCGCGCGGACCTGCGGGGCGTGCACGGAACCGGTGAGCAGGCGGCCGTAGTCGACGCCCCGGTTCCAGGAGTTGTTGCCGCCGGCGGACTGCTCGACGGCGTACCGGCCGCCCTCGACGAAGGACAGGATGCCCTGCGCGAACCACGCGTACTGCTGCTCCTCCTGGCCCGCCCAGTCGCCCGGGGCGGGCCGGTCCTGACCGGGCGCCCAGGCGGGCAGGTTGAGGAAGGCGGCGGCCAGCGCGATCCGGGCGCGGCCCTGCGGCGTGGCCTGGGCGGTGGTGACGGCGTCGGTGAGCTGCTGGGCGGTGGCGGCCGCGTCGTCGGCGGAGCCGAAGCGGACCAGGCCGACGTCCCGCCCGGGCAGGAGCAGCCGGGCGAGGGTGTACTCGGCGTCGAGCTGGTAGTTGTCCAGATCGGTGCCGCCCGCGACCAGCCCGCACAGGCCGAGCGCGCCGTCGACGCGGCCGGCGCCGTCGCGGGCGATCTGCGCGTTGACGAGCCCGCCCATGGACTGGCCTACGGCCAGGGTGCGCCGCGGGCCGCCGATCTTCGCGGCGACGGCGTCGAGCGTGGCGAACTGGTCGTGTTCGGCGCTGTTCAGGGCCCACATCGAGCCATGGGGGTCGTACGACGACCCGGCCATCGCGTACCCCTCGGCGAGCAGCTCGGTGCGTACGGCACCGGAGGGGGCGTCCTGGGCGACGGTGGGGCCGAAGCCGTGGCTGAACAGCAGCAGGGTGCCGTTCCAGCGGGCGGGGACGTCCGCGATCCAGGAGGCCCCGTCGGCGAGGGTGCCGGTGAGGTGCCCGGAGGTGCCGGTGTCCGCCTGGGCGGCGGGCGCGGGGAGGGCGGTGAGGGCCGCGGACGCCAGGGCGGCGAGGGCGACGCGCAGGCGGGCACGGGGAGTTCGGGCGCGGGTGCTGGCGGGCATGGAGGTGGCTCCTCGAGGCGGTTGCGGAGCGGAGACCTGGCAGATGCTCAGTGCACTGAACGAAGGTGGGGAGGAATGTAGGGCTGATTTCTTGCGGCCGTCAAGGCGGTGCACAACATCACGAGCGGGGCGGGCTGTGGCGCGGTGCGGGAGGCGCTAGCGGGTCGACACGGCTACGCCGCCGGAATCGTCTCGATCAGCCGGCGCGCCGCGTCCCGTGCGGGCGCCTCCAGGGCGGCGTGGACCGCGCGGAACGTCTGCTCGGCGCCGGCCGCGGGCCAGTCCGCCGGCAGGTGCCGCAGGGGCAACCGGGGGTCGCTGCGGATCACTTGGAGCCACTCGGCGGTCAGCCTCAGGCGCAGGGCGAGGGCGTCTTCGGCGGCCGGGCGGGTGGCGCCCGAGGCGTATGGCTGCCACGACGCCTGGAAGTCCCGGTAGCGGGCGGCCAGTCCGGGCAGGTCCCAGGTGTCGTCGATCATCTCGGCGATGTCCGTCCCGGCGTCCGCGTGCGCCCGGAAGACCTTCACATGGGCCTCCAGACCGAGTTCGGCGACGATCCCGGAGACGTCCGCCTCGCCCGGAGCGATCCACAGCCCGCTGAACAGCGCGCCGAAGCCGGCCCAGGTCAACTGCGAGCGCAGGTCGTGCCGTTGGCGCTGCCACGACTCCGGGAGCGAGAAGCCGAGCAGGGTCCAGGTGCCGTCCCAGTCCCGGTTGACCGCACCCGTCCTCCAGATGCGCTGCTCGCCGTCGCGCAGGATCGCCTCCGAGCGCTCGGTGAGGCCGACATAGGTCCGCCGGCCCTCGCGCCGGCGGCTCAGCAGGCCCCGGCCGACCATGCGGGTGAGCGTGGACCGGGTGGCCTGCTCGCCCACTCCGGCGCGCCGGAAGACCTCGATGACGCTGCCCGTGTAGACGCACACCCCGCGGCCCAGCACCTCGTCGCCGAGGAAGCTGAGCAGGAGGGACTGGGGGCGGGGGACGGGACCGGTCACGCGGACACCTTACGAGGCCGCGCCCCGCCTGACGCGCGCGGTGCCGGGTGCCGGCGCCGGGCGTCCCGGGGTTCAGTCGAGCCTGTGCTCCGCGACGCGCAGCAGGAGGGTGTGCAGCGCCTCCCGTTCGGCGGGGGCGAGCGGGGTGAGCAGTTCGTCGGTCACACGCCGGCCCGCCTGGTCCGTGTCGCGCAGGAACGCGCGGCCGTCCTCGGTGAGGACGACGATGCGGCTGCGGCGGTCCTCCGGGGCGGGGCGGCGCTCCGCGAAGCCCAGCTTCTCCAGGTCGTCCACCAGGCCGACGATCGCGCTCGGGTCGTAGCCGAGCCGCGCGCTCAGCTCGCGCTGGAGCGCGCCCTCGCACGTGGCGAGGAAGCGGAGCACGGCGTAGTGCCGCAGCCGCAGCCCCGACTCCTGCAGGAACGTGTTGAACAACTGACCCGAGCGCAGCCCCAGGCGGTACAGCAGATAGCCCGTGTCCGCGTGCAGCGCCCGCATCCACGGCTCGTCGGCGTCGATGGGCGTCGGGGTGTCGGTGTGCTGGCCGGCGATGGCGGGCTCCCTGGGTCTCGGTGGCGGGGATGCCAGCATGACGCACCCTGAACGTCGGCATCAACTATTGACGACAACAATTATTGCTCTTAGCTTCGATCTCGCCACGACCCCACCCGACTCCACCCCATGCGAAGGGATCGCCCGTGCCCACCATCGATCTGACCGGCAAGGTCGCCGTCGTCACCGGCAGCGGCCGGGGCCTCGGTCTCGCCTATGCGCACGCCCTCGCCGCCCACGGTGCGTCCGTGGTCGTCAACGACGTCGACGAAGCCGTGGCCGAGCAGGCCGTCAAGTCCCTCACCGAGGCCGGCGGCACCGCCGTGGCCGAGGTGGTCCCGGTCGGCACGGCCGAGGCCGCCGACCGGCTGGTCGGCCGTGCCGTCGCCGAGTTCGGCCGGCTCGACGTCCTCGTCACCAACGCGGGCATCCTGCGCGACAAGGTGCTGTGGAAGATGACCGACGACGACTTCGACGCGGTGATCACCACCCATCTGAGGGGTACCTTCACCTGCGCCCGCGCCGCCGCCGTCCGCATGCGCGAGCAGGGAGAGGGAGGCACGCTCGTCCTCGTCGGCTCCCCGGCCGGGCAGCGGGGCAACTTCGGCCAGACCAACTACGCCGCCGCCAAGGCCGGGATCGCCGCGATGGCCCGCACCTGGTCCATGGAGCTGGCCCGCGCGCACATCACCGTCAACGCGATCGTGCCGGTCGCCGCGACCGCGATGACCGAGACCATCCCCGCCTTCGCCCCGTACGTCGAGGCGATGAGGAACGGCGAGCCGCTGCCCGACTTCCTGCGCAAGGGCGAGGGCTTCGGCACCCCCGAGGACTGCGCGGCGCTCGTGCCCTTCCTGGCCTCCGAGGCCGCCCGCGGCATCACCGGCCAGTGCATCGGGATCGGCGGCGACAAGGTGGCCTTGTGGTCGCATCCGCAGGAGGTCCGGGCCGCGTACGCCGACGGCGGCTGGACGCCGGAGGCCCTGGCCGACGCCTGGCACACCTCGGTCGGCGCCGAACCGCAGACCGTGGGCATCCCCGCCCCCAGGATCCCGGAGGCGTGAGCATGCCGGCCCTCAACATCGACGACCTCGTCGCGATCGACGTCCACACCCACGCGGAGGTGTCCGCCAAGGGCCACTCCTCCCTGGACGACCACCTGCACGACGCCTCCTCCGCCTACTTCAAGGTCGAGGGCAACCGGAAGCCCACCCTGGAGGAGACCGCCGCCTACTACCGCCAGCGGAAGATGGCCGCCGTCGTCTTCACCGTGGACGCCGAGTCCGCGACCGGCACGGCGCCCGTGCCCAACGAGGAGGTCGCCGAGGCCGCGGCGGCCAACCCGGACGTCCTCATCCCCTTCGCCTCCGTCGACCCCTTCCGCGGCAAGGCGGGCGTGAGGCAGGCCCGGCGGCTCGTCGAGGAGTACGGGGTGAAGGGCTTCAAGTTCCACCCCAGCATCCAGGGGTTCTTCCCCGACGACCGCTCGGTGGCGTACGGCCTGTACGAGGTGATCGAGGAGACCGGCGCCATCGCCCTCTTCCACACCGGGCAGACCGGCATCGGCGCCGGCGTGCCCGGCGGGGGAGGCATCCGCCTGAAGTACTCCAACCCGCTCCATGTGGACGACGTGGCCGCGGACTTCCCCCACATGAAGATCATCCTGGCGCACCCGTCGTTCCCCTGGCAGGACGAGGCGCTGGCGGTGGCCACCCACAAGCCCGGCGTGCACATCGACCTCTCCGGCTGGTCGCCGAAGTACTTCCCGCCGCAGCTCGTGCAGTACGCCAACACGCTGCTGAAGGACAAGGTCCTGTTCGGCTCCGATTTCCCGGTGCTCACCCCGGACCGCTGGCTGGCCGACTTCGCGAAGCTGAACGTCAAGGACGAGGTCAGGCCCAAGATCCTCAAGGAGAACGCGGCCCGGCTGCTCGGGCTGACGAAACCGTGAAGGGGTGACTGATGCGCAACGAGGGACTGGGGTCGTGGCCCGCACGCCGGGCCCGCAAGACCCCGCACCGCACGGCCCTGATCCACGGCGGCCGGTCGACCGACTACCGCACCCTGCACAGCCGCGTCACCCGCCTCGCCCACGCCCTGCGCTCCCGAGGCGTCCGGCGCGGCGACCGCATCGCCCACCTCGGCCCCAACCACCCCGCCTACCTGGAGACCCTGTTCGCCGCCGGCACCCTCGGCGCGGTCTTCGTCCCCCTCAACACCCGCCTCACCGGCCCCGAGATCGCCTACCAGCTCGCCGACTCCGGAGCCAAGGCCCTGGTGTACGGCCCCGCCCACGCCGGCCTCGTCGCGGGACTGCCGGGCGAGACGGACGTACGGACGTACCTGGAGACCGGCGAGGCGTACGAACAGGCGCTGGCGGCCGCGCCGGAGGAGCCCATCGACGAACCGGTCGGCCCCGACGACACGTGCCTCATCATGTACACCTCGGGCACGACCGGCCGCCCCAAGGGCGCGATGCTCACCCACGGCAACATCACCTGGAACGCCGTCAACGTCCTGGTCGACCACGACCTGATCGCCGACGAACGCGCCCTGGTCTGCGCCCCGTTGTTCCACACGGCCGGCCTCAACATGCTCACCCTGCCGGTCCTGCTCAAGGGCGGCGCCTGCGTCCTGGCCGAGGCGTTCGACCCCGCCGCGATGCTCGACATGATCGAACGGCACCGGATCACCTTCATGTTCGGGGTGCCGACGATGTTCGACCGCATCGCCCGGCACCCCCGCTGGGCGGAGGCCGACCTGTCCTCGCTGCGCATCCTCACCTGCGGCGGATCGCCGGTGCCGACCCCGCTCATCGCCGCCTACCAGCAGCGCGGACTCACCTTCCTGCAGGGCTACGGCATGACCGAGGCCGCGCCCGGCACCCTCTTCCTGGACGTCGAGCACGCCGTCGGCAAGGCGGGCTCGGCCGGCGTACCGCACTTCTTCAGCGACGTACGCGTGGTACGGCCCGACCTCACCCCGGTCGACGTCGGCGAGACCGGCGAGGTGGTGGTGCGCGGACCGCATGTCATGCCCGGCTACTGGGGGCTGCCCGAGGAGACGGAGGCCGCCTTCGCCGACGGCTGGTTCCGCAGCGGCGACGCGGCCCGCGTCGACGAGGACGGCTACGTGTACATCGTCGACCGGATCAAAGACATGATCATCTCCGGTGGTGAGAACGTCTACCCCGCCGAGATAGAGGACCTCCTCCTCGCCCACCCCGGCATCGCCGAGTGCGCGGTGATCGGTGTGGCGGACGACAAGTGGGGCGAGGTGCCCCGCGCGGTCGTGGTCCCCGCCGACGGGGCCGAGCTCGACCCGGAGGAGGTCCTGGCCACGCTGTCCGGGCGGCTGGCCCGGTACAAGATCCCCAAATCGGTGGTCGTCGCGGACGAACTCCCGCGCACCGCCTCCGGAAAACTCCTCAAGTCCCGCCTCCGCCACCGCTACGGCACCCCCAGTCCCCGGCTCCCCGAAGGAGAAGGCACCGCATGAGCATCACCGTCAACGGCCTGGACGAACTGAAGAAGCTCGCCGGCAGCGACCTCGGCACCAGCGAGTGGATCGAGGTCACGCAGGAGCGGATCGACACCTTCGCCGACGCCACCGGCGACCACCAGTGGATCCACACCGACCCGGAACGGGCGGCCCAGGGCCCCTTCGGCGCGCCGATCGCGCACGGCTACCTCACCCTGTCCCTGTTCATCCCCCTCTTCACCGGACTGCTGGACGTGCAGGGCGTGACCACCAAGGTCAACTACGGCCTGAACAAGGTCCGTTTCCCCGCACCCGTGAAGGCGGGCTCCCGCATCCGGCTCGCCGCCCGCCTCAGCTCGGTCGAGGACGTGCCCGGCGGTGTCCAGATCACCGTCGACGGCACGATCGAGACCGAGGGCGGCGCCAAGCCGGCCGCGGTGCTGCAGAGCCTGTCCCGCTTCTACGCCTGACCGGCTCACCCCGTACAACCCCGGGGCAAGATCACTCGTCTTATCACTGTACGAGCCGATCCGACCTATTGGTCCAGCTTGCTCCACTGGGGGAACACATGAGCCTTGTCCGCAACCACGCGCGCGGTGCGGCCGCCGCGGCATGCACGCTGCTCCTGGCGGCCGGCCTGGGCGCGGCCGGTGCCGGGGCGGCCGGCGCCGACTCCGCACCGCGCACCCAGGTCATCGCGTCCTCCGTCCTCGGCAGCGACTACAAGGTCACGCTGACCGCACTGCGGTCGACGCAGGACCAGTACGCCGCCTCCGTCCGGCTGCAGGTGTACCGGCACACCCAGGGCGCCTGGAAGGAGTCCGACCGGGTCACCGTCGGCGACGCCGACGGCTGGTTCTGGTACCCGCTCACGGGCAGCGGAGCGGTCTGCACGTTCTCGACCGCGAGCACCGAACCCGCGCCGCTCACCGTGAGCCTGCTGGTCACGCCGTCCATCGGCTGCTCCGCGCCGGCGCAGTACACCGTGCAGGAGGGCAAGATCCTCGCCGGCTGATCGTCCAGGCGGCCGGACGGGAGCGCGGCGCAGGGGCGCGTTTCCCCGTTCCCGGCGGGCCGGGGGTGATAGACCTCCGGTGTGGGAACGATGCCCTCTTCTTCGGCGTGGTCGGGGTGAGGCGCGGGTGCGGTTCGCGACCTTCAACGTCCTGCACGGCCTGGAGACAGGCGGCGACGGCCGTCCGGTACCCGTGCCGGACGAGGTCCCCTGGCGGCCGCTGGCCGATGCCGTCTCCGCTCTCGACGCCGATGTGCTGGCCCTGCAGGAGCTCGACCGGTTCCAGGACCGGTCGGGCGGTGCCGACCAGGCCGCCGTCGCCGCCGGCGCCATGGACGCCCACGACTGGCGTTACGCCTCCGCCCTGCACGGACGGCCGGTGCCGGGGCGGGGCTGGGTCCCCGACCCCGCGCGGCCGGGGCCGCTCCTGTACGGCCCGCAGCACACCGGCCCGGCGCCGGAGGTCCCCTCGCACGGCATCGCGCTCCTGTCCCGCCTTCCGGTGCGGGAGTGGCGGGTGCTGCCGCTGTCTCCGGCGCCCTGCCCGGTGCCGTTGCGGGTCGCCGGTCGGCGCGGACTCGCCCTGAGCCGGGATCAGCCGCGTGCCGCGGTGGCGGCGGTGCTGGAGGGGCCCCGCGGCCCGTTCACCGTGGCGGCGGTGCACCTTTCCTTCGTGCCCGGCTGGAACATCGGCCAGTTGCTCACCGTGTGCCGCCGGCTCGCCGGACTGCCCCGGCCGCAGCTGCTGCTCGGCGACCTCAACCTGGTGGGTGCGCTGCCGCGCACCGTGCTCGGCCTGGCGGCACCGGGCTCGGCACGGCGACCGGCCGACCGCTGGCAGGACCTGATCCGCCTGCCGACCTATCCCGCGCACCGTCCCCTCGTGCAACTGGACCGCGTCCTCGCGAAGGGCGTCACGGCGGCGTCGGTGCGCTCGGCGTCCGCGCCGGGCTCGGCGATCTCCGACCACCGCCCCGTAGTGGTCGACCTGGCGCTGTGACGACAGCCGCGGCTCGCCGCGTGCGCGTCCTCACGCCGCCCGCTTCACGTGGCCGTGGCGGACCGGATGCCGAGCCCCGTCAGATAGGCGGTCAGAACGCGGGTCAGCCGGGGCTCCACCTCGACGACGGCATGGCCGAGCCGGGGATCGCTCGTGTAAAGCTCGCGCAGCCGCGGCCCCGGCGTGGCCATCTGCCACAGGGCCCCGGCCATCGCGGTGGCCGTGGCGACCGTGTCCACCGACTGCGTCTCGGTCAGCCCGAGCAGCCGGTGCAGTTCCTTGCCGATCAGCTCGACCTCGTGGAGTGTCGCGAGCTTGAACGAGCGTACCGATTCGACCGACACGTTCCGCTCCAGGTTCAGCGGAGCCTGGGCGAGCAGATCGCAGAACACCGGACGCTCGGAGAGCGAGCCGGCGAACGCGGCGGCGACCTCGGCGGGCGTGGCCTGCGCCCTGCTCTCCAGGACCGCGCGCAGCTCCGCCGACCACTCCCGCCAGCCCTCCGCGGTCAGTTCCAGGAAGATCTGCTCCCTGGTCTCGAAGTACCGCAGCAGAGCCGACTTGTGCATGCCCACGGCCGCGGCGATGTCGGTGAGGGTGACCTCGCGGATGCCGTGCCGCCGGCCGAGCGTGCGAGCCGCGTCGAGGATCGCCCGTTCCCGTGCCTGTTTGGCCTCGGCACTGCGCGCACGCTGAAAGGCAGGCTCGTTCATGCAGGACATCATAGGAACGCCATAAGGCAACGATGTTGCGTTATTAAGAGAACGGTGTTGTACTAACTGCATGAGTGCACAGAACACACAGGTCTGGTTCATCACCGGTTCGTCGCGCGGCCTCGGCCGTGCCCTGGTCTCCGCCGCCCTCGACGCCGGCGACCGCGTCGTGGCCACCGCCCGCCGCCCCGAGGCGCTGGCGGAGGCCTTCGGCGGGTACGGCGACCGCTTCCTTCCCCTCGCCCTGGACGTCACGGACCCGGACGCCGCCCGGCGGGCCGTCGCCGAGGCCGTCGCGCGCTTCGGACGCCTCGACGTGATCGTGAACAACGCGGGATACGCCAACGTGGCACCCATCGAGACGGCGGACGACGACGACTTCCGCGCCCAGTTCGAGACGAACTTCTGGGGCGTCTACCACGTCACCAAGGCCGCGCTGCCTGTCCTGCGCCGCCAGCGGGCGGGCACCGTCGTGCAGTTCTCCTCGGTCGGCGGCCGGGTCGGCGGCTCGCCGGGCATCGCCTCGTACCAGGCGGCCAAGTTCGCTGTCGACGGGTTCAGCCGCGTCCTGGCGGCCGAGACCGCGCCGTTGGGCGTGCGCGTCATGGTCGTGGAGCCCAGCGGCTTCGCCACGGACTGGGCCGGTTCCTCCATGACGGTCCATGCGATCCCCGACGCCTACGACGAGACGGTCGGCGCGATGCACCGGCGCATGCGGCAGAGCACCGCCGGTGCGGCAGGGGACCCGCGCCGGGCCGCCGAGATCGTCGTCCGCACCGTGCACCAGGAACAGGTCCCCACCCACCTCCTGCTGGGCGTGAACGCGGTGACGATGGCGCAGGACTACTCGCGGCGTCAGCTGGCGGAGGCGACCGCGTGGGAGAAGGTCGGCCGCTCGGCCGACTTCGGCGAGCCCTACCCCGTGGAGCTGCCGACCGAACAGCACGGCTGAGCGCGCCCCCGCTCCCCGGGACGGCAGCGGGCAGGGGCACAGGCCACCGGCCTGTCGGCTCGCCGTGCCTCAGAACACCCAGCGAGTGTGGCTGTAGACACCGCCGCGCCGGCCGAAGCCGTACGCCGTGTCCGGAGTCACCGCGTACACCACCACATGCCCCGCGCGGGCGGCGTCTCCGATCCCGTGGAAGGTGCCGTCGGGGGAGGTGACGTGCTCCCGGTACTTCGCCTCGTACGCCGTGATGGCCTGCTCCAGTACCGCCGGATCGGCGACCGGCTCGGCCTCTCCCTCGAGCACGAGGTCCAGCCCTTCGCCGAGCGCGTTGCAGCCGGTGGTCAGCGCGCAGTGGCCGTCGTGGGCGAGATTGCGTGCCTTCTGCTCGCCCGAGCCGGTGGAGAAGTACAACACCCCCTCGTGCCAGGCGGCGATCACGGGGGTGACATGAAGCCGGCCGTCGGGCCGCACCGTGGACAGCCAGAAGATCTCGGCGGCAGCCAACTGCCGCTCGGCCTCCGCCCAGTCCGTGGCGGTGACGTCCGCGGCACCCGGCCGGGCCTGGAGCGCGGAGCTGTAGCGCTCGTCCAGTTCGGCGACGGGCTGTCCGGTGGTTCCTCGTCCGGGCCTGATACGTCCGGGGCTGATGCGTCCGGGCATGATGCGTCTCCTTCTTCTCCGTCCCTCCCGTTCCCCCTATGAGGACCGCCCGGCGGTCCGGAACTCATCGCCGCACAGGCCGCACCGCGCTCTCGTACTCAGGCGCGGCTGAGTACCCGTGCTCTGCCCGGCGAGGGTGCGGGCCGCCAGGCTCAAGGCATGACACATGGACAGCCGAAACCCATCGCCCAGCTTCTGTCGGTCCTCGTCCTTGCGGGGGTGTCGCTGGCGCTGTGGAGCGCCTGGCTGGGCTGGGACCAGAGCCGTGATGTGCACCCCGACGGCTCGACGACCGGGCCGTACGAGGCGTGGCAGGTCATCGGCCTGGCGCTCACGCTGCTCGTGCCGGTGTGCTGGGCCGCGTCCCGGCAGTACGTCGTGGGCGCGGTCGTGGGCACCACGGCCGGCCTCTCCGTCGCCTCGTACGCCGACTGGTCGGACGACGCCAGCGGACTCTTCGTCATCGGCGTGGGACTGGTGACGGTCGGCAGCCTCGTCGCCACCGCCGCCGTCTCCGCCGTGGTCGCCGCGCTGAAAGGACAGCCGCCCCGGCCGACGAGCGCCTGGTCCCGGTGACGGGATGCCGCACAGGACCTAGCCCGCCTGGTTGTGCAGGACCCGGCGGGCGGCCTCCTCCTCCGCGGCGGGCGGGGACAGTTCGTCGAGGGTGTCGAGTTCGTCGTCGGATTCCAGCTCCCGCTCCCAGGCCGCCGCGAGTTGTTCCTGCTCCTGGCGCGGTCTGGCGCCGACCGCCTCCCGGTGATCGGGGTCGAGGGCCGCGAGGAAACGTCCGACCGGATCTGTCGGCATAGCGTGCTCCTTGTCGCATGCAGGAGTGCCACCCCTGTCCAGCATCGCCGAACACTCCGGTGTTGTCTGCTCGGCCCGGCCGGAACACCCCTACTCGACGGCCGGGTCCTCCTGGCTCCGCTGCACGGCACTGCGCACGGCCTGCTCGGCCTCGTCCCGGTCCGCGCCGGTGGCCGTGGCGTACGCGGCGACGGCGGCCCGTGCGGCCTCGGACGCCTCGCGCCAGCGGCGCACCTGGGCGTCGTACGCGTCACCGGTGAGGCCCGCGAGCTTCGCGCGCTCTTCCTCGGCGGTCCGTTCCAGCCTGATCAACTCGTCGGGGACCTCTGCCACGCTTCGGATCCTAGTCCGCGGCCGCGCGACGCCGGCCGTCCCGGCACCGCCCGATCGGGTGGAGCGGCGATCCGTGTCGCGGGCGGGACGGCGAAACCCGTCGCGGCTCGCGACGCGTACGGCGCTCACGTCAAGTCGACCCACGTCCCCTGCTCGGCGGAGCGGGTCATCGCGTCCAGGGCCACCGCGGCGGCGACGGCGTCGCTCAGCGTCGCGCCGGTCGCCGTGCCCTCCGTGACGGAACGCAGGAAGCGGTACGCCTCGATGACCTTGAGATCGTCGTAGCCCATGCTGGTGGCCGCCCCCGGCTGGAACGCGGCGTACTCGCCGTGGCCAGGCCCGACGTACACTGTGCTGACGGGCTGGTCCTGGTACGACGCGCCGCGGCTGACGGCGAGTTCGCCCATGCGGCGGAAGTCCCAGAAGACGGCGCCCTCGGTGCCGTGCACCTCGAAGCCGTAGTTGTTCTGCTCGCCGACCGAGACCCGGCAGGCCTCCAGGACCCCGCGGGCGCCGGAGGCGAAGCGCAGCAGGCAGTTGACGTAGTCCTCGTTCTCCACCGGGCCGGGCTCGCCGCCGGAGGCGAGGCTGTGACCGGCCGTCGCGCCGGTCGGGCGGGCCCGCTCCGGCAGGAAGACGGCGGTGTCGGCGGTGAGCGAGACGATCCCGCCGAGCAGGAAGCGGGCCAGGTCCACGCCGTGCGAGGCGAGGTCGCCCAGCACCCCGCTGCCACCGCGGGCGCGCTCGTAACGCCAGGTCAGGGCGCCGTCCGGGTGGGCGGCGTAGTCGCTGAACAGGCGGATGCGGACGTGGGTGACCGTGCCGATCCCGCCGGAGGCGATCAGCTCCCGTGCCGCCTCCACGGCGGGCGCGTTGCGGTAGTTGAAGCCGACGGTGCCCTGGACCCCCGCCTTCGCCGCCGCGTCGGCCACGGCCCGGGCGTCGCCGGCGGTCAGCCCCACGGGCTTCTCGATCCAGATGTGCTTGCCGGACTCGGCCATCGCCACCCCGATCTCCCGGTGGAGGAAGTTCGGCGCGGTGATGCTGACGGCGTGGACGCGCGGATCGGCGGCCACCTCGCGCCAGTCGCGGGTCGCGGTGGCGAAGCCGTAGCGACCGGCCGCCTCCTCGGCGCGGCCCGGTACCTCGTCCGCGACGGCGACGAGTTCCGGCCGCACGGACAACTGCGGGAAATGGTGCGGCAGGCGGGCGTACGCCTGGGTGTGCACCCGTCCCATCCAGCCGAATCCCACGACGGCGACGCCGAGCGTATGCACCATGAGCGCCCTTCTTTGGACCGTTCCAGAAACTGCGCCCACCATGGTCCCGCGTGTCATCGATGTCAAGCGGCCTTTACAGGTGCGGGCTGCTTATGGAACGGTCCATGCATGGGCTCTCCGACCATTCGTGACGTCGCCGAACGGGCCGGCGTGTCCAAGTCGCTGGTCTCCCTGGTGCTGCGCGGCTCGGGAGGCGTGCGGCCGGAGAAGCGCGAGGCGGTCCTCGCCGCGGTCCAAGCGCTCGGCTACCGGCCCAACGCCGCCGCCCGCAGCCTGAGCGAGCGGCGCACCCGGACCGTGGGGGTGCTGCTGAACGACATGCGCAACCCCTGGTTCGTGGACCTGCTCGACGGCCTGAACGCCCGGCTCTACGACAACGGCCTGCACATGCTGCTGGCCGACGGCCACCTCAACCGGCGCCTCGGCGAGGACCTCACCCGGACCTTCACCGAACTGCGCGTCGACGGCCTGGTCGCCGTCGGCACGCTCCAGGACCCGCAGGCCCTGCGCACCGCCGCCGGGCTGGTCCCCACGGTCGTCGCCGGCACCCGCGAACCGGTGCTGCCCGGCGTGGACATCGTCGCCAACGACGACGAGCACGGAGCCCGCCTGGCCACCGAGCACCTCATCGGCCTCGGCCACCGTCGCATCGCCCACATCGCGGGCCGGGGCGCGGTCGGTGCCCTGCGCCGGCGCAGCTTCGAGGCGACCATGCGCGCGCACGGCCTCGCCGGCACGGCGGTCGTGGAACAGGGCGACCTCACGGAGGAGGGCGGCTACCGGGCCGCGGTCCGGCTGCTGAGCCGCCCGCAGCGCCCGACCGCCGTCTTCGCCGTCAACGACATGACCTGCGTCGGCGCACTCTCCGCCGCGGAGGAATGCGGCCTCCGGGTGCCCCGTGACCTCTCCCTCGTCGGCTACGACAACACCTCCCTCTCCCGTCTGCGCCATCTGTGGCTGACCACGGTGGACAACGCCAGCCACGAGGTCGGCCGGCGAGCCGCGCAGCGGCTGCTCGAGCGGATCGAGGAGCCGGACCGCCCCGGCGAGGTCGATCTCGCCACTCCGTACCTCGAAGTGCGAGGTACGACAGGGCCGCCGCCCGTCAGCTGAACGGCACAGCAGTGGCAGCGGCACCAGGCGCATCCGGTGTCGCTCTGGGCCGGCGGCCGGCCTGCGGCGATGGTGGCCGGGCAACCGCTTGCGGTGGTTCCGGCGCAGGACCGAGCATGGCGGTCCCCACGCGTCGTCCGTGCGCCGGCGGTTGGTGTGCCTCCGCGCGCAGGTGACGGGTGGTGGCCCGTGTCCCGTGTGCCGTGCGAAGGGGGCTGGACGTGCCAGAGCCGTTCGATGCCGTGACCCCGGCCGCCGCCGGCGGCCCCGGACACCCACCGGACACGGTGGCACCGACGACGGTGGGCGTGGAGGAGGAGTTCGTGCTGGCCGACCGGCACAGCGGGGCGGCCGTCCGCCGGTCGGCCTCCGTCGTGGCCGCCGCCCGCGCCCGTCTCGGCGGGCCGCACGCCACACCGGAGCTGTCGCAGGCGCAGGTGGAGACCGTCAGCGCCGTGTGCCGTACGGCCGTCGAACTCCAGGCGGAGGTCGCCCGATTACGCACCGGCGCCGCCCTCGCCGCGGCCGAGCACGACTGCCTGCTGGTGCCCAGCGGCGTCGCGGTCCTGGGCCGCGCCGGGCCGCCGCCCGTCCTGGACCGGGACCGGTACCACGCCCTGCTGCGCCGCTTCGGCCCCGTCGTCCACGAGCAGGGCGTGAACGCGTGCCACGTGCACGTCGGCGTCGCCGACCGGGAAGAGGCCGTACCGGCGGTCGACCACCTGCGGGGCTGGATGCCGTTGCTGCTGGCGCTGACCGCCAACTCGCCCTACTGCGACGGAGCGGACACCGGATACGCCAGCTGGCGCTCGATGGTGTGGAGCCGGTGGCCCTCGGCCGGGCCGCCTCCCCTTCTGCGCGACGCGGACCGCTACGAGCGCCTCGTCGGCCGGCTCCTGGCCAGCGGCGCGGCGCTGGATCCCGCCATGGTCTACTGGCACGTCCGGCCCTCGGCGCACCTGCCCACCATCGAGGTGCGCATCGCGGACGTGCTGGCCGACGCCGCGGCCACCACCGCGTACGCGCTGCTCGTCCGCGCCCTCGTCGGGCACGCCGTGGACCTGGTGCGCGCAGGGGAACCCGCGCCGGACGTCCCGGAGGCGTTGCTGACGGCCGCGTGCTGGCGGGCCGCCCGGCACGGGCCGGCCGGGACCCTGCCGGCCACCCACACCCGCGACTGCGCCCCCACGGACGTCGGCCGGCTGGTCGAAGAGCTGTGGAAACGGGTCGAGCCCCACCTCGGCCGCCACGGTGACGACCGGTGCGTCGGCGACTGGCTGAGCGCCGTCCAGCGCACCGGGACCGGCGCCGCCCGGCAGAGGCGCGTCGCGGAACTGCGGGGGCTGCGGGCGGTGGTGGACGATCTGGCCGTGCGCGTTCCCTGAGGGGCGGCCGATGGGTTTACCGTGGTCGATGAGGGCTCCGCCGGGACATGCGCGCAGCCCGGGTAGCCGGCTCCGCCGGACCATGCCGCTCCTGCCGATCGGGGGGTGCCATGAAAGTCGAAATGATCCAGACGGCCGCCAACGTTCTCTTCGACGTCCCGGACGACATGCACGAAGAGATCATCCGGCTCATCGGAGCGGTCACGGACGACACCGAGACGCAGGCGCCGGACCTCGCGGCCGCGTTCGGCGAGTGGTGCTGGCTCGTGTACACCATCCAGGGCGACGTGGTCGAGGTGCTGGACGTGGGCTGCGCCCGCTGACGCGCGCCTGAGCGCAGGCGTGTCGTACGGCGGCCCGGCCGCCCCTGGCCGCCCGTTTCGGCGTTCGGCGGGCCGGGAACCCGGTGCGCGCCCCGAGCAAGGGGCGCACACCCCGCGGAAGGGGGAGCACGCCGTGCCCGACACCGACCAGGACCGCATCCGGGACCGGGCCCTGCCGCTGGCCGATCCGGCGTCGCTGGACCCGCTGCTGGAGCGCATCGGCGACGCCCGCTACGTGCTGCTGGGCGAGGCCTCCCACGGCACCGCCGACTACTACCAGGTGCGTGACGTGCTCACGCGCCGGCTCATCGAGGAGAAGGGCTTCTCCTTCGTCGCGGTGGAGGGCGACTGGCCGGACTGCCAGGCCGTCCACAGCGCGGTGGTCGCCGCGCCCGGCGCCCCCGAGGACCCCGGCGAGGTGCTTGCGGGCTTCCGGCGCTGGCCCGCGTGGATGTGGTGCAACACCGACGTGGCCGCCTTCACCCGGTGGCTGCGCCGGCACAACGAGGGGCTGCCGCCCGAGCGGCGCGTCGGATTCTTCGGACTGGACGTCTACAGCCTGTGGGAGTCGCTCAGCGCGGTCCTCGCCCACCTGCGCGAACACGACCCCGGCCGGGTGGAGCACGCCCTGGAGGCGTACCGCTGCTTCGAGCCGTACGCGCAGGACCCGCAGTCCTACACGGTGGCCACCCGGTACGTTCCGGAGGGCTGTCAGCCGCAGGTGATGTCCCTGCTGACCGAACTGAGGCGGCGGGCGGCGCAGACGGCCGCGCTGGACGGTTCCCTCGCCGAGTTCACCGCCCGGCAGAACGCCGAGGTGCTGGCCGGAGCCGAACGCTACTACCGGGCCATGCTCGACAGCGGACCCGAGGCGTGGAACATCAGGGACCGTCACATGGCCGACACCCTCGACCGGCTGACGGAGCACTACGGCTCCGGCGCCAAGGCCGTCGTATGGGCGCACAACACGCACGTCGGTGACGCCCGCGCCACCGACATGGCCGACACCGGCATGGTCAGCGTGGGCCAGCTGGTGCGGGAACGGCACATGGGCAGCGGTGTGGTGCTGGTCGGGTTCGGCTCGCACTCCGGCACCGTGATCGCCGCGGACGCGTGGGGCGACGTACCGAAGGTCATGGGCGTGCCGGCCGCGCGCCGGGGCAGCCTGGAGGATCTGCTGCACCGGGCGCTGCCGGGGGCGCGGGCGCTGTTCGTCTTCCCGCATGTGCAGTTCCAGCGGCCGCCGTCGGCCGGGCACGGCGAGTGGTTCCACGAAGAGCGCGGTCACCGCGCGATCGGCGTGGTCTACCGGCCGCAGTACGAGCGCGTCGGCAACTACGTCCCCACTGTCCTGGCCGAGCGCTACGACGCGTTCTGCCATCTCGACCGCACCCACGCGCTCACCCCGCTGCGCCCGCTGGCCGCGGCGAGCCGGGAGCAGGAGACCTGGCCCGTGGGCGTGTGACACACAGCCGCGAGGCGCTCGCCGGTGCGCGCTTCAGTCCGCCCGGGCTTCAGCCCTCGCCCCCTGCGACGGGCACCACGGCGACGGGACAGCTCGCGTGGTGCAGGACGGCGTGTGACACGGTTCCCAGCCGCAGTCCCAGGGGGCCGCGCGGTGGACGGCGCCCCACGACGAGCAGACCGGCCCGCGCCGAGGCCTCCACCAGCACCCCGGCCGGCGAGCCGATGACGAAGTCGGTGTCCGCGTGCGCCTTCGGGTGGGCGGCGACCGGATCGAGGGCCCGGTCGAGCAGTCGCTCATGCAGCCGCCTCGCGTCGTCCAGCCGGCTCACCTGGGGCGCCGTCAGGCCGCTCCGGGGAAACGGCGTCCAGGCGTGCAGCAGGCGCGCCGTCGTCCCGCGCCGCGCGGCCTCCTCGAGGCCGAACCGTACGACGTCCTCGTCGCGTTCGTCGTGGACGCCGACCACGACCACGTCGTGCAGCGCGTCATCCTCCGTGTGCTCTCCTCTGACGACGGCCACCGGGCGGTCCGTGTGGGCGGCCAGCCGCAGGCCGACCGACCCCAGCAGCAGTCCCGTGAAGCCGCCCCGGCCGCGGGTCCCCACCACCACCAGCCGGGCGCCGGCATCCCGCGCGGCCTCGATCAGCGCCTCGGCCGGATGGCCCCGGGCGAGGACGGCATCGGCCGCGAGACCGGGCCTGGCCGCGGCGACCCGGGCCTGGGCGTCGTGCAGCAAGGCGACGCCCGCCTGTACGTGCGGATCGGCTTCATCCGCCGGCCCCGTCGGCTCTGCGCCGGCATCGACGGCGTGCAGGATCCGCAGCGCGTCACCGCCCCGTTCGGCCTCGGCGGCGGCCCAGTCGAGGGCCGACCAGGCGTCCGGGGCGTCGTCCACGCCGACCACCACGGTGCCGGAACGGCCGGCTGCGGTCATGCTTCCTCCAGGAGACTCGTCCGGCCCGGCCGCCCAGGGTGGCCTCGCCCGCAACGTGGATCGCCTTCGCCTTGTCGGCACGCGCGCGCTCGGCGACGCGGTCGAGGCGGGGATGCGTTCGCCGAGGCCTTCCCTCCTTCCGTGCGCTTTCCGTCCGCGCGGCCGTCTGCTGCCCGCGACCGGGTGCTAGGTGTTCGGCCGTGCCGCGCTGATCTCGCTCAGCGCCGAGTCGGTGTCGCGTTCGACGGCCAGGTCGCCCAGCGAGACGATGCCGACGACGCAGTCCCGGTCGGGATCGACCACCGGGAGCCGGCGCACCGCCTTCTCCCTCATGAGCTGGGCGGCCCGGTCGACCGGGTCGTCGGGCTTGAGCGTGACCAGGTCCGTGCTGCACGCGTCCTGGACCCGGACACCGCTGATGTCGCCGCCCTCGGCGAGGATCCGCACCGTCAGGTCCCGGTCCGTGACCAGGCCGCGCGGGTGGCCCTCCTCCGTCACCACGACCGCGCCGATGTCCTCGTCCCGCATACGGCGGGCGACGTCGGTCACGTAGGCGTTCGGGCCGACCTCGACCGGCGGGGCGGTCATCACGTCGCGCACCATCTGTGCCGTAGCCATGTTCGTACCTCCGGAACATCGTCTTCTGCACAGCCACTTCCGTGCTGCACGTGCCGAACTACCACGAATGCGGCGATCCATGTCTGCTTGGGCGGAGACGCGTGACATGTGCCGCGGTGTATCCGTCGCGGCCCATGGGCACCCGTGGTACGCGAACTACCAGCGGGAGGCAGCATGATCACCCATCGGCGTCTGGTGGAAGAGGTGGCCTCTCGGGCCCGGCTCGACGACACGGAGGCCGCCGACGCCGCCGTCCACCTCGTCCTCGCGGCGCTGGGAAGGCGCCTCGACCCGTCGCGCCGGGAACATCTGCGGCAGGCCGTACCCACCCACGAGCGCGGCGTGCTGGAACGCGGCGGCGACGCGGCGGACGATTCCGACGTGCGGCTGGACGAGCTGCTGGCCGACGTGGCGCGGCCCGTGGGGGCCACTCCCGAGCAGGCGCTGTTCCTGGCGCAGACCGTGGTCGCCCGGATCACGGCCGAGGACCGGGCGCTGGAGTCGGACCTGCGCAGCGCCCTGCCCGACGAGTTCGGCACGCTGTTCGTGGAACCCGACGCGACGCCCGAGCGCTCGGCCGCGCCACGGAAGCCCCGGCGCCCCTGACCGGGGAGGAGGGGGCCGCCGCCGCGCTGGGGGAGCGCTCCGGTGGACCGGTGACCCCCGAGCGCGCCGCCGACGGGATCGTCGTCCTCACAGGAGGCTTGCGCCCTGGGCGCGCAGTTCCCGCTGGACCGCGCTCGGGGGGACGTCACGGGGCCGCCGGCCGCCGGTCGCCGCGAGGGCCGCGCAGACGCCGGCCGCCTGTCCGGTGGCCATGGAGATGGGCATGACGCGGTAGGAGGAGTGGGCCACGTGGTCGCCGGAGATGCACCGGCCGGCGACCAGGATCCGGTCCAGGCCGCGGGGGAGGAGACAGCGCAGGGGGATGTCGTAGGACTCGCCGCGCGGCAGCCGTTTGAGCAGGGTGCCGCGGCCGCTGGGGTTGTGGATGTCGACCGGGTAGGCGCCGCGGGCGATCGCGTCGTCGAACTTGCGGGCCTTCAGGACGTCTTCTCCCGTCAGCCGGTAGTCGCCGGTGATCCGGCGTGTCTCGCGGACGCCGACCTGCACGCCGCTCTGGGCCACGTAGGAGTCGGCGAAGCCGGGCACGCGCTCGCGCAGGAAGCGGGCGATCTGCGCCATTTGCCGGTGGGCGGTGAACTCCGCGCGGGTGAGGTCCCACACGCTGGTGCCGAGCGCCTCGGTGACACGGGTGGAGTTGACCGCCACCTCGCCGCTGTTCGGGGTCGCGAAGAAGAGGATGTCCTCGCGGGGCAGGTCGAGTTCCCCGGCGTCCGTGGCGGCCCGGACCAGGTCCCACAGCCCGTGCACGCCGCGCCACTGGTCGGGGTGGGCGCGGGTGTACGCGGCGAACTCCTCGTGGCCGAAGCGGACCATGCGGAACATCAGCGACATCGGCTGCGTCCAGCCGTCCTCCGGCCGCCCGGTCTCGTACGCCGCCCCCGCCGCCGCGGCGATGTCGCCGTCCCCCGTGCAGTCGACGATCACGTCCGCGTCCAGGACGAGGGGCCCCGACTTGGTCTCGAACACCGCACGTGCCCGGTCGGGCAGGCTGAGCACGTCGGAGGCGAAGGCGTGGAGCAGCGTACGGACCTCGTGGTCCTCCAGCACGTCGTACGCCACCAGCTTGAACAGCTCGGGGTCGAAGGGCACGGTGTAGCCGGTGTCCAGAGAGGGCCGGATCGCCGCTCCCGTGCGCACGAGCCGGTCGAGCAGCATCCACAGCACCCCGGCGACCACCGGTTCGCCCTCGCCGTGATCGGGCGGCAGCAGGCGCGTGGCGTCGCCGCCCACCGCCTGCTTCATCTCGTTGTGGAAGCTCATCAGCGGCATCACCAGGGCCGCGGTGGCGTTGCCGCCGAGGAAGCCGTAGCGCTCGACGAGGACCACCTCGGCGCCCGCGTTCGCGGCGCCGACGGCGGCGCCGAGGCCGGCCGGCCCGCCGCCGATCACCAGCACCTGGGTGGAGCCCGCGTGCAGCGCCTGGCGGGGCGGTAGTTCCACTTTCCTGGGGACGCGGGGCGGCTTCAGGTAGGTCACGGTCCCTCCTCGGAACCCGGTGGCGGTCGGAACCCGGTGGGCATCGGCTTTCAGCCCGCGGCGGAGGCGGGCACCGGTGTGCCGTCCCGGACGACGGGCTGTGCGGCGGCCGCGTCCAGATGGGCGAGGAGACGGTCGGCGGTCTGCGCCGCCCGCAACCGCAGTGCGGCCGTGCGGGCGGCCGCGTCGGCCGTACGGGCCGGGCGCTCGTCCCACAGACGGTCCACCTCCGCCAGCAGCAGCCCCGTCGTCTCCCTGATCACGCCGCGCAGCGCCGGCGCGCCGATCCGCTGGGCGAAGTCGAACACCTTGCCGGCGTACGGAAGGGGCAGCACCGGAATGCCCGCCAGCGCGGCGAAGATCAGGAAGTGCAGCCGCATGCCGACGGCCAGGTCCAGCTGCGCGACGATGTCGAGGACCTGCTGCGGGCCGTGCTCGCCGTGCAGCACCGTGCAGCGGTCCGCCGTGGCCATGCGGGACACCACGGCGTGCGCGTGCCGGATGTCGCCCCGCTCCATCGACACGAAGACGACATGGGCGTCCAGGCGGTGGACGAGGAAGTCACCGACACTCGCGAGGAGCTGGTGGTAGCCCTCCTCGTCGAGGTGCTCGGCAGCCCGGCCCGGCTCCCGCACGCTCATCCCCACCAGCCGCGTCCGGCGCGGCACGGCCTCGGCCCGCAGCAGCGCCCGGCCGCGGTCGCCCGGCTCCAGCAGCAGCGCCGGATCGGCGGTGACGGACACCGGCCGGGTGAGCCCGGCCTCCTCGAGCACGAGCTTCGACTCCTCGTCGCGGACCGTCACCTCGACCGCGTCGGAGAGCACCGTGCGGACCCACGTACAGTCCGCCTCGTCGGTCAGCGGTCCGGCGCCCACGGCGTAGGCGAAGACGGGGACACCGAGCTCCTGGGCGGCGCGGGCCAGGCGCAGATAGCGGCGCGCCTCGGTGTCGTAGAGGATCCCGCCGCCGCCGAGCACGAGCACGTTCAGCCGGCGCAGATGGTCCGAGATGCCTTCCCGGCACACCCCCTCCCAGCCGACGACCTCGACCTCCGGATGGGCGCCGCGGGTGTGAGCCGGGTTGCGGGAGAAGACGACGAAGCGCGTGTCCGGCCGCCCGGCCCGTACCCGGTCCAGCAGGGCCGTGAGGATCGCCTCGTCCCCCACGTTTCGGCCCCCGTAGGAGCCCAGTACGCCCACGACCACACCGCCTGTGCCGTCCATGACCGCTCCCTCACGACGTTTCATCAGAAGTGCTCCCACGATGCGAGGGCGGGAAGCGGCCGTACGCCGCATGGCCCTTCTCGGTGCTTTCGTACCAGATTGCCGCTAAACGGGCGCGGGCGCCGGACGTCACCCGGCAGCCGGTCCCCGCAGCCGCGTCCGTCAGCACGGCGGAGCGGGCCGTTCACGCGCCGTCGCCCGTGCGCCGGTCGCGTGACATCGTGGCGTGCATGGCCACTGGAGTGGTGGATCTGGTCGTGCTGGTCGGGCTGCAGGCGTCCGGGAAGTCCACGTTCTACGAGCGGTGTCTGTCCGACCGGTACGCGCTGGTCAGCAAGGACCTGTTCCCGCGGGGCGCCAGGCACAGGCAGCAGCGGCAGATGCGGCTCGTCGCCGAGCACCTCGCGGCCGGCAGGCCGGTGGCGGTGGACAACACCAACCCCTCACCCGAGGAGTGGCGCCCGCTGGTGGAGGCGGCCCACGCCCACGGGGCGACGGCGACCGCGTACTGGTTCCCGCCGGACGTGACCGGCTCGCTGCGGCGCAACGCGGCCCGCGAGGGCCGGGAGCGCGTCCCGGACGTCGGCGTCCTGGCCACGCTGAAGCGCCTGCGCGAACCGACGGCGGCGGACGGGTTCGACGCGGTGCGCGAGGTGCGGTTCGACGGCCGAGGGGGCTTCGAGGTGCGCGGCTGATGTACGAGGGGGTTTCTTCGGTGCGCCGGGGTACGCGGAAGTCGTTCAGGGAGCACGGACATGGCACACGGCACAGACATCACCACCGCCCTGACCCGGCCGCAGCGCGAGACGGAACGGATCCTCACGGAGACCCTGAGGCTCCCGACCGGCGACCCGAGGCGCAGGACGTGCCTGAAGCGCGCAGCCCTCGCCCTGGCCTGCGACATGGCCGTGGCCGACCGCCGGCTGCACAGCACGGTGCGCCGGTATGTGCCCGGTGGCGACCGGCTCGTACGGCAGCAGGCGACGGACCTGGTCCGCGCCGAGGAGACCATGAAGGACCTCGAGTACACCGACACCGGCAGCGGCCCGTTCGAACCACTGGTCCGGCACCTCATCACCACGGTCCACCGGCACGGCGAGCAGTTCGAGACCGCCGTCCTGCCACGGCTGCGCTCGGCGGCGCCACCCGAGGCACTGGCCCGGCTCGCGGACGCGGTGCACGAGGTCGAGGCGGAGGCCGCCGCGCTGCGCGACGAGGTCGAGCACTCACCTCGCCCGGACGTCATCGACCGGCTGCAGGCGGCGCTCGCCCCGGAGGGTGCCCGCACGTCGGCGTTCCGGCAGGCCGAGCAGCTCGACCGGTTCCTCACCGGCGAGGCGGAACACACGGACCTGTGAGGCCGTGGCAGGGGCACCGGCGGGCGCCGGGCACTCAGCCGGAGCCGCTGGGAACGGCGAGCTCCCGGCCGCGGTAGAAGCCCTCCCGCTCCTCCACGACGTACGGGGCCATGGCGGCACGCCGCTGTTCCTCCGGCCCGGAGGCGCGCCAGGCGTCGCACGACTCCCGGGAGTCCCAGAACGACACCCCGGTGACCTCCTGGCCGTCCTCGGACCAGTAGGCGTAGGCGCGGTGCATGCCCTGCGGAGGGGCGCCCGGCCGCCACGCCTTCTCGAAGTCCTCCAGGGCGCCCGGCCGAATGCGGCGAGTCGTCACCCAGACGAAGTGCTCCTCCATCACGGCCTCCTCCGTTACGGCGGCTCGGCTCGTCGGTGCCTTTGGACCACCGTAGGTCCCCGGCCCGGATCCCGCCGGGCGGCGACCGCGCCGCTGCGGCGAGACATGTGCACGCCCGCAGGCCCGGAGCGACAGTGTGCGCCCGTGCGCTCCCGGGTGTGGCGAAGGCACCGACAGGCCCGGATCGGGCACATGATGGAGACACACATGTGCGCCGCGAGGAGGTGTACGGCATGTCCGGGTCGGGCACAGGGGGCTCCGCGGGCGTGGCGGGCGGCAAGGCGCGGTTCGACGAGATCTACGACCGGCCGGACCCCCGCACCTACTTCCGGCGGCTGGCCCCGCTGGAGTACGAGATCCCGCACCACGCCCAGCCGGTCTTCCGCCGCGCCGCCGCCGAACGGGCCGCACTCGACGACGGCCACCCCGGCAGGCCGGCCGTGCTGGACGTGTGCTGCTCGTACGGCATCAACGCCGCGCTCCTCAACCACGACATCACCCTGGCCGACCTGTACGGGCGCTACACCTCGCCCGCCCGGCAGGAGCTGTCCACGGCCCGGCTCGCCGAGCAGGACAGGGAGTTCTACGCCGAGCGGCGCCGGCCCGACGCGGTGCCCGTGTTCGGCCTGGACGTCGCCGCCCCCGCCGTGCGGTACGCACTCGAGGTCGGTCTGCTGGACGCCGCCTTCACCGACGACCTGGAACAGGGGCCGCCCGGCCCGGCGCTGAGAGACGCCCTCGCCGACGTCGGCCTCGTCACGCTGACCGGCGGAGGCAGCTACGTCACCGCCCGCACCTTCACCGCACTGCTGGACGGCGCCCGGCGACCCGTCTGGGTCAGCGCGTTCGTCCTGCGGACGGTGTCGTACCAGCCGGTCGTCGACGCCCTGGCCGCGCACGGACTGCGCACCACGCTCGACGCCTCCCGCACCTACCCCCAGCGGCGCTTCACCGACGAACGGGAGCGGGAGTTCGCGGTCACGGCGGTACGGGCGCTGGGCCACGACCCCGCCGGGCGGGAGGAGAGCGGCCGTTTCCACAGCCTGCACTACGAGTCCCGGCCCGGTACACCGTGAGAGCCCGAGGCGACTTTTGCGGCGGGGCGCGTCCGCCGGACCGGACACGCCCGGCTTGCGCAGGTGGCGTGCGGTCCGGGAACTCTGAATGGACACTGGAGTCAGTCAGAGCGGTGGCTGCCGGGTACGAGACCAGGGCGCGATGGCCATGAACCAGGACACGACACACTCACCGGACGCGGCGGACCTCGTCTGCACGCCGTCCGTGTTCGGCGCTCCCTGCTGGGTGAGCCTCGGCAGCCGCGCCCTGGAGGTGACCCAGGAGTTCTACGGGGCCGTCATGGGCTGGCGCTGGCGCTCTGCCCGGCTGGGCGACCGGTTCCGCACCGCGCTGGCGGGCGACGTACCCGTCGCGGGGATCGCCGAGGTCGCCGGCATGTGGCAGATGGCCGTGGCCTGGACGCCGTACTTCGCGGTGACCAACGCCGACCAGGCGGTGTCCCGCGTCCGCGAGCGCAGCGGGACCGTGGCGGTGGGGCCGATCTCCTTCCCGCCCGGAAGAGCCGCGCTGGTCGCGGACCGCGACGGGGCCACCTTCGGGGTCTGGCAGGGCCAGCTCGTCACCGAGTGGGAGGCATGGCGGCAGGCGGGATCCACGTTCATCACCCTCCACACCCGTGACGCCTTCGACGCCGCCATCTTCTACGGCCAGGTCCTCGACTGGGCGTCGGGCCTCCCCGGCTGCTGCGAGGTCGAGTACGCGGGCGGCGGGGTGCTGCTGCGCCATCAGGGCGACATCGTGGCCCGCATCGAGTCGGGCGCGGTGGAGGCACCGCCCGACCCTTCGGTCCGGCCCCACTGGCAGGTCCATTTCGCCGTACCCGAGGTGGAACCGTGCGCCCGGGCCGCGGAGCACCACGGCGGCAGCGTCCTGCACGAGGGCGAGGACGAAGCCGTGCTGCGCGACCCCGACGGCGCCCAGTTCACGGTGACCTCACGCCGGCTGCGCTGAAACCCCGCCCGGACCCCGGACTGTTCGGCGCGCGGGGCGCCGCACGGGAATGCCCGCCCGCCCCCCGGTGCTGTCATGTGAAGAGGTCACCGCCCCCGGACAGGTGCGGAACTGAGAGTGATGCGTACACAGGGCACTGCGCAGGTGACGGACACGGCCGTCGCGGCCGTCGACGCGCAGGGCGTCGTGACCGCCTGGAGCCGCGGCGCCCGGCTCCTGCTTGGATACACGCCCGCGGAGGTCGTGGGGCGCCCGGCGGCGGATCTCCTCGCCGCCCGCCTGCCCGACGCGGCCAGGAAGTGCGGCACCAGGCGGCAGGCCTGGGCAGGCCGGGTCGCGCTGCGCGACCGCGACGGGCGTCAGGTGGACGCCGAGGTGCGGGCCTGCCCGCTGATGGACGCCGAACAACACGTCCAGTGGTTCCTCCAGGCCGAGCCGCCGCGGGAGGACGACGGCGCCGACCTGGTCCTGCAGCGCAGCCTGCTCCCGCACCACAGGAGGACCCAGCTGGCCGTGGAGACGGGCACCCGGTATCTGCCCGCCGGCCTCCAGGCAGGCGTGGGCGGCGACTGGTTCGACGTCATCCCGCTCTCCGGCGCCCGGGTCGCCCTGGTCGTCGGCGACGTGGTGGGCCACGGCATCCACGCCTCGGCGGCCATGGGCCGGCTGCGTACCGCCGTCCGTACCCTCGCCGACGTGGATCTCTCCCCCGACGAGCTGCTGACCCAGCTCGACGACCTCATCCTCGAAGAGGTCGAAGAGGGCATCGAGTCGGCCGGCGAGGTCGGCGCCACCTGCCTCTACGCCGTCTACGACCCGGTCTCCGGGCACTGCACCATGGCCAGCGCGGGCCATCCCGCCCCGGCGCTCGTCACCCCCGACGGCAGCGCGCGCTTCCTGAGCGTGGTGCCGGGGCCGCCGCTGGGCGTGGGCGGCCTGCCGTTCGAGGCCGCCGAGACCGGGGTGCCCGAGGACAGCCTGCTCGTGCTGTTCACCGACGGCCTGGTCGAGACCCGCCACCGGGACATCGGATCCGGACAGCGGGCCCTGCTGGACGTCCTGTCCCGGCCCGGGCCCTCGCTGGAGGCGACCTGCGACCGGCTCGTCGAGGCGCTGCTGCCCGGCCGGCCCGACGACGACGCCGCCCTGCTCGTCGCGCGCACCCACATCATGGGCGACTCCCATGTGGCCTCGTGGAACCTGCCGGCCGATCCGGCCGTGGTCGTCGACGCACGCCGGCAGGCCGCCGGCCAGCTCACCGCCTGGGGACTGCAGGAGGCCAGCGCCACCACCGAGCTGATCGTCAGCGAGCTGGTCACCAACGCCATCCGCCACGCCCGCCCGCCGATCCAGCTGCGACTGATCCACGACGCCGCCCTGATCTGCGAGGTCTCCGACGCCAGCAGTACGACCCCGCACCTGCGCCGGGCCCGCGAACTGGACGAGGGCGGGCGCGGCCTGTACCTGGTGGGCCAGCTCGCCGAGCGCTGGGGCACCCGGCACACGCCCGACGGCAAGACCATCTGGGCCGAACAGCCACCGCCGCTGCACGAGCGGCTGCGGCCGCCCCCTGCTCCGTCGACGGGCGCCCTCGCCGCGGACGGCCGTGCACCGGCGCCGAAGAACGACCGGCGCACCGACGCCGCCGGCCCGGCCGCCCGCCCCGCCGGGCACGAGACCCGCACCCGGCCCACCGGGTCCCACGCGGGTCCGGCACGGCGGCCGACGCCGCGCGGCACCGGGGGACGCTGACCGCGGCCGGCGCCCGCCGGTCACGTACTCACCCGGCCCGGTGGGTACCCGGGGCACGAAGGAGGTGGCGGCCGTGGGCGCGACCTTCACACTCGGCCGGATCGCCGGCATCCGCGTCGGCGTTCACTGGAGCGTCCTGATCATCTTCGTCCTGATCGCCTTCGGACTGTCCCAGGGGCGCCTTCCGCACGCCCACCCGGGCGAGCCGGCCTGGGCCTACTGGCTGACGGGCCTGGCGACCGCCGTGGTGTTCCTGCTGTCCCTGCTGGCCCACGAGATCAGCCACATGCTGGTGGCCCGCCGCCACGGCGTCGCCGGTGACGAGATCACGCTGTGGCTGCTGGGCGGGGCGGCACGCCTGCACAGCGAGGCGCCCACCCCGGTGGCGGAACTGCGCATCGCGGGAGTCGGGCCGCTGGTCAGCCTGCTGCTGGGCGGCGGGTTCGTCCTGGTCGCCTGGTGGGCCCACGCACTGCGCGGCCCGGTGCTGCTGGTGGAGGCGCTGGGCTGGCTCGCCGGCATCAACGTCCTGCTGGCGGTGTTCAACGTGCTGCCCGCCGCGCCCCTCGACGGAGGCCGGCTGCTGCGGGCACTGGTGTGGTGGCGCACCGGCAACCGCCTGCGCGCCACCGCGGTCGCCACCGGCGCCGGACGCGTCCTGGGCTGGATCCTGGTGGCCGTCGGGCTGTACGAAGTCCTGCGCGGCGGGTTCGGGGGCGGTCTGTGGCTGATGCTGATCGGCTGGTTCATGGTGGCCATGGCGACGATGGAGGGCAGCCAGGCCGGTCTGCGCGAGCTGCTGCGCTCCGTGCCGGTCCGGCAGGCCATGACCGCGGACCCCGTGACCGTTCCGGCCGGCACGACCGTCCGGGACTTCCTCGGCGGCCCGCCGTGGCGCTACCGGCACTCCGCCTTCCCGGTCACCGACGAGACGGGCCGTCCGCTCGGGCTGGTCAGCGTCCGGAGCGCGGGACGGGTGCCGGCGCAGGACCGGGGCTCGGCCACGGTCGACACCGTCATGGTCCCGGCCGGCGACGTCCCGGCCGCCGGCCCCGACGACCCCCTGGTCCAGCTCCTGCCGGCCCTGGACAGCAGCCCGGCGCGCCGCGCTCTGGTGCTGACGGACGGCCGCCTCGTGGGGATCGTCAGCAGCTCGGACGTCAGCCGCGTCCTCACCTGGCTCTCCTCCGCGGCGCCACCGGGCGCGGGCCTGAGAACGGCGCCCTGACGCCGACGCCGGGCGAGCACCCGGCGCCGACGGCCCCGGGACACCGGCACAAGGAGGCGCACCGACATGACTCCGCCTGTACGACGCCCCTCCGGCAGGCTCGCCGAACGGCCGTTCCCCGGCTGGATGAGGGACCCGCTGGCCGAGTTCGCCGACCTGGTCCACCGCATGGGGTCGCTGCTGGAGTCCGTGTCCGGCAGCGCACCCGCCACCCCGGGCGCGCCCTGGTCGCCCGCGGCCGCGGGCATGCCCTGGGCGCCGCCGGCCGACTTCTCCGAGACGGACGACGCCTATCTGATCGAGATCGACCTGCCCGGCGCGAAGCGGCAGGACATCGACATCGAGCTGCGCGACCGCGAGCTGATCGTCAGCGGCGAGACCGGCCGACGGGAGCGGACCGGCACCCTCCACCGGGCCATGAGGCCCGCGGGCCGCTTCGCGTACCGGATGATGCTGCCCGGCGAGGCCGACGGCGAACACTTCGAGGCCACTCTCCAGGACGGGGTGCTGACCATCCGGATTCCCAAGGCGCGGACCGCCGGGCACCGCCGTATCGAGAACACGCCGGGGGAGTGAGGCGCGCCCGGCCGGACCACACCCGGTCGGTTCCGGGGCGGGGCGGGGACCCCGCCGGCGGGCGGGAACACCTACTCCCTGTGGGTCAACTCCTACCGGCCGAAGGGGTGATTATCCGTGCCGATCGGGTGACAAGGCGGCGTGTCGCCTTCGTCGGGCGGGATCCGTGGAAGGGATGCGAGGTCGGGCACCGCACCGGTCGCCCGCATTCCGAGCTGGACCGGCGCGGGGCGTCGTCCGCGCACTGGTCGGAAGGAGCACCCCCTGATGCACCGGACAAGGACCTCGGCCGCGCTCACCCTGACGGCGATATGCGGCGTCATGCCGGCGGCCGCGCCCGCGTTCGCCGCCGGCCCGAGCACGCAGGACACGTCGTTCCTGCGCGCCGCCCACCAGGGCAACCTCGCGGAGATCGCCGCGGGCAAGGACGCGGCGAACCACGCCACCACCGACTGTGTGCGCCAGGTCGCCGCGAAGTTCGTCACCGACCACACCAAGCTCGACTCGGACGTCCGGGCGCTGGCGCGCAAGCTGAACGTCTCGCTGCCCAGCGGTCCGACCGCCGAGCAGCGCCAGGCGCTCGCCGCCGTACAGGGCAAGGCGGGCACCTCCGGGTACGACGCGGCGTGGCTGAAGCTGCAGTCCGCCGCGCACACCAAGACGCTGGCCATGATCGACCGGGAGATCTCCAGCGGCTCCGACTCCGCGGCCGTCGCCGCCGCCAAGGCCGCGCGGCCCGTGGTCAGGATGCACCTGGACATGGTGAGCGGCGGAACCTGCCACAAGCCCGGCGCGTCCACGGCCGTGCACGCCGGTGTCGCCA
The DNA here is from genome assembly GCF_043202415.1 of Streptomyces sp. NPDC048192. NCBI lineage: Bacteria > Bacillati > Actinomycetota > Actinomycetes > Kitasatosporales > Streptomycetaceae > Streptomyces > Streptomyces sp. NPDC048192. The sequence goes on from NZ_JBIDAL010000007.1 coordinate 283,322, forward strand.
CCGGTACCGCCGAGGGCGGCAGCTCCATGGGCGTGGCGGCCCTCGGCGCGGGCGGCGGGCTGTCCGCCGTGGCCGCGGCCTGGTACCTGCGCTCCAGGCGCCGGGCGACCACGGGGCGTTGACCCCCCGCACCCGGTGAGGCCGTGCGGGCGGCAGGCCGGGCGGGTGGTGCCCCGTCCGCACGGTGTTCACAGGGCCAGCGTGATCGCCGCCGCGGCGCCTCCCACACCGAGGGCGCAGGCGGCTTCCGGCCAGCCGCCGGTGCCCCAGGGGAAGAACCGGTCGAGCGCCAGCCGGCCGGGGCCGACCGCGGCGACCGCCAAGGCGACGACGGCGATCCCGACGCTGTACTCCACGCCGCCGTCCGTCTCCCACAGGCCGTGGGCGCCGGTGACGGTCGCCATCGCGTTGATCATCACGCCGATCAGGGCGGCGGCCGCGAGCGGCGTGAGCAGCCCGACGGCCAGGCCCAGGCCTCCGAGGAACTCCGACAGCCCGCCGATCACCGCGTAGACCTTCCCGGGGCGATAACCCAGGGACTCGAAGCCCCTGCCGGTGGCCGTCAGGCCCCGGCCTCCGAAGAGTCCGAAGAGCTTCTGTGAGCCGTGTCCGGCCATCAGCAGCCCGAACGTCAGCCTGAGGAGCAGCAGACCGAAGTCACCGGCGGTCACCCGCTCCGCGGGCGCCCGCTGGGTCGGCTGCCGTGTGAAGGTCGAAGGCCCTTCCGTGTTGCGCTTCGCCATGGGAAAACTCCGGTAGGTACGCCGGAACAGGCGTCGACGGCCGGCCTCGAAAGGCATCGGCCCATCCGCCGCCGGGAGGCGCCGGCGCGTCGGTCGGGCGCCCAGCGCCCCTACCGATACTTCCGCAGCCGCAGTGGCCCCGCATGTCGGGCGGCCGGCCGCACACGTCGGACGGCCGGCGGCGTACGTCCGCTTCAGGAGGGGCCGTGTCCGTCACGGGCGTGTGCGTGGTCGTGGCCGTGCTCCCCGTGATCCGGTGAGCCGCCCATCGTCCGCAGCATCGCCGGGCCGCCGGTGCGCAGGAACCGGACGACGAGGGCCGCGGCGAGGATCAGGAAGGCGATGTCGAGCCAGGTCGTGTAGTTCCAGCCGACGCCGCCCTCGGGGATCTTCGCGGTGGCCTGGTCCGGGACGAGGCCCAGCCCCCCGAAGGCGAACTCCACGACGTAGCCGGCCACCGCCGTCGCCGTGAAGAACGTGCCCAGCAGGAACGCGGCCGTCCGGGCGCCGTAGTACTTCCGGTAGATGTTCAGGATCGGCAGGATCAGCAGGTCGGCGTAGATGAAGGCGATGACGCCGCCGAAGCTGATGCCGCCCTTCCACAGCACCACGGCCAGCGGCACGTTGCCGATCGAGCAGACGAACGTGGCGATCGCCACCAGCGGTCCGACCAGCGGGCCGATCAGTCTGGCCGCGAGCGGGTGATCCGCCAGGAAGAAGCCGCGCCAGAAGTCGTCCGGCACCCAGGCGGCGATCGCCCCGGCGATCAGCAGTCCCGCCACCAGGTCGCGCAGGATCGCCGCCCACTCCATGACGAAGATGTGCGCCACGGAGGTGAGGCCGTCGCGGGAGAGCAGCCGGCGCAGGAACCCGCCCTCGCCGCGCACGGACATGTCCATCGCCGCGTGACCCTCCATCGACCCGGCGAGCCCCCGCTCGGCCTGCTCCCGCGCCTGCCGCAGCAGCCGCTGCCGCAGGAGGAGCCGGAACAGCACCGCGAGGACCACGATCATCACGGGGCCGCCGACGAACTCCGCGGCGGTGAACTGCCACCCCATCAACAGCGCCAGGATCACGCCCAGTTCGATCACCAGGTTGGTCGAGGCGATCTCGAAGGCCATCGCCGCCGTGAAGTCCGCCCCCTTCCGGAACAGCGAGCGGGCGAGCGCGACCGCCGCGTACGAGCAGGACGACGAGGCGGCGCCGAGCCCCGCGGACAGGGCGAGCGTGCGGGGCCGGTCGTCCCCCAGCAGCCGGGCGACCGTCTCACGGCGCACCACGGCCTGGACGACGGCGGACAGGGTGAAGCCGAGGATCAGCGCCCAGGTGATCTCCCAGGTCATCGATCCGGCGATGGACAGCGCGTGGCCGAGCGCGTGCATGTCTGCACACCCCCTTCGCCGTGGGCCGGCGTGGACAAGCCCCCAGTCTATACCCCCTAGGGGTATTGTTGCCCAGTGGCCGCGGCGCGGGCCGCTCGCTCGATCGTCGCGCGCCGGGCCTGCCGGAGAGCCGCGTCGTGCTCATCCGGCACGGACCCGGCTGCCGCCCCCGTCCGGCCGTCGAGCTGCTCCCGCAGGATGTCCGCGTGTCCGGCGTGCCGGCTGGTCTCGGTGAGCATGTGGACCAGGACGTCGAACAGCCTCACGCCGGGCCTTGGCCACCAGGGCACATGACCGGGGGAGTCGAGGGCGAGGGCGGCGATCGTCGCGTCCGAGTGCCGCGCCGCCCGCCGGTAGTGGCCGACGACCTCCTCCCGCGTCTCGTGCGCGGCCGCCCACATGTCGGCGTCGCGCGCCCCGGCGTCGTCCCACGGGTGCAGCGGCTCGGGGAACGGCCGGCCGAAAACCTCGCCGAAGTACCTGGCTTCCCACACCGACAGGTGCTTCACCAGGCCGAGAAGGTTGGTGCCCGTCGCGGTCAGCGGGCGCCGGACGTCGTACTCGCCCAGCCCGTCCAGCTTGCCGAGCATGTCCTCGCGCAGCGCCCGCAGACCGCTGTGCAGGGACTCCTTCTCGCCATCGCCGATCATGGGCATGAGCCTGTCATGCGCCGCCCGCGGGCTCAACCCCACCCGGCTCCCCGGCGTGCCGTACGGCCCGCTGGTCACCCGCACCGGCATGCGCGAGCGCCTGCGCGGCGTAACGTCATAGACGTGGACTTCACCGCGGACAGTCTTCTGAGCCGTGCGGCCCAAGAGCTCAGCCCGAAGGTGGACGCACTGACGCAAGAGGTCGAGCAGGCCGTGCGGCGGGACGTTCCCGAGCTGTGGGAAGACCCGGACGTCATGGCCTCGCAGAACATCGCCGAGCACGTCGCCACCGTGCTGCACGCCCTCGCACGCGGACCGGACGGCGCCGGGCTCGAACCGCCGGCCGGCGAAGTGGTCCGGGCGCGCCGGCTGGCCCGGCACGCGAAGCCGGTCACCGCCATGCTGCGGGCCTTCCGCCTGGGGCAGGGCGTCGTCGTCGACCGGCTGCTCGCGGAGCTGCCCCGGCTGACGGACGACCCCCGGCTGGTCAGCGAGGCGGCACGCAGGCTGATGGAGGTGGCGACCGACTACGTGGACCGCACCTCCGAGCGGGGCGTCGCCGCCTTCCAGGAGGAGTACGGTCGCCGGCTGCGCCGGACGCTGTCGGCCGTGAACGAGGCGAGCGTACGCATCGGGACCACCCTCGACACCGTCCGCACCGCCCAGGAGCTGGCCGACTTCGCCACCGAGGAGATCGCCGACACCGCCACCGTCGACCTGCTCGACTCCGTGCTCCGGGAACGCGGCACCCCGGGCAGGGGCGTGCGCCTGCTGCGCCGGATCGCCCGGAGCACGGCGGGCGACGAGGCGCCGCAGCCGGCCGTCGCCTGGCACGAGCTGCACACCTACCCGCTCGGATCCGCTCAGGACCAGGCGCTGACCACGGGGCAGCCGTCCCGGCACCACCCCGAGGCCTCCGCGGACAGCCGGCCGCCGGCCACGGACCCGTGTCTCGCCGTCGAGGCACCTGTCCACTCCTGCCTGGTGGTGCCGCTGCGCACCCGCGGAGCCATCCTGGGCGTCGCCCAGTTCTTCCGGCACCGCACCCCCGAGCGCTTCGACGACGGGGATCTGCTCTTCCTGCAGGACATCGCCGCCCGAGCGGCGGTCGCCATCGACAACGCGCTGCGCTACACGCACATGCGTGCCACCGCGCTCGCCCTGCAGCGCGACCTTCTCCCGCGGTACACGCCGGGGCAGTCCGCCGTGGAGGTCGCGTGCCGCTATCTCCCGGCCGCCGCCGAGCTGGGCGTGGGCGGCGACTGGTACGACGTCATCCCGTTGTCCGGGGCCCGGGTCGCCCTGGTGGTGGGCGACGTCGTCGGACACGGCATCCACGCCGCCGCCACCATGGGCCGGCTGCGCACCGCGGTGCACACCCTCGCCGACATCGACCTGCCGCCCGACGAACTGCTCACCCACCTCGACGACATCGTCATCCGCCTGTCCGCCGAGGCCGCCGCGGACGGCGGGTGCGACGGGCTGTGCGGGCGGGACGAGGCACCGGAGGGCAACGGCCACCAGGACATCGGCGCCACATGCCTGTACGCCGTCTACGACCCCGTGTCCCACCGCTGCACCCTCGCCCGCGCCGGGCACATCCTGCCCGCCCTGGTGTCCCGCGACGGCGCCGTCGACATCCTCGACCTGCCGCCCGGCCCGCCGCTGGGCCTGGGCGGCCTGCCCTTCGAGGCGGCGGAGGTGGACCTGCCCGACGGCAGCCTCCTCGCCCTGTACACCGACGGCCTGCTCGCCGCCCACGGCGACGACATCGAGGCCGGCCTCGACAAACTGCGCCACGCCCTCGCCCAGCGCTGCGACTCCCTCGAAACCACCTGCGACAACGTGCTCGACACCCTGCTGCCGGACCGGCCGGACGACGACGTGGCGCTCCTCCTGGCCCGCACCCACAGCCTCGACGACCGTCAGGTGGTCACCTGGGAGCTGGAGGCCGATCCCAGCGCGGTCTCCCGGGCCCGCTCGCGCGTCTCCCGGCAGCTGGCGGCCTGGGGCCTGGAGGAGCTGGACTTCACCGCCGAACTGGTGGTCAGCGAGCTGGTCACCAACGCCATCCGCTACGGCCGGCCGCCCATCCGGCTGCGTCTGATCCACGACCGCACCCTCCTGTGCGAGGTGTCCGACGACAGCAGCACCACCCCGCATCTGCGCCGGGCCCGCGTCTTCGACGAAGGCGGACGCGGACTGCTCCTGGTGGCCCAGCTCGCCCGGCACTGGGGAACCCGCCACGCCCGCCACGGCAAGACGGTCTGGGCCGAACTGGACGACTCCGTCGCTGCCGCCGGACCGGCGGAGCCGCTCGCCCTGCACGCGGAGCTGTGACCCGTGGAACGCCGCCGCCGGAACGCGACCGGCGGCGACACCACACCCTGCTCCCTCACCGTCCGAACAACCGGGCCCCGTTGTCGTGGCACACGGCCCGGAGCCAGTCGTCTCCGAGACCGAGCCGCTCCAGGGCGTGGAGCTGGTGCGCGTACGGATAGGGGATGTTGGGGAAGTCGGAGCCCAGCAGGATGCGGTCGCCGAGGCCGGCCAGCCGGGGCAGGGCCCGGCGCGGGAACGGCATCATTGCCTCGGCGAAGTCGGTGAACACCATCGTCGTGTCCAGCCGCACCTCGTCGTACCGCTCGGCGAGGCCGAGGAACTCCTCGTACTCGGGCATCCCCAGGTGAGCGATGACCAGCCGCAGGCGCGGATGCCGGGCCAGTACGCGGGCGATCGGCTCGGGGCCGGTGTGCTTGCCCGGCGCCGGCCCGGAACCGCAGTGGATCACCACGGGGATCCCCGCCTCGGCGAGCAGCCCCCAGGCCGGCCGGAGAAGCGCGTCCGCCGGGTCGTACGCCCCCACCTGGACGTGCGCCTTGAACACCCGGGCGCCCGCTTCGACGGCCTCGCGGACGTAGGTCTCGACGCCGGGCTCGGGGTACAGGGTGGCGGTGTGCAGACAGTCGGGGGTGCGGTGGGCGAAGCCGGCCGCCCAGCCGTTCAGCCACCGGGCCATGCCGGGCTTGTGCGGGTAGAGCATGGCGGTGAAGGCCCGGACCCCGAACTCCCGGAGCAGAGCGGTGCGTTCGGCCTCCTCGTGCCGGTAGGTGATCGGCCAGTGCAGCCCACCGGTCAGCGGTCCGTTGGCGTCGAAGTAGTCCCAGACCTTGTGCAGGACACGCTCGGGCATGAAGTGCGTGTGCACGTCGACCAGCCCGGGAAGCCCGAGCCCTGTCCAGAAACGCCGGACCTCACGGGCCTCGTCGCGGTGATCGTTCATGCCGCCCACGATCGGACCTGCGGACGGGGCGGGTCCAGCCCCTTCCGCAACGGACGGCGTGAGGGATCCGTCACGGGACCCGCGGTGGCGGCCGGCGCCTCCCGCCTGATCCGGCGCCGACCTCCCACCGGATCCGGCCCCCGGAGCGGAGGCCGGGCCCGGGGGCCGGCGGGCCGTCAGCGGCCGCTGCCCGCCAGGCGGTCAGCCCATGTCGCCCGCGACCGCCCCGGCGGGGTGTGTCAACCCGGCCGGCGCGCCGGCGCCGTGCGCCGGCCGGGCCCGCACCCCGATCGTCACCAGGGCGATGAGCGCGGCCACCAGCATCCCGACGCTCCCGGTCAGGGCGCAGGTGTGCAGCGCGTCGGCGAAGCTCGCGCCGTAGGCGGACAGCGCGCGTCCGGTGGCCCGAGGGGTGTTCAGGTGAAGGAAGGCGCCGCCTGGATGCCCACGTGGGAGACCATGCCGTTCACCTGGCCCTGGTCGGCCGGGGAGACACCGGACCGGGCGAGGTGTCCGGGCAGGGCGCCCCAGCGTCCGGTGCGTGAGGACGACGCCGAAGACGGCGGGGCCGAGCGCGCTGCCGATCTGGCGCAGTGCGCTGTTGGCGGCGCCGGCGGCGCTCGCCAGCCGGTGCGGGAGGCTGGCCATGGCGATGGTGGTGATCGGCGCCATGGCCAGCGCGATGCCGATGCCCAGGACGCCGATGAGCAGCGCGGCCTCACCGGTGCCGGTGCCCGCGTGGAACAGGGTGACGCACAGGGCCCCGGTACCGCCGACGACGAGGCCGATGACCAGCAGCAGCCCCGGGGAGGTGCGGTTCATCAGGCGGCCGACCAGCGGGCCGAGCACGACGGTGAAGCCGTTGAGGGCGATCAGGCGCACGCCGATGTCCAGCGTCGACGCGTGCCGGACGAGCCCGAAGTACTCGCTGAGCGCGAAGACCAGGCCGACCTGGGCGAACAGGGTGAGCGCCATCACCAGCGCGGCACCGGAGAACGCCGGGGACGCGAACAGGCGCATGTCCAGCATCGGGCAGGACGACCGCAGTTCCACCAGGACGAAACCGAGCAGCCCGACGGCGGCCACCACGAACGCGGTCACCACCTCGGCCGAGCCCCAGCCGGCGCTGCCGCCCTCGATGACGCCGTAGACCAGGCCCGTGATGGCGACGACGGCCGGCAGCTGGCCGGGGACGTCCAGGTGCCGCTCCCGCTCGGCACGGGACTCGGTGAGCAGGACGGCTCCGGCCACGACCGCGAGCACTCCGATGACGAGCGAGGGCAGGAAGAGCCAGCGCGCGCTCGCGTGCTCCACGATCAGGCCGTTGATCAGCGGACCCAGTGTCAGAGCGAGACCCAGGGAGGCCGTCCACAGCGCACCCCGACCTGCCGTTCCAGCTCGGCGACGTGACGTGACACCAGCGACCCCGACGAGCCGAGCTTCCTGGCGGCGCCGTTGCAGCTGCCGGCCTGCGCGACGGTGACGAAGCTGTGCATGAGGAGCAGACGATCCATGTTTTCCTCCGAGAGCCGCCGACGGCTCGGCCTCAGCCCAAAGACATTGTTGGCAAGTATGTCAACAGTTCGGGGCGGCCTTTCCGTGGCCGCGGACGTCGGGGGAGGGGAGCTCCGCGCCGGCCTGGAGGTCCACCTGGAAGGTGTTCAGGCGCATGCCCAGCATCGTCAAGTTGCCGAGCGCCCCGATCGCGTCGACCAGGCCCTTTGAGCGGCCGAGTGCGCGTGCGAAGGTCGCGTCGCAGACGAAGTGCTCCTCCAGGACCTCCCGGCAGAACTGGTAGAAGGCCTGGTCCCGCTCCTCGTCGAACACGGCCTCCCGCCGCTCGGCGATCGCCTTGACGGCGGCTTCCGGTATTCCCGCCTCGATCGCATGGTGCACATGGGCGTTCCAGGAGTACTGCGCGTCCCAGTTCCGCGCCGCCATCAGCAGGCTCAACTCGCGCAGGTGCCGGGGGAGACCGCAGTCCAAGCGGGCGAACGCGCCGAGCGACTCGGCCCGTTCGCACATCTCCGGGCTGTGCAGCCAGACCCGGAACGGGCGCGCACACCGCCGCGGCGGCCGGCGATGCGTGCGGCCCGTTCCTTCTGCCGCGGGTCCATGTCCTCTTCGGTCAGTACGGGGAGCCTCATGGGGCGACACCTGCCTCGGCTGTCCGGCGCGGCCTTCGGCGACCGCGCGGTGCCAGGGACCGTACAACCCGCTCCTGTGTGCTCACCCCCGTCCGGCGCGCAAGGAAAAGCTGCACGCCGAGAGGCGCCACGGCGGCCGGACACGCCCTACGGTCGGTCGACGCGGCACCGGAGAACACCGGCAGCCGGACCAGACGCACCCGAAAGGCAGGCTCCCCGGATGACCACGATCATCAAGGCCGCGTCCGTTCCCCCGCTCGACCGCGGAGGCTCCGTCGTGACGACTCCGCTCGTCACCACGCCGTCGGCCCGCGGCGAGAACCGGATCACGAGCGGCATGAGCGTGTACCCGGTCGGCTCCGGCGCGCCTTTGCACGCGCACAACTGCGACGAGCACGTGACGATCCTCGAGGGCGAGGCGGAGGTGGTGGTGGACGGCGAGGTGACGAAGCTGGAGCAGTACGACACCACCTACATCCCCTCGCCCGTCCCCCACCTGTTCCGCAACACCGGAGACCGGCCGCTGCGCATCCTCTGGGTGTACTCGTCGGGGCACGTCACCCGCACGGTCACGGAAACCGGCAGGACGGTGGAGCACCTCTCGGCGGACGACCGGATGGGATAATGGGGAAGACGGCAGTGCCTGCGGCGCAGCGGGGGACGATGGGGTCCCGCCCGCGCAAGGCATGGCGACCGACCCATCCGGAGGGGCACCGTCATGGCCGAACGGATCACCTACCGCCGAGTCTACGAGGACACCGCACCGCGGGACGGCAAGCGCGTGCTGGTGGACCGGGTCTGGCCCCGGGGTATGCGCAAGGAGGACGCGCATCTCGACGAGTGGCTGCGTGACGTCGCTCCGTCGAGCGAACTGCGCAAGTGGTACGGCCACGACCCCGAGCGCTTCACCGAGTTCCGCCGCCGCTATCTGGCGGAACTGCGGGACGGCGAACACCGCGAGGCGGCCGAGCACCTGCGTGACCTGGCGGCGCACGACAGGGTGATGCTGCTGACCGCCACGAAGGACGTGGACCACAGCCAGGCCGCCGTCCTCGCCGAGTGGCTGAACAAGCAGCGGTGAGGGACGGCCGTCCTCGCGCCCGGGTTTTCACAGTGCTTTTGTAAGAACCTGATCACGCGGTCGAGGACCTGATCACCCGGGGGAGGGGTGGGCGCTCGCGACGCGGAGGCGGACGGGTTTTCCCGCGTTTGCACGACGTTCCCGGGTAAAGAGCGGGGGTGGACAGGCAGACGTTGCAGGATCCGGCCGGCTCCTCCGCCGGGGGCGAGAGCCGGGTCCGCGTACTCGACGTACTGCGCGCCGCGTCCGGCGGAGCGGGCGTACGGGAGATCGCCGAGCAGACCGGCCTGCACCCCAACACCGTACGGTTCCACCTCGACGCACTGGTCAAGGACGGCCTTGCCGAGTGCCGCGCGGAGGGACGCGGCCGGCCCGGCAGACCCCGCACCGTCTACCGCGCCGCCGCCCCCTCCCGGGTACCGGCCGGCCGACGCAGCTACCAGCTGCTGGCCCAGATGCTGACCGGACTCGTCAGCGAGACGCTTCCGCATCCGGCACAGGCCGCCGTGGACGCCGGTGAGGCATGGGGACGTTACCTCGCCGACACGCCCTCGCCCGGCCGGCGCATCGACGCCGAGGAGGCCGTCCGGCGGCTGACCCAGGTCCTCGCGGACGTCGGTTTCGATCCCGCCCCCGCCGGGAGCCGGCCGGACGAGGTCATCGCGCTGCGGCACTGCCCGTTCCGGGAGGTCGCCGAGGAACACCGCGAGGTGGTGTGCTCCCTCCATCTGGGCCTCATGCGCGGCGCCCTGAAGGAGGTGCGCGCACCCCTGGGCGTCGACCGCCTGGAACCCTTCGTCGAACCCGCACTGTGCCTGGCCCACCTCGCTCCCGCGCAGGAGCACCGGTCCTGAGGCAGCCGCCCCCCGCCACCCGGGTCCCGGCCACGGCTGGAGGTTGCTACAACCGCCGGCGCGAAATCGCCGCGCCAGTCCGGTCGTTGTGTTCGTGGTCGTGACGCGCCGAGTGCGGTGTACTGCGCCGTGTGAGGAAGACGCTGCGCACCGAAGCGCCCCCGTACGGCGGCCGAGCCCCCGGCGGAGCGTGCGTCATGCGCCTTCTCACCGCCACACACCCGCGACGGTCCACGCCGAGGCCGCCCACACCCGCGCAGGAGTGAGCCGACATGCAGCGCATCGCCTTCCTCCGGTCCGCCGACCTCCAGCGCGCCGACCCGTACATCCACGGCATCGCCCCTGCCCTGGCGCGGCTCGGTGCGCAGGCTCGTCTCTTCCACACCCATGGCGAGGGCGGCCCGGGCCTGTTCCCGGGGACGAGCGAAAGACTCGAACCAGCCGCGACCCCGGACGAGTTCGTCGAGCGCGTACTCGCCTGGGGCGCCGACGCGGCCGTCGCGATCTCCCTGCCGGACGAGAACGCGCTGCGCGACGCCGTGGTCAAGGCCAAGCTCGAAGCCCTCGGCGTCCGCACGGTCATGACCCCCCTCGCCGCCACGCGCGTCCTGTGCGACAAGTGGGAGACCAAGCGGGTCCTCGACGCCCACGGCATCGCCACCCCGCCGGCGGTGCTGCTCGACAGCGACCTCCTCAACGGCCGTACGCTGCCCGTGCCGGCCTACCGGGACGCCGTCCGCCTCGCCGCACAGGACCTCGGGTACCCGCTGCTGGCAAAGCCGTTGTGGGACTCGACCAGCACGGGCATCGAGTTCCTCGCGGACCCGGCCGCCCTCGACCGCCACCTGGCCGCACGCCCTGCGGCGCACGCGGTCCTGGAGAAGTGCGTCGGCGGACGGCTCTGTTCGGTCGACATCGTCGGCGCGGGCGGACACTACACCGTCATGCCGCTGATCCGGACCGGCACCGCGGGCGGCCCTCCCGCCTTCACGTTCGACGACCTGCGCTACGTCACCCCCGCAGGGAACGACGACTTCGTGCCCACGGCGCGGCGCCTGGTGGACCTGTGCACACACCTCGGGGTCGAAGGCTCCGTGAACGTCGACATGATCCACGCCGACGGCGTCTACCACGTGCTGGAGATCAACCCCCGGATCGGCGGCGCCACCACTCTGTCCATCGCCGCCACCGGACTCAACACCTTCGTCGCCCTCCTCGACATCCTGGCCGGCGCCTGGCCGACCCGCGCCGGCGCCCCGGCCGAACGCTTCGCGATCGAGTGCCTCACCGCGAACCCCACCCCCGCGCTGCTCGCCCAACTCCGGGCCCGCGTCGACCTCGTCACCTGCCACGACCTGATCATCGACGGCCACGACCACGGCGGAATCCTCACCTTCACCGTGGACCCCGGCGACGAACGGCGGACGGTGAAGGAACTCACCGAACTCTGCGAGCAGACCGGTTTCATCCCGGCCTCCATGCTCGACAAGATCCGCCGCGTCCTGACACCCGGTCCGACCCGTGAACGTCCCTCGTCCCGCGCCGGGGCCCGCCCCCGGACGGCCACCGGCTAACACGGTTCGTCCGGCCCCTGTCGCAGCGACACGCCGCAGCACGGGCCGGGTGACCATGCGTCAGAAGATCACTCGGACAGTCTAAAAGTAGGTCAATCATTCGTCATTACAGGCCACTTGACGGCCGGCGCGGCTCTCCGCGGGGATGGCGGGCGGGGTCGGGAATAGCTCGAACGGCCCTCTCGAGCGGAAATCCAGTATGACTGGTATGACCGCTATGGGTAATTTTCTGATCGCGAGCTGGCTGACGGGCCGGCATCTCTGAGACAGGAGAAGCGACATGAAGCTCGAGCGTTCCACCGTCGTCACCGCCGGTGTCGCCACCGCGGCAGCGCTTGCCGCCAGCGGCATCACCTACGCGTCGGCCGCCTCCGCTCCGACGCCCGAGTCCGCCCCGGCCGTCTCCGCCCCCGCGGCGGCCCCGCTCGGTGGCGACTCCGGACAGGGCAAGGGCAACGAGGGCTGGAGCGGGCGCCACGAGGGCTACGAGGGCCGGATCCAGATCAACGAGCGGTCGTACTCGCCCCGCGAGGGCGACTGCATCACCGTGATCAGCGGCCTGGGCGCCAGGACCCTGAACATCCGCAACGACAGCCACAGGACCGTCGAGGTCTTTCGCGGGGTGGTGTGCGACAACGGCGCTCCGGTCGCCACCGTGGGACCCGACAGCTCCAGCTACGGCCTGCGGCCGGGCCACGTCCCGGGCATCGACATCAAGCACGGCGTCGTGGCCAGCTTCCGCGTCGTGCACCACTGGGACGACTAAGCCACCGCGAGAGATGGGGTCCCGGCCCGCCGGAATCGGGCCGGGGCCCCATTCGACCATGGTCCGGCCATCGCGCGCCGGGCACACACCGTGGTCCTGCGGGTACGCGGCCGCCGTGCGCCTGCCGGCCGGGCGGCCGTCCGCACGCCCACCGGCCGTCCGCCCGGGGACCGCACCGGCGAGTCCCGCGCCGGGACCCCCGAGACCTTCCCGGCGTTTGCCTACCGCCGAACGGGTGAGGCAGGCGGGGTGCCGGCCGGCGGCCGCAGGCACCCCTCCTGCGGCCGCCCGCTTTCTCGGGGCACACCCTCCGCGGCCCGCTCAGGCCTGCGCGCGGCAGTCGTAGAGGAGGAAGCTGCCCTTGGTGCGCCAGCCGTAGGCCCCGGAGCGGACGCGCGTGCAGTGGGATTTCACCCAGGTCGTGGCCGGGGTGGTGGGGCGCAGCGGGGTGAGCAGTGCGTAGCGGAGCTGGTGCGAGGCGACCAGGTCGCCGAGCTGCTGGGCGGTGGGGAACGGCGTCTTGCCGGTGAAGCCGCCCATCACGAGGACGGGCTCGGACCGGGCGCGCAGCAGCCGTTCCGCCGGATACGCGGCCTGGGTGGCGACCAGGTACTTCTCGCCGTGACGGTGCTCGGCGAGGTAGTCGAGGAGGGTGGTGTCGCGGGTGCTGGGCCGGTCGAGCTCCACCCGGCGCAGAGCGGACCGGTTGTGCACGGCGCTGTGGTAGGCCTTGCCGACCGGGCCGGCCGTGGGCGACGTGGAGGCGCCCGCGTAGAGCGGGTCGAGGGCGGCGGCGGACCAGCCGGCGGGCAGCAGCAGAGTGGCCGCGACCCCGGCGGCCACGGAGCCCTGGAACATCCCGCTGGTGACGCGTGACCCGCCGGTCCACAGGCCCACCACGCTGCACGCCGCGAGGCCCACGGCCGGCAGCAGCAGCCAGGAGGCGAACAGGGTCGGCACGTCGAGCACCAGCGCCCAGAGCACCGTCAGCAGGATGGCCGCCGGCAGCCATACGCGCCGCCGGCCGCCCGTGTCGTACACGGACCGGAAGAGGGCGAGCCCGCCCCCGGCGAGCGCGGCGACGGCCGGTGCGATCACCGCCGTGTAGTAGGGGTGGTTGCCGTTGGAGACGCTGAACACCACGGCGTGCACGGCCAGCCAGCCGCCCCAGAGGAGGAAGCCGGCGCGCTGCGCGTCGGTGCGCGGTTCGCCGGCCCGCCAGACCACGCCCAGGACGGCGGCGAGCACGGCGAGCGGCAGGAACCAGGCGATCTGCGGGCCGATGGTGTGGTTGACCAGCATGCCCCAGCCCGTGTTGCCGGAGGTCCGGCTGGCGGCGGTTCCGGAAACGGCCCCGAACGCGGTGTCGTCGTCGCTGAAGCGGCTCAGGCCGTTGTAGCCGAAGACCAGACTGAAGGGGTTGTTGTTGGACGTGCCGTCGACGTACGGGCGGTGTGCGGCGGGTGTGATCCAGGCGAGCAGCGCCCAGGAGCAGGAGACGGCGAGCGTGACCGCGCCGGTCGACAGCAGGCGCAGCGCCCGGCGCAACGGCGTTCCGCTGGCGGCGAGTTGGTAGACGGCCGCGAAGACGGGAAGCACCAGCCAGGCCTGCAGCATCTTCGTCTGGAAGGCGAGCCCGACCCAGACGCCGCAGGTGATCAGCGGCGCGAGCCGGTCGGTGCGCAGCGCCTTCTGCAGGGCTCCGGCCGCCGCCACCAGCAGCAGGGTGAGCGCCGTGTCCGGGATGGTGGCCCGGTTGAGCACCACGGTCACCGGAGTGAGGGTGAGCGTCAGCGCGGCGATCAGCGCGGCGAGCTTCCCGGCCCACACCCGTACGATCCGGTGCAGCAGCCACACGGTGAGCACGCCCTCGACGACCTGCGGCAGCGCGACCGCCCAGGTGTGCGGGCCGAAGATCCAGACGGAGACGGCCTCCGGCCAGAAGGCACCCGGCAGCTTGTCGAGGGTGATCGAACCGCTGGGGTCGAGACCGCCGAAGAAGAAGGCCCGCCAGGTGGAGCCCATCGACCGTATCGCGGCGCTGTAATAGGGGTGGATCGCGGCGTGCCCCATGCCCCAGCCGTACAGCAGTGCGGCGACGACCAGCACCGCGGCCAGCGCCGGCCTCTCCCAGGACGCCGGAGCCTCCGGCCGGTCGTCGCGGCGGCGCGAGGTCCGGTGGCGGCCGTGCGGGCCGGTGCTCTGGGCGGTGGGGATGGTGGTCATGGCGGAAGGTCCTCGGATCGGTGGTCAGGCGGAGCGGCGGCGGGTCCTGGGCGGCGGTTCCCTGGAAGCCGCGGGTGCGACGGCTGCGTGGCGGCCGGCGGGACGCTGCCGGACGGACCGGTGCCGGTCGGGCCGTCGGCGGGCGGGACGCCGGGGGAGAAGCTGCGGCGGGCCCGGCCGTCGCGGCTCGGGCCCCTGCCGCACCGGCAGGCGATCGCGGCCGGCGCCGCCGGGCAGCGGGGCACGGCGGCGTGGCGGTGAGGGAGCGTGCGGTGGGGCGTGGCGCCGGCAAGCGGTGGGCAGGACAGCGGATCCTCTCTCTCGACCGGCGACGAGCGCTCGAATGTTCGACCAACCGCACACTTTAGCCGCACGAGATCACGCATCCATCACACTCGTGTCCCTGTGCCGTGCCCGTACGCGCAACCGGGCACCGGCCGGCTCAGGGCCTCCCCGGCCCGCCGTCCGTACGACGACCGGGGGTCCGTTCGTACGGCGACGCGGCGGAACGCCCCGCGCGGTGCACGACGGGCCCCGCGCGGGGCCCGTCCCGCGGGGACCGGTCAGCGGACGAAGGCGATCTCCGGGTAGCTCTTGGACGGCCCGTCCAGCAGGGTGCTGTGCTTCTTGCGCAGCTCCTGGTCGAAGAAGGCGGCGAGATACACGCGCTGGATCTTGATCGCCCGGTTGGGGTCGATCGTGCCGTACTGCTGCCGCACCTGGTCCTGCGACATGCCGAGCAGCGGCGCCACCTGCGGCACCAGCCACTCGTTGTCGCTGAACGACAGGTGCCTGGAGCCGTGGAGCTGGATGTCGACCCGGTAGCCCTTGAGATGCGGCCACAGCTTGCGCCACGACGAGTCGTTGTTGCGGTTGTGCGTGCCGGAGCTGAAGAGCATGAACGGGCGGTTCAGGTCCTTGCTCGGCGCGGTGCCGAAGAACTGGCCGTCCAGGTTGGCTCCGGCGGCGATGCGGTGGTCGAGCTGCATGGCCGTGTCGACCGCGGCGCCGCCCAGCGACCAGCCGAACATCCCGATGCGGGACGTGTCCACGGTCTTCGACAGACCGGTGGGGAGCTTGGCGTGGTCGGCGTCCGGGTTGCCGCCCTTGGCGATGGTGCCGAGCTGGTTGATGACGAACTTGATGTCGGCGGCCCGCACGTTGAGCGTGTCGGAGGAGTGCGCGCCCGACGGCATGGTGTTGACCTCGAGCCGGTTGCCCGGGAACTGCACCTCGTTCGCGTCGTGCGTGTGGTCGACGGCGATGACGATGTAGCCCCGGCTGGCGAGGTCCTCGGCCAGGGCGGTGCCCATCGCGCGGTCCGAGTGCAGCCCGGTCGAGTACAGCAGCACGGGCAGTTTGCCGAGCTTGGTGCTGACCGGGGCCAGCGTATGGCTGGAGGTCTGCGGCAGCGAGACCTGCTGCGGCGACAGGCCTCGTGAGCGGAGGAAGTGGGCGCCGGAGACCGACGGCATCCACGGTGCCACGGGGTACCCGGAGGTGGAGGAGGCCGGGTACCAGTACGTCACCATCAGCTCGCGCGCGCGGTTGCCCGGCACGTACGGGTCGGTGCGGGACTTGTCGACGAGGTGCTGGCTGAAGGTGCCGACCTGGTAGGGGCCGCTCGGTGCGGGAAGCTTGAGCTGGACGGTGGAGGCCCGGCCGCGGGCGAGCGTGGCGGCGGGGTGGGCGCCCTGGGGCAGAGCCGCGCTGTCGTTGTCGGGCGCCCAGTTCGTGGCGTCCTCGTCGGGCGACGACCCGGTGGCCGTGGGATTGGAAGACGACTTCCCGGCAGCCATCGACGGCGTCACCCCGGCACCCAGGGCGACGGCGAGCACACCGGCGGTACCGACCGCTCGGGCTATGAGTCTGCGGTGGTGGCGCGGTCTGCGGTGTTGCATGAAACTCCCCTGTTGATCACGGGCCACGGGGCCCGGCGATGGTCAGGGGCACACCGTACCGCTGCCCGGGCCAACTGCTCCCCGGGGATGGGTCAGATGGCGCCGTATCAGCCGACCGCACGGGCCCGGAGCCGGCCCTGCGGGAGCAGACCGGGGGCCGGACGGCGGCCTCGGCGTGCCGTTTTGGCACCCTCCGTGGGGAACTATCCGGCATGCGCGGTCCGAACGCCGGCCGATGACCGGGGCGTACGGCAGCCGTACCTCCGGAGCGGCCGAGTCGATCGCATTGTCAGTGCCCCCTGCCATACGACGCCGAGACGGAGCTGAACGGCTAACGGCTGCGCGAGCCCCGCCGCATCGACTGGGAGCGCCAGGCCGAGATCGCCGAACGCGCCTTCCTGGCCAACGGGTTCTTCGTCCTGGCCGGCGATCGCCAGGTCGACGGCCTCGACGAACTCGTGGACCTCACCGTCGGCCTGGACCTGGTCTTCATCAGACTCGTCGCCCTCGTGGGCGGATGAGACTCGGCGAGGCGGCGGGGGAGTGCGTGTTCCCAGGGTGACGGGAGAAAACCAAGTGCCGGGGTTCGAGCCGGTGAAGTACGGTGACGCTCGTTCGAAGGGGGGCCCGAAGTGGCGAAACTGAACCAGATCATCGCTGTCGAGAAGGGTGTCAAGAGCAAGTCGCTCCAGGACATCACCGCCGCGCACCACAAGGTGCAGAAGCCGGCCCTGCTGGCCGGCATCTCGCGCACGTACCAGCCGAAGGACGAGGAGGGCGAGCAGCTGCCGCCCGAGTCCACCCGGGTGCAGGTGCAGGCCGAGGACGTGCTGCGGGAGATGTCCGCCTCGCTCACCCGGCTCTTCGACGTGACCGCCACCAAGGACTGGGCGAACTGCACGGCCCGCGCGGACGTCACGGTCGACGGCCGGACCATCCTCACCGACGTTCCGGTCAGTTACCTGCTCTTCCTGGAGAAGCAGCTCACCGACCTGCACACGTTCGTCAAGAAGCTCCCCACCCTCGACGCCGCCGAGTCCTGGTCCCACGACCCGTCCACGGACTGGTGGAAGACGGACCCGGTGCGCACGATCCGGACCAAGAAGGTCCCCCGCAACCACGTCAAGGCGGAGGCGACCGACAAGCACCCGGCCCAGGTCGAGGTGTACTACGAGGACGTACCCATCGGGTACTGGACGACCGTGAAGTTCTCCGGAGCGCTCCCGGCGCGGCGGGTGAACGAGCTGGTGGAGCGCGTCGAGAAGCTCCAGCAGGCGGTGAAGTTCGCCCGCGAGGAGGCCAACAGCGCCGAGGTCACCGATCAGCGGGTCGGCGACGCGGTGTTCGGCTACCTGCTCGGCTGACGCGGCCACGGGTAGCATCCATGATCGCCCCCGCGTGCGAGCGCGGGGGTGCGCCACAGGCGCGGGCCGGGATGAGGACCGGTTCGCGCGATGAGCGCAAGCTGACACTGAAGTTCAGCCTGAAGACACGGTGACAGTGAAGGTTCGAGTCCTTCCCCCGGCACAGCACCACCGACGGGCCGGGGTAGCCCAACATGGCAGAGGCAGCCGTAGTCAGTCTCAGACTCTCGCTCCAGTCTCAGCATCGCCGCCGATCGCCGGATCGACCGAGGCCGGACGAACGCCGTCGGATGCGAGTTCGACTCTCGCCTGCACCTCTTGCCTGGTGCGGTAGTTCAAAGGAAGAACACGACGGCATGATGACTGATCCGACCTCTTAAACGCCGCCGGCATGCGCAATTGGGTGGCATCCCCAGGGGCCCGGGAGCTGGATACGACTCCCGGGCTCCGCCACGTCCCCGAGCCGCCCCGGGTCAGCGCACCCAGACGTCGATGAGCGGGGAGACGACGCGCATTCTGCTGTCGACGAGACGCAGCTTGTTGTGGCCCTTCATACCGAGCACGACGCGCATGGTGTACGTCGCGTGCGCGTCGGTGTGCATCGAGGCCGGCAGGTTGACCCAGGAGTGGGCGCCCACCCGCTGCTGGAGGGTGACCCGGGTGCCGGCGGGCACGCCGGGCGCGGTGCCGCGGATCCGGAACTGCTGCCAGGCGCGGACGTCCGCGGCGGACACCTCGGCCGTGGGCGCGGCCGCGGCCGTGACGGCCGGCTTCGGGCTGGGGGAGGGGGGTGAGGTGACGGCCATCGCCGTGCCGATGGACCCCGCGGCCACGGCTGCGACCGCCGCTGCGGCACTCCAGATTCGTACCGTCTTGCGCATGCTCTGTCTCCCGGTTGGGGGGAAGGGATCGCCGGAAGCGTATGAACATCAAGGGTCTATCGGATCATTTGACACGAAGTAGCGGAAAGGCGTACCCCATTCGGCTGCGGCGGCTTGCTCACGGGCCTCGATCCGGGTTTGCCGGAGCACACCGCCGCTGGTCAGGCGCCCCGGGCGGCACGCCTTTTCGGCGACCGCCGACGCGGCCGCGTGAAGGGGCGGCTTTTCCCTCCGGCCGGCGCCTGCTACGTGCGGCCGCCGGAAAGATGCGGGAGCCCGCGTTTGGGGGCACCGTAAGGGCGAGGGGGGCGGGGCCGCTCTGGCCCGATGTCATGCGAGCATCGCCCTAGCCGAAGGAAACGTGATGGCCGTAGCCACAGACATGCTCGTTCCCGCGCTGCGTCAGGTCCGAGAGGCCGAAGCAGCGCTCGCCGACCGCTTCAAAGCCCATCTCGCGGTCACCCCTCCCGGCGAGTACCGGGAAGTCCTGGAACGCCGCGCCGGCGACGCCCGCGGCCACGTGTACCTCATCGACGAGCGCCTGGCCTCGCTGAAGCCCCGTGGCTTCGCCCAGGCCGTCGCCGGGAACGTCTGGCAGCTCACCAGGCAGGCCGTCCGGCTGCCCCTGGAGGCGGTCAAGGTCGTACCGAACGCCCTGCTGCGGGGCTCGGGGACGGCCACGGAACACCAGCTGCTCAAGAACGTCGAGGACGAGTACGCGCGCACTGCCTTCGCCATGGCGATCTGCCGGGCCGCCGAGCGGATCGCCCAGGAGGCACAGGACGGCGCCACCACGGATCTGCTGCGGTCCATCCGCCGCGACGGCGAGGAGACACTGATCGAACTCGGCGACAGCCTCGAGCACCACGCCGAGGCGACGGTCGCGTGCGGCGACGGCCTGGGCGCCGGCCGGGCCACCCAGGCGGTACGGGAATGGAGCACCTGGCTGCGGGAGACGGCCGAGCGCATGCCGGGAGCGGACCGGCTCCAGGGCATGCCGGACGGAGCCCTCATCTCGGAGATGGATCTGCCGATCCCCGACTACCGCAGGCTGAGCGCACGGGCGATTCTCGAGCGGCTGCCGCAGCTGCCCCAGTCGGATCTGGCCAGGGTGGGCGCCTACGAGCGTTCCCACGCCGCCCGCCCCGCGGTCCTGAGCCGGATCGCGGACCTGCTCGGGCCCGAGCCGTGGCCCGGCTACGACGGCATGCACGAGGATGAGATCGTCAAGCGGATCGGTGAGGCCACCGAGCGTGTCACCCGGCGGGTCCTGGATTACGAGCGCCGCCATCAGGCGCGCGCCTCCGTCCTCGCCGCCGCCGAACGGGTCCCCGCCTGATCCGGCGCCCTCTTCGGCCGTCCCGCGTCCGCCGGGAACCGCTCCGCGTCCGTCGGGCCTCGCCGTACGTCCGTCGAAGGCCGGCTGGGCATGGACCGGGCAGGCCGTCGCGCCCCCGGGCTCACGCGTCCTGTCGCGTGGCCCGGGGGCGTTGGTGCTGATAGCCCCAGAGGTCGTCGACGAACGTGAAGCCGAAGGAATCGAAGAGCCGGGAAGCCGCCGCTCGGCCGGGGCTGCGCTGCTGGGCGTCGTCGAGGACGGCGGAGACCTCGGTGGCCCCCTCCTCGGCCAGCAAGGCCAGCGCCTGGCCGAGCAGGAGGCGGGCCAGACCGCGGCGGCGGCGGGACGGCAGGGTTTCGATCCAGTGGATGGTGGCGGTGCGGTCGGATCCCACACCGATCACGGCTTCGGCGACGGGCTCGGCGGCCTCGCGGATGATCAGCCGGCGTCCGTGCGGCATCTCGCAGGGGAGGACGTCGACGGCGACCCTCGCCGACGGGACCTCGGCGGGGAGCGAACGGTGCAGGTAGCAGCCCTGCCGGCGGCCCGTGAAGCCCGACTGCACCAAGGCGTCATGGGTGGCGGCGCGCCGAGTGCGCGGCAGTCCGACCAGCCCCCCGTCAACGGCCGGAGCATCCACGAACGCCTCGACACGCAGGCAGTGGGCGAGGGCGCCGAGGGCGTGGCGGATCAGGGCCCGCAGGGCGGGCGGATTCTCCCGGGCGTGCAGCCGGCAGATCAGCCCGGTGCGCACATCGGCCCAGGACAGGTACGCGACGATCCCCCGGGCGCGGTCACCGGCGTCGACGAGCACGCTGATGCGCGGCCGCGCGGGTGCCGCCCACCCGGACAGGGGTGCGGCCCCGTTTCGCCGTGCGGTCGGCTGCCCGGGGAGGCAGTGCGGCTGACCCGGCAGTCTGTCGGCGTCGATCAGGTCGCGCACCGCGGACTCGTCCTCGGGACGGTAGGGACGTACCGTCGACCGGCTCTCGGGGCTGGGCGAAGAGGCCATGCTGTCCGTCCGCGCGGATGCGACGTTCCTGTCGGCTACGTCCCAGCGTGCTCCGGTCCGGCCCGGCTGTCACGGGGAACCCGGCGACGTCCTCCTGCGAGGCGGCTCCTCGCTCTGCACGGTGTCGTCGTGCTGGGGGCGTACGGCGGGCGCGGCCTGCCAGGTCGCGGTCAGCAGCGAACGCAGGTGGTCGATGACCGGCCGGTGCAGGGGCAGCGTCAGATGACCGACGCCGGGCACGAGGACATTGCGCGCCATGAGGTCGGGATGATCGATGCGGCCTCTGGCAGCGGGGATGACGACCTCGTCCAGATCGCTGTAGAAGGCCACGAACCGGGTGCGGCATTCCGGCGCCGGTTCGGCGAGTTCCGTCAGCAGCGCGCTGCCCGGCCGTAGCTGGCGCAGGAGCGGATGCGGCGGGGCCAGCAGGGCCGTGGCGGTCCCGCCGTGCGGCGTGGCGAGAGTGATCAGCAGGGGCACGCGTGCGTCGCCGCCCAGCCGCTGCACGTAGTAGCGGGCGATCAGCCCTCCCAGGCTGTAGCCGATGACGACGATGCTTCGGGTGCCGTGGCTTTCGCACGCGCGTTCCACGCGCTCTCCCAGGTTCTGGGCCGCCGCGCGAATGTCCGGGGTGAACGCCGAGCAGCCCACCTCGAAGTACGGCCCCGCGCCGACGCCGTCCAGACCGCGCTGCAACGACGTCACGACGCACTCGCCGTCGGAGAGCCCGTGGACCAGCAGGACCGGGTTTCCCGCAGCCGTCACCAGGGGTGGGGGTGGCTCCTCCAGGCCGGTCCTCCGCCTCGGCAGCGCCCGGCTCAGGCGCCCGGCCAGCTGTCCGACGCTCCCGGCAGCCACGTCGAGCGGCAGCTGCACCAGCCGGACAGCCGCCCTGCCGGCTTCGATACCCACACCGCGCGCCGGTGACAGTCCCGGCACCGCCAGGTGCGGCCCGAAAGGAATGCCCATGGCCACCTCCCGTGCCCACGCCCCCGCCGTCGTATGAGAACCATTCTCTGCCTCATCCCGAGTCCCCGCCCGTCGCAGCGGTCACACGGACCACTCTCCGCAGCGGCCCAGGGACGGGCGGCGAGGAGGGTGACCTCGAGGCCGGTGCGGCGGATTCGTGCCCGAACGGCTGAGGCAGGGGCCGGCGGCTGCGGAAGGGACCGTGGGCCGGGGTCAGCGATCGGTCAGCAGCGGGTGCTTGGGTGGTCCGGTTGAGGCAGCCGCCGCCGGAGAGGCCGGGCGGCGCGGTAATCCGTACGCGATGAAGGGAAGGACCATGCCCGGTGCAGATTCCAGTGTGCTCGACTGGCCGCTCGCCCGCGTGTGTCCGATGTCGCCGCCGCCGGCCCTCGGTGTGGTGCGGGACGGCCCGCCGACGCTGGTCCGGCTGCCGGCAGGCGCCGGTGACGAGCAGCTGGTCTGGCTGATCACCCGCTACGAGGACGTCAAGGCCGCGCTCAAGGACTCCCGGCTGAGCGCAGACGAGACCCGCCCCGGCTTTCCGCTGCGTTTTCCCGTGCCGGGCGACGCACGGCCGAGCGGCTTCCTTCGCATGGACGATCCGGAGCACGGCCGGCTGCGCAGGATGGTCGCACCCGAGTTCACCGTGCGCAGGGTGCGCGCGCTGGGTCCCCGGCTCCAGGAGCTGACCGACCGGACCGCCGACGAGCTGGCAACCGGCCCTCAACCCGCCGACCTGGTACGGGACTTCGCCACCAAGGTGTCGGCACTGGTCATCGCCCGGCTGATGGGGGTCCCCGACGAGCACACCGCGTTCTTCCTGGAGCAGACCCAGATCCTGCTCACGGACGGTGACCCGGCTCTGTCCCTGGCGGCGCACCACCGGATCATCGCCTTCCTCGACGAACGAGCGCGCGCAAAGGAACACGACCCGGGTGACGATCTGGTCAGCCGTCTCGTGGCCGACCACGTGGCCACCGGCGAACTGGACCGCGCCGACCTCCTCGGCATCCTCAAACTGCTGCTCGTCGCAGGCCACGAGTCGACCGCCACCCAGATAGCGGTCAGCGCGCTGAGCCTGCTGACCGACGACCGACTGCGCGCCGAGGTCCTCGCCGAAGACGCCGCGCTCCTGCCGCAGTTCGTGGAGGAGTCGATGCGTTTCTGGACGATCGTCCAGGACGGTGTCGTGCGTCAGGCCACCGAGGACCTCCTCATCGGCGAGACCCTGATCAGCGAGGGCGAGTCGGTGATGATCAGCCTGCCGGCCGCCAACCACGACCCCGCGCTCTTCCCGGAGCCCGAGCGCCTCGACATCCACCGGGATGCCTCCGCCCATCTGCTGTTCGGCCATGGCGCCCACTTCTGCCTCGGCGCGTCGCTGGGCCGGCTCGAGGTGACACTCGCCCTCCGCTCCCTCTTCACCAGGCTGCCCACGCTCCGCCTGGCCTGCGAGCCGTCCCTGCTCCGCTTCCGCGACCACCCCGTCTTCCACTGCCTCGCCGAGCTGCCCGTCACCTGGTGAAGTCGTCGCGGCGGGGGAGGGGCAGGGGCCGACCTCCGGCAGGACAGCCCTCATCGCGTACGGCGATGGAGGCGGGCTTGCGGGACACCGCTAGCCCGAACGGGTGACACCGTTGCCGGAGGCCCCAGATGGCTGATGGCCTGTGCTGACGCGGCCGCAGCCATGCCCTGTACCTGAGGCGACACGCTGCGCGAACCCCGGATGTGCGCGCCGGCACGTCCACCCATGTGCTGGAGACAGGGGCCAGTCTCTTCGGACTGTGCGACAGGCCCCCGCATCACCCCGAGAGAGGAGCACGGGATGCGGACGCCACGCCTCTTCGCTGCCGCGGCAACGGCGGCGCTCCTGGCCCTGCCGGGCGCCACCGCGCGCGCAGGAGACTTCGGAGTCCTGGAGGTCACGCCGAACCCTGCCCACCCGGGCAGCACGGTCAACCTCAACAGCTCGGAGTGCGGCAGGAACAGCTCGGCCGTCGTCTACGCCCAGGTACTCGACGCCGGCACGGTGCGCCTGACGTCCCGGGGCCAGACCTACCCGGAGAACGTCCAGGGCACGCTGCGGATCCCGGACTCCGTGGAGCCCGCCTCCTACGGCCTGCACGGGAAGTGCGCCAACGGTCGCGAAATAGACGCGACCCTCGAGATCGAAACCCGGCCCGGGACCAGCCAGTGACACATTCATCGGAGGTACTCATGCAGCGCACCCGGAACATCGCACTGTGCCTCGCAGCCGGCGCCTTTGTCTCTTCCGTCTGCACCGTCGTCCCGGCCGTGGCCGTCCCCGGTTCACCTGCCTGCAAGGACGTCACCCTGTCCTGGGCAGGGGGTACGGCCAAGACCGGGGGCGGCAGCGACCGGCAGGAGACGGCCCGCGTCCAGATCAAGAACAGCGGGGACCACACCTGCTCCCTGCTCGGTGCACCCTCGGTCATGCTCACCACCAACGGCGCGCCGGAGACGCTGTCCCAGCAGTCGGGAGGCACCAGTGTGAGTCTCGGCCCCGGCAGGACCGCGAAGTTCACCATCACCTTCCTCGGCGACAGCGGGAAGAGCGGGAACGAGATCATCCGGCCCGACCAGGCCGTGGTCACCCTGCCCGGCGGCACGGTGAAGACGCTCACCTGGCAGTGGGGAAGTGTCACCCGGCAGGAGGCCGCCAGTTACCCGGGCAACTTCGTCAGCCCGATCACCTGACGCACCTCGCTCGGCCCACCGACGCATCGATGGACCACCGGGACGTCCGGCCGCAGCACCGCGGATGTCTCAGAGCAGCAGCGGAAGGCTCACCAAGGTGGCGCCGCTCGCTCCGAGGGCCGCCAGGAGTGCGGCCGGCCAGTTGCGGGACTGGGCGAAGGTCAGGAGACCGGCCAGCAGTCCCGCCACCACCGCGGCCAGAAGGATGAGCGCCCAGCGCAGGGACAGCCGCTCCGGCGGCGGCGTGGGTGAAGTCGGTTCGGGCATGCGCTCTCCTGCGGCTGCGTCAGAAGGGGATCCAGGCAGCCCTGCGGGGGCTGCCGTGCGCGCCGATGCCGACCGTGTTGAGGGCTTCAGCCCCCACGCCCTGCCGGTCCCCGGCAACCATCGAAACATTTCGGATGACTGACCACCGTAGCCATGTGATCTAGGTCAGAAAAGGCCTCTGATATCCCATCCGTCGGAATGGGGTTCGCATGGGGGCGGACGCGGTCGGCAGCGTGCTCCGGCGTGCGCCTCAAAGGCAACCAACGCTCCCTGCAAGGGTGTTCGGACGGCTGACCAGGAGGCCGCGCTGACTTAGCATCGCCGCCATGACTGGTCCCGAAGCCGATCCGTCCGAAGGTTCCGAGGAGGCGCTACGGGGCTCCACCGCGAAGGTGGTGGAGGCGCTGGGCTGCCAGATCGTGGAAGGGGGCAAGCCCCGCGACCATCACGTCACCGTGGACGCCGTCACCCATGAGTTCGGGATCACCCGGCCCATGGCCCGGGAGGCCCTGCAGATCCTGCACCAGAAGGGCCTGGTCAATCTGCAGCCGCGGGTCGGGGCCACCGTGCAGGCGCTGGAGCGGTGGGACCTGCTGGACCCCGACGTGATCGCGTGGCGGCTGGAAGTGGCCCCCGACAGCCAGATGCGCTCACTGACCGAACTGCGCGAGGTGATCGAACCCCGCGCCGCGAGACTGGCAGCCCTCAGCCGCTCGGCGGAGATCTGCCACGACCTCACCAGCCTCGCCCGAACCCTGCTCGCCCTGAGCGAGGAGCCGGACTTCGCGCGGCCACGGGAGGGCGCTGCGCTTCGCCGGCGCTTCCGGGACGTGGACGCGGCCTTCCACCGAACTCTCCTCGCCGGCTCGCGCAACGAGCTGTTCGTGCGCCTGTCCTATCCGGTCGTCATGGCCCTCAACCACCGCATCGACAGGAACTGGGCCGGCACCCACGACGAGGCGATGGTCACGCCCACACGGGCGGTCATCGGCGCCGACACCGTCCAGAGATATCCCACCCGGCCCGAACCGGTCGCCATGTGGTTGCACATGGGGCTGGCCTACGCCATCGACCAGGGTCTCGCCACGGCGGCGGAGGCCTTCGCGGAGGCTCTGCTCGCCGAGATCAGAAGCGGCAGGCTGCACGATCCCGACGTACGCGACCGGCTCCGGGCGGGCCTGGACCGGTTCAACATCAGCGGTCTGCCCTCCGCCCATCGAGCGGGCTTCCAGGACGCCATGGCCGCCCTGTTCCGCGCTCGACGCGCCCCCGTCGTCCTCATGGGGGTCAGCGGATGCGGCAAGACCACCGTGGGCCGGTACCTGGCCGAGTCGCTCAGGGTGCCGTACGAGGAAGGGGACGACTTCCATCCCCCGCGCAACGTGGAGTCGATGGCGAACCACACCCCTCTCGACGACCGCAGCCGCAGTCCGTGGCTGGCCGCCATAGCGGGCCGCATGCGGGTGGCGGGCGCGGAGGAAGGGCTCGTGATCAGTTGCTCCGCCCTCAAACGCATCTACCGGGAGTTGCTGCGGGTGGCCCGGCCCGACACCTTCTTCGTGCACCTGAGCCTCGACCAGGACACGGCGGACGCCCGCGTGGCGCGCCGGGAGGCGCACTACATGCCTGCCTCCCTGGTGTCCTCGCAGTTCGAGGACCTGGAACCACTCGATGACGACGAAGCCGGGATGACCGTCGACGCGACCCTGCCGGTCGAACGCATCGTCGCGGAGATCCAGACCGAGCTGGCCCGCCACACCCGGGGCCGCTGACACACACCGGCAGGACCGCATGGTCGCACGCCGAACGACCCGACTCCTGCGCCCACGGAGAAAGAGAACGACCGAGCCGACGACAACGCAAGAGGGGGAACTCCCATGAAGATCGTGTCCGCCGAGGTGATCGTCACCAGCCCGGGACGGAACTTCGTCACCCTGCGCATCACCACCGAGGACGGTGTCGTCGGCCTCGGTGACGCCACGCTCAACGGCCGCGAACTCGCCGTCCACACCTACCTCGACCAACACGTCGTACCCCTGCTCATCGACGGCGACGCCTCCCGCATCGAAGACACCTGGCAGTACCTCTACCGGGGCGCCTACTGGCGGCGGGGCCCCGTGACCATGGCCGCCATCGCGGCCGTGGACACCGCACTGTGGGACATCAAGGCCAAGTACGCCGGCATGCCCCTCTACCAACTGCTCGGCGGTGCGTCCCGCACCGGCGCCCTCGCCTACGGTCACGCCTCAGGCCGCGACGTGCCCGAACTGCTCGACTCCATAAGGGCGCACCTGGAACTGGGATACCGCGCCATCCGCATACAGACCGGCATCCCGGGCTTCGACTCGGTGTACGGCGTGGCCGCCTCCAGCGCCGGCGGCGGCGACCGGTACGACTACGAGCCCGCCCGCCGCACCGCCGGCAACCAGGCCCGGCCCACCGTGGAGATGTGGGACACACGCGCGTACTTGCGGCACCTGCCCGCCGTCTTCGAGGCCGTCCGGGCGGAGTTCGGTCCCGAACTGCCGCTGCTGCACGACGGACACCACCGGATGACGCCGATCCAGGCCGCACGACTGGGCAAGGCCCTGGAACCGTACGACCTGTTCTGGCTGGAGGACGCCACCCCCGCGGAGGACCAGGCGGCTCTGCGCCTGATCAGGCAGCACACCACGACACCACTGGCCATCGGCGAGGTCTTCAACTCCCCGTACGACTACACGACGCTGCTCAGCGAGCGGCTGATCGACTACGT
Source organism: Streptomyces sp. NPDC048192 (assembly GCF_043202415.1). Lineage (NCBI taxonomy): Bacteria > Bacillati > Actinomycetota > Actinomycetes > Kitasatosporales > Streptomycetaceae > Streptomyces > Streptomyces sp. NPDC048192. Next base: position 311,234 of record NZ_JBIDAL010000007.1, read on the forward strand.
GCGCTCCGCGGTGACCCACACCGGAGGCGTCACCGGCATGAAGAAGCTGCTCGACCTCGCGGCCGTCCACGGCGTCAGGTCCGGGATGCACGGCCCCACCGACATCTCGCCGGTGGGCATGGCCGCAGCCCTCCATCTCGACATCGCGGTGCACAACTTCGGCATCCAGGAGTACATGCGGCATTCCGAGCGGACCCTTGAGGTCTTCCGCACCTCCTGCCGTTTCGACCAGGGTCTGCTGCATCCGTCCGACGCCCCTGGCCTGGGCGTCGACCTCGACGTCGATGCGGCGGCACACTTCCCCTACCAGCAGGCGTACCTGCCCGTCTGCCGGCTGCAGGACGGCACCATGCACGACTGGTGACCCCCGGATCCCGGGATCCGCCACTTCCGGCGGGGACGTCGTCAGAGCATCAGCAACAGCCGTGTGTTCGGGACGAGCTTCCGGTTCACGCTGGTGCTCTGCACGAAGATGGTGAAGTCGTCGTTGTGGTCCGGCTTGACGCGGACCTCCACGTCCGGCAGGCCCAGCAGCGCCCGGGCCTCCGGCCCGGTGTACACCCGGTCCGTCTTCTTCTCCAGCACCGCGATCTGCTTGCGCGCCTGGATCTTCTCCGACTTGCTGAGCTGGTAGAAGGCGCCCCCCGTGCGGTAGGTGTGCCCGCATTCGACGACCCAGTCCCGGATCGCCGCATCACGGGTCACCGGTATCAGCTCATACCGGGAGGGCTCCGCCGGGGTGAGGCCGGCCGCCTTGATGGTGTCCTTGTTGACCACTTCGGCGCCCGTGGAGAACACCGCTCGCGAGCCGCGGATGCCCCGGGTGCGGCCCACCATGAACTTCTCGGTGGCCTCCTGGATGACCTGTCCGGCCTCCTCCAGCCCCCGTGTGCTCGTGGCGTCCCAGATGGCGATGTTGTCCCTCGGGAAACCGCACCGCATGGCCTCGCGCTTGCCGACCTGGTCCGGCACAAGGACGGCCAGGGTCCAGTTGTCCTCCTGCGTCTCGATCATCCCGGCCACAGCCTCGACCAGTTCCCGCGGATCCCTGGTGGGGGAGTCCGGGCAGCGATGGCTTGCGTTCTCCTGGCCGTCGGTGAGTATGAACGTCAGGAAGCTGTGGTCGCCGTACAGTTGGGCCGTCTGCGCCAGCTCGCGCTGCGACTTCAGCGCGGCCGCCAGCAGGGCCGTCATTCCACCGACCTGGTACAGCTGCTCCAGCGACGGCATCCGCAGCACGTCCTTGTCGTAGATGACGCACTCCACCGTGTCGGCGAAGACGTACACGGTGACGCGGGTTTCCTGGTCGAGCTCCCTCGATCGGCGGGCCAGGTACGCGATCTGCTGGTCGGCGACCTCGACGACCTTGCGGCTCAGATGCGACATCGACGAACTGGCATCCAGCACCAGGGCGACGTGGTTGATGTAGTTCTGCCTACCGGACATGACAGCTCCCCCTCTTTCCGACTGGATGCTCCAACCCTCTCACCCACCACTGACAATCGATCTTGCTCGCAGACCTGGACGCGGCGAGGGGGAGGGGGAAGGGAGGAGGGGGAGGCGCCGGCGCCACACCGGCTCGGTGTCAGGAGACGAGCAGCACCCGCTCCTCGGCTTGCTTGCTGCTTGCGCACTCGGTGTACGGGTTCGGCGTATTGGTGGGCTGCTTTTCCTCGCACTTCCAGGAGGCGCCGCGGACGCTGACCGTGACGGGCGGCTGCTTTCCGCCCCTGACGGCCTTGCCGAACGCGTCGGAAACCTGCTTGGCCGTGGCACACGTCGACTTTCCGGCGTGGGCGGTGACCACCTGAAGAGAGAGGTCGTTGAAGCCTCTGCCGCAGTCCACCGTCCTGGTCCGGCTGGACGGTGACGGCGAGCTGTGCGCGGCCGAGAGACTGAGGCCACTGGCGTCCGTCACGGCCATTGAGCCGAGGACGAGAGCGGCCGCGGCGGGGATCGCGAGACAACGCATGAGGCTCTCCTTCCAGATGTGCCCCACAGAGTTTTCCGTTCTTCTCGGTCCACCCGATCTCAGTATCACCGGAATGGCCCATCGGCTCATCCGGAGTAGCCGCATCAGATGATCCAGGCGGCGGTACGGAATGGTGTCGCGGCGACACACGGCTGCCCGGACCTGCCGTGTACAGCAGGTCCGGGCAGGGTCACGGGGAGGTCAGCTGCCGCCCGTTTCGTCGTTCGGCGCCCCGTTGTCCGTCCCTCCGTTGTCCGTAGCCCCGTTGTCCGTTCCTCCGGTTTCCGTTCCACCGTTCTCCGTGGCGTTGGGCGCCCCGGTGTCGGTTCCTCCGGTCTCCGTGGCGTTGGGCGTTCCGGTGTCGGTTCCTCCGGTCTCCGTCGCCGTCGGCGATCCGGTCGGTGTCCCTCCGGTCTCGGTCGCCGTCGGCGATCCGGTAGGCGTACCTCCGGTCTCGGTCGCCGTCGGCGAACCGGTCGGCGATCCGGTGCCCGACGTCGGCGACGGGGTGCCGGTCGTGGGTGCTGCCGGTGACGAGACGGGCGGGGTCGGCCCCGACGTCGTCGTGGTGGGCTGCGGCAGCGACGGCACGACGATGACGGCCGGGGGATTCTTCGGCGTGGGCACCTGCACGAGGACGATCACGATGACGTCACGCCCGTTGTGGCGCTCGTGCCGCTTCCTCACCTCGTAGCAGCGGATCTTCTTCGGTTCCTTGTATGTCCGGTAGCACTTGATGACCTTGGCGCTGGGCGTGAGGTCGGGTGCTTTCGAGGTCGCACCGGCGTCTGCTGCTGAGATGCCCCAGGCGCCGGCCACCACGAAGGAGGAGGCCGTCACTGCGACACCGATCTTCCTGAGTTTGTTCCTCATGTACCCAAACTCCTGTTCGCGTTCGACGCGGGGACACACTTGAGCGTCGCGCGCGGTCCAGGGAAGAACCAGAGGCAGAACGACCCAGCCGGTGTGGGGAGAACTACCCCTTTTCGGCGGGCTCCGCGGCCGTCATCCCGTCTTTCAGCGCAAGACGCGTCAGATCCGCCCGGCGGCGGTAACCGGTCTTGCTGTACAGCCGGTCCAGATGGGAATGCACGGTGTGCTCGCTGATGCTCAGTTCGGCGGCGATTTCCCGGTCGGTGGCGCCGTTCGCGACGAGTTGCAGAATCTGCCGTTCACGGTCCGTGATACGCAGCGGGGTGTGGTGGACGTCGCGGTCGCCGAAAAAGGTGGTGGAGAAATAGCAGCGTCCGGAGGCCACGGTGCTCAGCGCGGTCAGCAGCTCCTCTTCCCGCGCCCACTGACTCACATATCCCCGGGCACCCGCCTCGATGAGCAGTACGAGGTCCGTCTGCGTCGCGGCGGCCGACAGCACGATCACCCGGCGGCCCTTCTGGTGCAGCTGGGCCACGATGTCGCAGACCTCCCGGACCGGGTCCCGCAGATTGAGCAGGACCACCTCCGCCTCGCCGACCTCGTGCGGCGGTGTGCCGTTGCCGCCCGCCGCGTGCAGCCGCTGCAGCTCCGGCGCGTTGTCGACGACGTGGGTGAGGCCATGCAGAAGGAGCGGACAGTCGGAGACGACCGCTACGTACGTCGGTTCTCGGCTCATCCATTTTCCATGCATAGAGGGCCGGCCAACGGAAGGAGTCGGCTGGGCAACCAGGCAGACCACGGTGACACCAGCATCCCGGACAGGGCCGGTCACCCGCCCGCGGGACTGACCCATCCGGAGGCCTCGACGCCGCCCGCCGCGCAGCGTACGCCGCACCGCGCACGCGAGGGCTGCGCTGCCGTAGCCGAGCAGCATGCCACGCTCCGGCGCACAGCCGCCCTGTCCCCGGACCGCCGCCGTCGGTAGCGTGACCGCCGTGATGGTGGGCACCGAGGAAACCCGGCTGGTCGTGCTGCGCGGCAACAGTGCCTCGGGGAAGTCGTCCGTCGCGCTGGGCCTGCGCGAGAGGTTCGGGCGCGGTCTGGCCCTGGTCGCCCAGGACAATCTGCGCCGCATCGTGCTGCGCGAGCACGACCGGCCCGGAGCGGCGAACATCGGCCTGATCGACCTGACGGCCCGCTACGCCCTGGATGCCGGCTACCACGTCGTGGTCGAAGGCATCCTCTACGCCGACCGCTACGGCGACATGCTCGCCCGGTTGCGCGCCGAGCACCGCGGCCCGACCTACGCCTACTACCTGGACGTGCCCTTCGAGGAAACCCTCGCCCGGCACGCCACGAAGCCGATCGCCGATGACGTCGACGAGGCGCAACTACGCGACTGGTACCGGCCGCGCGATCTGCTGCCGGGCGGCATCGAGACCGTCATCGGCGCCGACAGCCCCTTGCGGCAGACCATCGACCGCATCATGCACGACACCGGCCTGGCCAGCCTGCCCGCACTGGACCTCTGACCGGGGCGCCGCAGCGGCGGACCCCGCCGGATCGGTCACCGTCGACCGGGAGCCGCAAGGCCGGCTCCCGGCACCACACGCGAGGCTGCCTTACCGGGCCTGCCGCAGCGGACGCAGGACTGCCTCGCCGGCGCGCACCAGGGCGGAGAGCTGGGGTCCGGCCCAGTCGGTGAGGTCACGGGCGAAGCCGAGGTCCAGTTCGATCTGCACCTTGACGTAGCGGGTGTCCAGCCGGGTGACTTTGGTGGTGGAGGAGGCAGCGGGGGCCGCGCTGTCGGGCCGACGCTGCAGTGCGGCCCGGTAGGTGTCCTTACGCTGGTTCATGTCCCGTCCTGACGGTTGATGAGTTCCTCGGCGAGATCCATGTAGGCCGTGCCCTTCACCTTGACCGGGCTGCCGAAGGACTGGGAGTACAGGTCGAGTCGCGGGATGTGGGTGGACAACACGTCGAAACCCCGCTCGGTGAGGGCTTCGCGGGCGTCGGCGTCAGGCCCGGTGCGCGTGGCGTCAGGCCGGTTCGTGCGGTTCAACAGGACGGCGGCACGGGCCGGGCGCGAGCGAAGGGACTGCATGTCGTCCATTTCGCGGTCGATGGACGCCATGCGGTCCAGCTCGATCGGGGCCGGCGTCACGGGCACGATCCACTCGCTCGCGTACCGCATGACACCCCGGGCGATGTGGGCGTGGTCCTCCAGTTGCGGGGCGTCGAACACCACGGCCCGGCGCTGGTCGAGGAAGTCGTTCACGCGCCGGTGTACGTCGCTCACCGGAAGGGCGAGCACGGGGAACGGAAAACCGCCCGCAAGTTCACTCCAGCGCAGGGCGGACGAGGCGGGATCGCTGTCCACAAGCAGCGGTGACAGGCCCGATGCGTGGAGCGCGTGGGCCAGCCAGACGGCACTGGTCGTCTTCCCCACCCCGGGCTTGAGGTTCACGAATGCATAGCTCAGCGGCACAGGAGCCGACGCTAACGGCCGGGCACCGGCGACCGTCCTTGACGCGGAGCAACCACCCGCGGTTCACCCTGCGGAGCCGCCGAATCACGCCCGCGGGCTAACCCGCCGAGATCGCTGTTCGTCCGGGAAGACCGGCCGCGCCCGTTCATGTCCAGCCCGGAGGCACACCCATGAGCCGAGCCGTCGTCGATCAGGCGTTCGGAGGCCCCGAGGTGCTGGAGCTGCGAGACGCGCCGGAGCCGCACGCCGGCCCGGGCGAGGTACGTGTCCGCGTGGCGGCCGCCGGGCTCAACCCGGTGGGCTGGATCGTCTCCTCGAGCCCCGGGACGGCGGCACATTCGGCGTCCCCGTGCCCTCCGGGTTCGGGTACGACTTCGCGGGCGCGTCGACGAGGTGGGAGCCGGCGCTGACGGGTTCGCCCTCGGGGACCGCGTCCACGGGCGGCGCGATGGCGAAGGCCGCCGCCGGCTTCCTGCTGATGAGGGCACCGGCTCAGGCATCCGGCGCGCTGTTCCCTTGCGGTGACCCCCGGCGGTTGGTGGCGCCGTGCCGGGGCACTCTTCGGCCATGGAGGACAGCCGGCCGACCCGCCCACCGACCCGCGCCTTCGTGCTGGGAGGCGGTGGGGCGCTCGGCGCCTACGAGGTCGGCATGCTCAAGGCGCTCTTCGCCGCCGGCGTGCACCCGGATCTCGTTGTCGGCACCTCCGTCGGTGCGATCAACGGCGCCGCCGTCGCGGCCGAACCCTCGGCCGCGTCGGTGACCCGGCTCGCCGACCTGTGGACCGGCCTGGGACGCGCCGGCGTGTTCTCCGGATCGCTGCTCGGGAGGCTGGGCACCGCCGTGCGCAGCGGCACCCACCTGTACCAGCCCACACCGCTGCGCGAGCTGATCTCCTCCCATCTTCCGGTCACTCGTATCGAGGATCTGGCGCTGTCGTTCCAGTGCGTCGCGGCGAACATCGAGCGGGCCGCCGAGCACTGGTTCGCCGCCGGGCCGCTGGTGGACGCCGTGCTGGCCTCGTGCGCGGTGCCCGGGCTGCTGCCGCCCGTGCGGCTCGACGGCGAGCACTTCGTCGATGGAGGCCTGGTCAACAGCATCCCCGTCGGCCGCGCGGTGGCCCTGGGCGCGACCGAGGTGTACGTCCTGCAGGTCGGCCGTGTCGAGCGAGGGCTCTCCCCGCCGCGGGCTCCCTGGCAGGTGGCACTGGTGGCGTTCGAGATCGCCCGCAGGCACCGGTTCGCCCGCGACATGGCCGACCTGCCGCCCGGCGTCACGGTCCGCGTGCTGCCGTCGGGCTCGGGGCCCGAGGAGGGCACGGCCACCCTCCGGCAGCTGCGCCACCGCACCTTCGGTCGGACCGCTGAGCGCATCGAGCGTGCCTACGCCGCCTCCTCCCGGTACCTCGAGACCGCGCTCAGCGCGGCCGACGACGCGCCATGAGGGTGACGGCCGTGCACCGAAGACGCGCGACGAGGCCGGCCGGCGTCGTGGTGACCGTGCTGCGCCGCACGACCACCACCGCGCTGCTGCTCATACTCGTTCCCGCGGCGGCCGCGCTCCTGGTCGCCGCAGGCGTGCTGTGCGCGCCGGTCTCGCTCGCCACGCGCGGCCCGTGGAGACCGGTACGGATCACCGCCTTCATCCTCGTGTACCTCCTGGTGGACCTTTCCGGGCTGGTGGCCGCCGCCGGTCTGTGGGCGCGGCGGCTGCCCGACCGGCGCAACCGTCGTCAGCGGCGCACCGCGGACGCGTTCGCCCTCCTGGAGCGGCTGCTGCGGCTGCTGCGACGCGCGGGCGAGCTGGTCTTCGGACTTCGGGTGGAGGTGACGCCCCCGCTGCCGGGCGCTGAGGGACGCACGGCGGCGCCCGTCCTGATCCTGGCGCGGCACGCCGGGGTCGGCGACTCCTTCCTGCTGCTTCAGACCTTGCTCAGCCAGGCTGGACTGCGTCCCCACACGGTCCTGAAGCGGATCCTGCGCGCGGACCCCGCCCTCGACGTGCTCATCGGACGGGTCCCGCACTGCTTCCTGCCTCCCCGCCACGGCCGGACGGCCGAGGAGGCGATCGCGGAGCTGGCGGCCGGGCTCGGACCGGGCGACGCCCTGGTGATCTTTCCGGAGGGCGGCAACTTCACACCGCGCCGGCGCCGGCGCGTGATCGCCTCGCTGCGCCGCCGGGGCCTGCGGCGCCGGGCGTCCCGCGCCGAACGGATGCACCATGTGCTGCCGCCCCAGGACGCCGGCGCCCTCGCCGCACTCGCCGCCGCGCCCTCGGCCGACGTGGTGTTCGTCGCCCACACCGGGCTCGACGTCCTCCAGTCGACCCGCACCGTGTGGAGCCGGCTGCCGTTGCGCGAGAGTGTGCGGGCACACTGGTGGCGCATCCCCGCACACCGCGTCCCACCGGACGACGACGCGCGCAGCGAGTGGCTGCTCGCCCAGTGGACGAGCGTCGACCACTGGATCGCGGCCCACGCCGACCCGGGCGCCACACATGCCTGAGGTACGCAGACGCCGGGCTGATGACAAACCAGTGGCGTCTGCATCGACGCGTCCCCTAGCTTCTGCATGCGTGACCGACGATCCGGGGACGCCCCCGAAACGACACGACCTCGGCCGGGTGTTCGACGAGGTACCGGAGCTCTACGACCGGGTCCGTCCGGGATACCCCGACGCACTGTTCGCCGATCTCTGCGCCGTCACCGGCCTGGACGAGAGGTCGTCGGTGCTGGAGGTCGGCTGCGGTACCGGTCAGGCGACGCGCTCGCTGGCAGCGCTGGGGTGCGCGGTGACCGCCGTAGAACCGGGACCGGCCATGGCCGCACTCGCCCGCCGGCGGATCGCCTCCTTCGGCAACGTCGACATCGAGACGGCGGCGTTCGAGGAGTGGGACGACCGCGGCCGGCGTTTCGATGTGCTCGCGGCCGCGTCGTCGTGGCACTGGGTCGACCCGTCGATCGGCTGGCGGCGGGCGTACGACGTGCTCCACCCCGGAGGCTGGATGGCGCTGCTCGGCCACGTCGTCGTCCGCCGGCCGGGAGAGCCGGAGGTCTACGCCGAGACCGCCGACCTCCACGAGCGGTTCTGTCCCGGGAACCCCGGCTGGGGTCATCCGCCCCTGGAGGGCGACGTGCGCGCCACCGACGAGGGCTGGGGCCTGGTCGACGATCCCGGAGCACTGTTCGGCCCGACGATCGTGCGCTGGTATCCCACCGTCCAGTGGTTCGACGGCGCCGGTTTCGCCGATCTCCTCCGCTCGACGTCGCTGTACCGCTCCCTTCACCGCGACGTCCGCGAGCCCCTGCTCGACGCCATCGCCGAGCGGATCCGCACGCGGATGGGCGACCGGGTACCGCGCCGTTACCTCAGCGTCTTGCGTGTCGGCCGGCGCGCCGAGTGAGACCGGGCGTGGGGACGACGGCCGTCGCGGGGGAGCGACGGCCCGCGCCCTGCGGGGAGGGCCTGTACGGCCAGCCCACCACTGTCCCCGGCCGGATCGGCCCTTGCGCGGTGTTCACCAGCTGATGCCGGCCGCCACCGGCAGGTGGTCGCTCCCGGTGGCCGACGGCAGCCAGGAGCTGTCCGGCTTCACGCCCTTCACCAGGATCTGGTCGATCCGGGCCACCGGGAACCGTGCCGGCCAGGTGAAGCCGAAGCCGCTCCCGGCGGCGTCCTGGGCCGAGCGCAGCTGCGAGGTGAGACCGGCGAACGCGCGGTCGTCCATGGTGCCGTTCAGGTCGCCGAGCAGCACCACCCTCTTGCTCGGATCGGCGGCGACGGCCTTGCCGAGCGTCTGCGCGGTCCTGTCCCGCGAGGCCGTCCAGTAGCCCGTTCTCGGAGTCACCCGGACGGACCCCAGGTGCGCCACATACACCGTCAGCGGGCCGTGGCTCGTGGAGACCGTGGTGCGCAGCGCCCGGTTCGAGGCCAGCTTGGCGTCGGCCGGTTTGGTGTCCGCCAGCGGCCCGTAGTCCACGATGTCGATCGGCCGGGTGCCGGACAGCGGCAGCTTGCTCCACAGCCCGACCGTGCCCTGCACCGTGTGGTACGGGTACGCCTTCGCCAGCTCCTTCTCGTACGTGCCCGTGGCCTGCGGGGTCAGCTCCACCAGGGCCAGCACGTCCGTGCCGGTGGCGGCCAGTGAGCGGGCGGTGCGGGCCGGGTCGGGGTTGTCGGCGTTGACGTTCTGTTCGGCGAGGGTGAGGTCACTGCCCGGGTGGGACTTGTCGCCGAGCAGCCCGCCGAACAGGTTCAGCCACGCCACGACCGGCAGCAGGAGCGCGAGGACCGCGGATGCGGAGCGGCGCCACAGCGCCCCGGCCAGCAGCACGGGGATGAACAGGCCGAACCACGGCAGGAAGGTCTCCACCAGACTGCCGGCGTTCCCGAGCCCCTGGTTCGGGATCTTCGCGTGCAGCAGCAGGAGCAGCCCGAGCAGCAGCGCGAGCGCCGCGAGCACCAGGCCCCGTTTCCAGGGGCCCGGCCGGGAGGCGGCGCGCACCGTCCGGTGGATGCGCTCGCGCCAGGCGCCGGCAGCCCGGCGTCCGGCGCCGCCCTGCCCGTTCTCCGTCGCGTCCGCCCGTGTCAGCCGGTGGGGCGTTGTTCGTTCTGAAGGTGCTGCTCGATGCATGACCCCAGTCAAGGCGGTCTGGCGTTGCCGGGGAGTATCCCTTTTCCGATACGTCGACGATATGTGCCGGCTTGTAGCATCACATGCATGCGCGTGTTGATCGTCGAGGACGAACCCTATATGGCAGAAGCCATTCGCGACGGCCTGCGCCTGGAAGCGATCGCAGCCGATATCGCGGGAGACGGCGACACCGCTCTGGAACTGCTGAGCACGAACACCTACGACATCGCCGTCCTCGACCGTGATATCCCCGGACCGTCCGGTGACGAGATCGCCACGCGCATCGTCGCCTCCGGAAGCGGCCTGCCGATTCTCATGCTCACCGCGGCCGACCGTCTCGACGACAAGGCCTCCGGGTTCGAACTGGGCGCCGACGACTACCTCACCAAGCCGTTCGAACTGCGCGAACTCGCGCTCAGGCTCAGGGCACTGGACCGCAGACGCGCCCACCACAGGCCTCCCGTGCGGGAGATCGCAGGGCTGCGGCTGGACCCGTTCCGCAGAGAGGTCTACCGGGACGGCCGCTATGTCGCGCTGACCAGAAAGCAGTTCGCGGTCCTCGAAGTTCTCATCGCCGCCGAAGGCGGTGTCGTCAGCGCCGAGGAACTCCTGGAACGCGCGTGGGACGAGAACGCCGACCCGTTCACCAACGCCGTGCGCATCACGGTCTCGGCCTTGCGCAAGCGGCTCGGTGAACCCTGGATCATCGCCACCGTGCCCGGCGTCGGATACCGCATCGAAACGCCGCCAGAACAGGGGGGAGCCGGGCGTGGATAGGGCACCTGGTTTGAGCGCACGCGCCAAACTCACCCTCAGCTACGCCGGGTTCCTCATGCTCGCCGGCGCTCTCCTGCTCGCGGCGGTATGGGTTTTTCTTTTGCGTTACGTCCCCGAACGTGCGCTCATCGTGTCCGCCGACACCCCGACCCACGGTGTTTTCCCCGTCCGGTCCAACCTCCTGCGCATCTTCGCTCCGAGGGCAGCCGCAGTCCTGGCGTTGCTGCTGGCATTCGGTCTTCTGGGCGGATGGATTCTCGCCGGACGCATGCTCGCCCCCCTGACCCGCATCACCGATGCCGCCCGGCTGGCGACGAACGGAACACTCTCCCACCGGGTCCGGCTGCCCGGCCGCAAGGACGAGTTCCGAGAACTCGCCGACGCCTTCGACACGATGCTCGCGCGGCTCGAGGCGCACGTCTCCGAACAGAAGAGGTTCGCCGCCAACGCCTCACACGAGCTGCGCACACCACTGGCGATCTCCAAGGCGCTTCTCGACGTGGCCCGCACCGATCCGGACCGCGACATCCAGGAGATCATCGACCGCCTCCACGCCGTCAACGCCCGAGCGATCGACCTCACCGAGGCACTGCTCCTGCTCAGCCGCGCGGAACAACGGTCCTTCACCCGGGAGCCCGTCGACCTGTCCCTGCTGGCGGAAGAGGTCACCGAAACACTGCTGCCCCTCGCGGAAAAGCACGGCGTCACCGTCGAGACCGGCGGAGAGGTGGCCCCCGCGACCGGATCGCAGGCGCTGCTGCTTCAGCTGACCATGAACCTGGTGCACAACGCGATCGTCCACAATCTGCCGGAACAGGGCACCGTGTGGGTCACCACCGGCATCCGCCCCGAAACCGTGCTCCTCACCGTGGAGAACACCGGCGACAGGCTCGCCCCGGAGCAGGTCTCCACCCTCACCGAGCCGTTCCGGCGCGGCACCGAGCGCGTACACACCGACCACGCAGGCGTCGGCCTCGGCCTGGCGATCGTCAGGTCCATCACCATCGCACACGAGGGAACGCTCACCCTCACACCGCGCGCCACCGGCGGGCTTCGCGTCACGGTGGAACTCCCGCGGGAGCGCTGAGGGGGAGGGCCTGACAACTGATCCGGCGATCGCCCGCCCGACCAGCAGGCCGCCCACCTAGCCGAGCCTGCGCAGCACTTCGGCGATGTTGGCCCGGTAGGTGTGCAGTGCCCGCAGTCCGGCGGCGTAGCGGTCGCGATGGCGGGCGATGTCCGCCGCCTGTCTCCGGGCCTGCACGGCGTGCCAGATTTCGGCCGTGTGGTGGCGGCGCTTGCAGGTGACGTCCGCGACGGCGGTGGCCCGCTCCCGCTGCGTGTGCCGGGTGTTGCCGCTGTTGTCGCGCTGCCAGGCGTGGTCCGTGTAGGCGGCGACGGGGTCCGCGTAGCGGGTGAATCCCTGTGCCGCCATACATCGGGACCACTGGTCCCAGGCCGCGCGCAGGCCCGGGTCACGCTTGACCGCCTTGTCGACCTCGACGGCCCGCCTGCCCGCGTAGAGCCAGTCGCGCTTGACGTCTATGCCGTGCATCAACTGCCGCTGCGCCGCCGAGTTGCAGGCAGGCCAGTCCGCGTACTCGGCACCGGTCATGCGGCGGCCGGCGGGCTGGGGGACCAGGTGCCGTGCGGGATCCCAGCCGTAGCCCCAGCGGCGGGCGGCGCCGAGGTCGAGGACGCCGTAGTCGGTGCCGACCGCGACGGCGACGACGGGGTCCTGGGGGTAACGGGGGTCGAGCGGGAAGTCCGGGTGGCCGCGGTCCGCCATGCACTGCCGGACCAGCAGGGCCGATGCCCGCTCGGACCGCTGGTAGTCCTGTGATGTGAAGGCGTAGCGGTCGGCCGGCAGGGGGCCGAGGTCCGCGGCCGTGCGTACGAGCCCCGGTCGTTCCGGGGCGGAGGCGCAGTACGCCGCCACCACTGTCACCGCCGCCGCGGCACCCAGCCGCCACCCCCGTCGTGCCATGGCCAGGGATGGTAGCGGGTGGTGTGCACGCGGCCGGCGGCGGCCCGCGCGGACGTGCTGTTTCCGCCGCGTTCGACCACTCCCACGTGCGGCGGACGTGAGGGCCGCTCAGTCCCGGCTGACCGGGTTCAGGAGGGGCCTGCCGGTGGCGAAGCGGTGGACCTGCTCGACGATCAGGCGCTCGGCGCGCGGGCGGAACGCGGTGGAGCCGCCCCCGACATGCGGGGTCACGAGGACTCCGGGCGTGTGGCGCAGAGGGTGGCCGGCGGGCAGCGGTTCGGGGTCGACGACGTCGAGGGCGGCCCGGAGCCGTTTGCCGGCCGTCTCGGCGAGCAGGGCTGCGGTGTCCAGGGTGCTGCCCCGTCCGATGTTGACGACCAGGGCGCCGTCGGGCAGTGCGGCGAGTTCCCCGGCCCCGAAGAGGCCCACGGTGCCGGGGTTCTCCGGCAGGACGAGCACGACGATGTCCGTGCTGGGAAGCAGATCGGGCAGGTCGGCGACGGCGTGGACGCCCTCCTCCGGCCGCGCTCGCCGGGCGACCCGGGTGACCTGAGCCTCACACGCGAGCAGACGCCGTTCCAGGGCCGCGCCGATGGAGCCGTAGCCCACGATCGTCACGCGCGCGTCGGCGAGGGAGCGGGTGAAGTGCGGCTCCCAGCGGTCGGCGTGCTGGTCGGCGACCCACTGCGGCAGGTCGCGCTGCGCAGCCAGGATCAGGGCCAGGGCGTGTTCGGCGGCGGAGGCGTCGTGCAGTCCCCGTCCGTTGTGCAGCCCGACCCCGGCGGGCACATGGGGCAGGAGCTTTTCGACGCCCGCGCTCAGTGACTGCACCGCGCGCAGTCGCGGGAGCCGGGGCAGGAGGCGTATCGCGTCGGGCACGGCGTACGGCATCACCCACAGGCCGATCCCGTCGAGCACCTCCCGGCCCGGCTCGCTGTGCGGCGTCACACCGTCCCAGACGTGCACCTTCACACCGGACGGCCAGGGTCCGTACCGCCGGTCCAGGCCGGGCCAGGGCAGCAGCACACCGGTGGCGGTCTGGTGAACGGCTCTGGTCATCGGGCTCTCCTTCTTCTACGGTGTTTCCGTCCAATGAAACACTTTCCATCTCACGGAAAACAGGGGGTCAGGTATGACAGCGACGTCTCCTGCCACCGAGACCGCCCCGAGCGGGTCGGGTGCCGGGTTCTGGCGGTCCGCCCGGGCCCGGTACCTCATGCCGGTCGCGTTCGTCACGTACTCGCTCGCCTATCTCGACAAGTCCAACTACGCGATCGCGTCCGCCGGTGGCATGGCCGACGACCTGCGGTTGTCCGCAGGTACCGACTCCCTTGTCGCCGCATCGTTCTTCCTCGGCTACTTCTTCTTCCAGATACCGGGAACGATCTACGCCGAGCAGCGCAGTGCCCGCCGGCTCGTCGCCTGGTCGACCGTGGCGTGGGGACTGCTCGCCGTGACGCAGGGCCTGCTGAGCAGCCCGGCCCAGCTGATCGCGGTCCGCTTCGCACTGGGTGTGGTCGAGGGCGCGGTGCTGCCGTCGATGGTGATGCTGCTCGGGCGCTGGTTCACCCGGGGCGAGCGCGGACGCGCCAACACCCTGCTCATCCTGGGCAACCCGATCACGGTGATGTGGCTGTCGGCGGTCTCCGGCTGGCTGGTGTCGGTCGCCGACTGGCGCGCCATGTTCATCGCCGAAGGCGTGCCCTCGGTCCTGTGGGGGCTGTGCTGCCTGCGGCTCGTCAAGGACAGCCCCGAGCAGGCCAACGGGCTGCCCGAACCCGAACTCGCCCTGCTGCGCGCCGACCTGGCCGTGGAACGCGCGGCCGCACCGGCGGTGGCGGGCACGCTGCGCCGGCAGTACACCCGCGTGCTGTGCTCCCGCCCCGTGCTTCTCATGGCGGCGCAGTACTTCTTCTGGTCCTTCGGCATGTACGGCTTCGTCTTCTGGCTCCCGGCGATCATCAAGAAGGGCTCCGGCGAGGGCATCGGAGCCACCGGCCTGCTCACCGCGATCCCCTATGCGTGCGCGGCCGCCGTCATGCTGCTCAACTCCCGCCTGTCCGACCGCAGCGGGCGCCGCCGGGCGGCCGTGTGGCCCTGGCTGGCCTGCGGCGGCCTCGCCCTGCTCGCGTCCTATGCGGCCGCCGGCGACTTCCCCGTGGCCCTCGCCCTGCTGGTGGTGGCGGGCGTGTGTCTGTACGCGCCGTACGGGCCGTACTTCGCCCTCGTCTCGGCGCTCGCCCCGCCCGGGATCGCCGGCGCCGCCGTCGCGCTGGTCAACTCCTTCGGCGCGCTCGGCTCGTTCGCCGGTACCTACCTGGTCGGCTGGGTACGCGGCACGCCGCTCGGCGACGCGGGCGCGTTCGCGCTGATGGCCGCCTGCACCCTGCTCGCCGCCGCCCTGACCCTGGCCGCCCCGAGCGCGCGGCGACCGTCCGGCCGGACCCGGTACCTTGATCACGGTCGATCGGGGCCCGGGCCACCGCACCCCGGTGACGTCAGCGGCACGGAACGACGAAAGGCGCACACGGTGACCACACCATCCGGCGACGACATGCTGGGCCGGGGGCTGCGCCTGCTCACCGTACTGGCCGAGCACCCCGCCGGCCTGGGCGTGAGCGCCGCCGCCCGGGCCGCCCGGCTCCCCGTCAGCAGCGCCCACCGCCTGCTCGGACGGCTCGTCGAGGAACGGTTCGCCGTCTACGACGAGGACACCCGGCGCTACGCCCTGGGCTCCCGGGTGCTGGAGCTGTCCCGCGGCTTCCAGCGCTCGCCCTCCGGCTACTCGGCGGCCGCGGAACCGATGCGCCGGCTGGCCGCACGCACCGGTCTGCCCGTCATCGCGGGCGTCCTCGACGGCACCGAAGTGCTGCTCGTCCTCTCCGTCCAGGGCACCCAGCATCTGCAGTTGCGCAGTGCGGAGGGCACGCGCAACCCGTGGCACGCCACCTCCCTCGGCAAGGCACTGGCAGCCGCCCTGCCGGAGGCGGACCGCGAGCGTCTGCTGTCCGGCCCGCTCCCGGCGGTGACGCCCCGCACCGTCACGGACCCCGACCGGCTCCGCGCCGAACTGGCGCAGGTCCGGGACCGAGGCTGGGCGGAGGTCGAGGAGGAGAACGAGATCGGCGTCCGCTCGATCGCGGCCGCGCTCCCCGGCGCTCCCGACAGCGCCCGCCCGCTGGCCGTCTCCCTGGCCGCCACCGTCATCCTCACCGACGCCGGGCAACTGCGCGCACTCGCGCCCGAGTTGAGGGACTGCGTGACGGAGATCGCGGCCCGGGTGTCCGCCTGAGACGGGCGCAGCACTCCGCAGCCTGATCGGGCCCGCTGACGGGTCCGGCCAGGCGACCCACCGGCCGTCGGTGCGCACCATCTCGGCGGTCGCGGGCACGTCCGGTGGTTCCACGATGACGAGGTCGATCGCGGGATGCCGCCGCCGGAACACGCCGACGAGCCCCGCCAGCGGATCGACCGCCAGCGTCGTCGGCGCGACGATGTCCAGTCTGCCGCCCGCGAGACCGGCGATGGTGTGCACCACCGACCGCGCCGTCTCCATGTCCCGCATGATCTGCCGGGCCGGAGCGACGAACGCCTCGCCCGCCGGGGTCAGCGCGACCCCGCGGCCGAGGCGGTGGAACAGGGGCGTTCCCAGTTCCCGCTCCAGCAGCCGTATCGAGTGCGACAGCGACGGCTGCGCCACGAGCAGGGTGCGGGCGGCACTGGTGAAGCTGCGGTGCGAGGCCACCGCGACACCGAACGACCGGCCCGAACAGGCCGGCACCGGGTCCGAAAAAACTTCGGACGGCGATGTCGAGAACCCGTGATCGGCTCCGTCCCCGAGGTGAACGCGACCACAATGGGTCGCACCAGCACGAGGAGAGTCACGATGGCCAAGTACCTGCTTCTCAAGCACTACCGAGGCGCCCCGGCAGCGGTCAACGACGTGCCGATGGAGCGGTGGACGCCTGAGGAGATCTCGGCGCACATGCAGTACATGCACGACTTCGCGGCCCGGCTCGAGAAGACCGGCGAGTTCGTCGACGGCCAGGCACTCGCCCCCGAGGGGACGTGGGTCCGGTACGACGGTGAGGGGCGCCCGCCGGTCACCGACGGCCCGTTCGCCGAGACCAAGGACCTCATCGCCGGCTGGATGGTGATCGACGTCGACAGCTACGAGCGCGCCGTCGAGCTGGCCGGGGAACTGTCGGCCGCCCCCGGAGCGGGCGGCGAGCCCATCCACGAGTGGCTCGAGCTGCGCCCGTTCCTCACCGCGCCGCCCACCATCACGGAGTGACCTCATCCATGGACGAGGCCCTGCTCAGAAGCCTCACGCCGGGTGTGCTCACCGTCCTCGTCCGCCGCGGAGCCGACTTCGCGGCGGCCGAGGACGCGGTACAGGACGCGCTCGTCGAGGCGGTCCGCGGCTGGCCCGCCGACCCTCCGCGCGACCCGAAGGGCTGGCTGGTCACCGTCGCCTGGCGCAAGTTCCTCGACGCGGCGCGCTCGGACGCCGCCCGCCGTCGGCGCGAGGACCGCCTCGACGAGGAACCGGCGCCCGGGCCCGTGCCCGCGGTGGACGACACGCTCCAGCTGTACTTCCTGTGCGCCCATCCGTCGCTGACCCCGGCGTCCGCGGTCGCGCTCACCCTGCGCGCCGTCGGCGGACTCACCACCCGGCAGATCGCCCAGGCCTACCTGGTCCCCGAGGCGACCATGGCACAGCGCATCAGCCGGGCCAAGCGGACCGTCTCCGGCGTGCGGTTCGACCAGCCCGGCGATGTCGGCACCGTGCTGCGCGTGCTCTACCTGGTCTTCAACGAGGGCTACTCCGGTGACATCGACCTCGCCGCCGAGGCCATCCGGCTCACCCGGCAGCTCGCGGCCCACGTCGACCACCCCGAGGTGGCCGGGCTGCTCGCGCTCATGCTGCTGCACCACGCCCGGCGCGCCGCCCGCACCGCGGCCGACGGCAGCCTGGTGCCCCTCGCCGAACAGGACCGCCGTCGGTGGGACACGCGCCTGATCGCCGAGGGCATCGAGATCCTGCAGGCGGCCCTCGCCCGCGACCGGCTGGGCGAGTTCCAGGCCCAGGCCGCCATCGCGGCCCTGCACGCCGACGCGCCGACCGCCGAGGAGACCGACTGGGTGCAGATCGTCGAGTGGTACGACGAGCTCACCCGCCTGACCCGCAACCCCATCGTCCGGCTCAACCGCGCGGTGGCCGTCGGCGAGGCCGACGGGCCGCGCGCCGGCCTGGCCGCGCTCGCGGAGCTGGACGCCTCCCTGCCCCGCCACACCGCCGTGGCCGCCTACCTCCACGAGCGCGACGGCGACCTGGCCACGGCGGCACAGCTGTACGCCGAGGCCGCCCACAAGGCTCCCCACCTCGCCGAACGCGACCACCTGACCCGCCAGGCCGCCCGCCTCAACGCCCGCCGACGCCGCTGACGTACCGATCACGCAGGCTAGGCGGTACCTAGTGCGCTGATGTCATTTCCTCGTGTAGGTGACGATGCTGACGCCGGAGCCGAAGTCGCGGCGTGCGGTGGGCAGAAACCCGGTGGGAGCGAACGGGCCGTCGAACAGCGGGATGCCGGAGCCGATGACGACGGGGTTGTGCTTGATGATCAGTTCGTCGATCTCGGCGCGGAGCGCGGCGGCCAGCTTGCCTCCGCCGGCGAGCCAGATGCCCATCCCGTCCTGCTCCTTCAACTCCCGCACCCGCGCCGCAGGGTCGTCGGCGACGATCTCCACCTCGGGGCCGGGGGCGCGCAGGGTGCGGGAGACGACGTACTGCTTCAGGTGGGCGTAGGGGCTGGTGACGCCTGCCTTGAGGGCCGGCTCGTAGGTGCCGCGACCCATGATCACGGTGTCGAAGTGCCGGGACGGGGTGCCGGTCAGGCCGAGCGGCCCGCGGACGTGCACCGGCATCGTCTCGGGATACTCGGCGAGGATCGCCTCCCGCACCTCCCCCTCGAACGGGAGGAAGTCGTAACTGCCGTCCGGAGCGGCGATATAGCCGTCGAGGCTGGCGGCGACGTAATAGGTGAGCTTGCGCATCAAGTCTCTTTCCCCGTTGGACGACACGGCGGGCCGTCTGCTGCCGCATCGCTCTGATGTACTCTACTTGAAGTGGTTTGACCGTAGTACTGCAGTTGCAGTGATGTCAATGAGTTCTCCGAGGAGTTGTCGATGCGTCAGAACCCGGCCCGCCGCACCGCTTTGCTCGACGCCGCCATCGAGGTTCTCGCCCGCGAGGGCTCCCGGGGCCTGACGCTGCGCGCCGTCGACAAGGAGGCGGCCGTGCCCACCGGGACGGCGTCCAACTACTTCACCAACCGCACCGACATGCTGGCCCAGGTCATGAGACGTACCCGCGAGCGTCTGACCCCGGATCCGGCCGAACTGGCCGGCACGATGAACGCCGAGCCGTCACATGAGGTGGTCAGAACTCTGATGCTGCAGTTGGTCGACCGCATGCGCCGCGACCGCAGCAGTCACCTGGCCATGCTCGAGCTGCGCCTGGAAGCCACCCGCCGGCCCGAACTGCACGCGGAGCTGGCGCGTTTCTTCACCGCCGAGCTCGACGCCAACATCGACTTCCACCTGGGCCACGGCCTGCCGGGCGACCGCACCGGCGTGCTCGTGCTCTATCTGGCCATGCTCGGACTGATCGTCGACGACCTGACCGTCCCGGAAGTCCTCCGGCCGCATCGGCTCGACGCCCTGATCGACACCATGGTGACGCGCCTCCTCCCCGCGGAGGCGCGCTCAGCGGGCCGGAACGCCGAAGAGTCCACCACCAGCCCCTGAACTCGTCCTTCACCCTTCGGTCGCGCCGTGGCCGGTGCTCGTCGGCGTGCCGCGGCTGAGCTCTGCGAGGTGTACGTCCAGCGGCTGGAGCCGCCCCGGCAGCGGCTCTCGGAGGTCCCACCACCGGATGGCCGCGATCTCGTCGTTGGGGCGGAACGACTGCGGGACGCCGACGGCCCGGCCGGTGAACAGGGCGCCGTATTCGGCCCGTTGGTCAGGTGACAGAGTGAAGCCGGCGAAGCCGACGAAGCGGAGGTGCCCGTCGGGCACGTGGTGGGTCTCCTCCAGCAACTCGCGCGCGGCTGCCTGGCGAGGGGTTTCGCCGGGGTCGATCAGCCCGCCGGGCAGCTCCCAGGCCTGTCGGAACCGGTTGAAGGCCATCAAGACCCGATCGCCGTGCCACAGGGCCACCAGCGCAACGGGCAAGGGCGCGTCACCGGGCGGTCTGTCCTCCGGTCCCGGGACGAAGGAGACCAGGGCATTGCCGCGGTCGTCGACGGCCAGCGGTGAGGAGTGAGAAGCGGCCACCTCGACATGTTGCCCGCCCGGCTCAGGCAGTAGCCCCGGTCATGCCATGCCGTCGTGGAAGATCGTCTACGGCTGCTTCGCCGAGTGGCCGAGGGCTGCGCAGGGGGCTCGGCTCCGGGGCCGGCGGAGGGCCGGGATGCGGAGCCATCCGCGCGGTGCCGAGGGCTGCGCCGCAACGGAACCGGGGTCGGTGAACGGTTGGTTCGGCCGGGTCTCTTCCAGCCCCCCCGTGCCGGAGTCTGCACTGATCCGCCGTGCCGTGGTTCTCGGCCACCCGCTGCACACGGACCTCGCTGCTGTATTCGAGAAAGCGACGGTATCGAGGACGAGTACGGAGACGGGCTCCTATGGTCGGCCGAGCGTATCGCTTCCGAGAACCGGCACCTTGGCGCGGACACCGAGCTCGCCGCCCTGTACATCCCGTTCGATCCACTGCTGTTCTTCGCGGACGCGGGGAACGGAGACCTCTTCGCACTGCTCTCCAGGATCGGCAGACCCTGTGACCACAACATCCGAGCCCTCATAGGAGCAGCCCCTGTCGTCGGTCCGACGCGCTCGCGGGTGGCGTTCCGAGTAGCGTGTGAGGCACGACGTGCTGCTCGGCCGCCTTCCGGTGTGGGCCTCTTCCTGCGCGTCCGCTGCCGGCCGTGGGGCGTATTCCCGTGCGGGCTCGGGCACTGAATTCCATGCGACGCGTATGCCGCGACAAGTGCGAGAGAGGCAGTCATGGCCTTTGCCACCGCCGTGGACGGCACTCGGATTTATTTAAAGGACTGGGGATCGGGCCCGCCGGTCGTCTTCTCCCACGGCCGGCCGCTGACCGCGGACGCGTGGGATCGGCAACTGAAACTGGTGGCCGACAACGGCTTCAGGGCCGTGGCCCCGACCGCCGCGGGGGCGGACGCTCGGACCAGCCGTGGCAGGGCAACGACCTCGACACATACGCTGACGACCTGGCCTCGGTCATCGAGGCTCTCGACCTCACCGACGTCATCCCGGTCGGACACTCGACGGGTGGGGGAGAGGTCACACGCTATATCGGCCGGCACGGCTCGAGTCGTGTCGCCAAGGCCGTCCTGCTCGGCGCGATACCCCCGCTGATGCTGAAGACGGAAGCGAACCCGGAAGGGCTGCCGATCGAGGTGTTCGACGAGATCCGAAAGGGCATCCTGACGGACCGTTTCTCAGGGAACCCGCGATGCGTTCTGGCTCTGGAGCATGTCGGTGGGTATCAAAGGCGCCTACGACTGCGTCAAGGGCGTTCTCCGAGGCGGACCTCACCGAGGACCTCAAGGAAATCGACGTTCCGACGCTGATCATTCACGGCGACGACGACCAGATCGTTCCCATCGTGGCGTCCGCGAACAAGTCGTCCCAGCTCGTCGAGGACGCGACCTTCAAGGCGTATTCCGGTGCTCCGCACGGGTTGTCGATGGTTCCCGAGTTCGCGGAGAGGTTCGACGCCGACCTCCTTGAATTCGCGCGCGGCTGACCGGTCACTCGGGCCAGGGTGAATCCATGACGCGGTCCACCATGCTCGTGCGCCGGAACCCTGGGATGAAGTGCTCCAGAACGTCCTGGTTCACGGTTCCGTAGGTGGTGTCGGGACGGTTTTTGAGTCCTTCGACGAAAGCCTGCAGGAACTCGTTCTTGAAGTCGCCCCGCGGATGGACGGCGGTGATCTCCTCGACCTCTCCGGGATCCAGCCTGTCCAGGCCCACGCCGATCACATCGGTCAGCACCCCGTAGTTCGTGGTCGCGATCTCCGGACCCAGCCGGCCCGGAATCTCAGGAGTCGTGTGCAGCGCGATCGCCATCCATACCGTGTCGGCGGCCGCCGTCGACAGACCATGGCCGAGCAGGAACTTCCGTGCGTGGTCGGCGCCGTCGATCTCGAACCGCTGCTCCTTGTCGGAAAACGGCGTCAAGAGGCCGGAATCGTGGAACAGCGCCGCCAGGTAGAGCAGCTCGGGATCGGGTTCCAGGCCGGCTTCGCGAGCATGGATCGCGCCGAAGAAGTACACGCGCCGGGAGTGGTGGAAAAGAAGGGGACTTGTTGTCTCCCGGATGTGCCGGGTGGCTTCGGCGGCCGCCGGGGTGTCGGGGACCTGGATGCCTGCGACGATTTCGGTCATGAGGTCGGATCCTTCCGGTATCTTTTTTCATACTGCACTGGACGGATGCGTTCCTCCACGGTGCCGGTCATCGGGCCTTCCGCGCCGCCTCGGTCCGGCCGTGGACCACCCGGATCCAGACAGGCGAGAAAGGTGACGATGAGCTCCCACACCCATCGGGTCGTGATCCTGGTGTACGACGGGGTCAAACTGCTGGACGTCGCCGGGCCCGCCGAGGTGTTCGCCGAGGCGAACCGGCTCGGCGCCCACTACCGCGTCGAGCTGGTGTCACCGGGCGGGGCCGACGTCGTCGCGTCGAACGGGATCCGGATCTCGGTCGACGGCGACGCCGCGTCCGAGGCCGCCACGCACACGTTCCTTGTGGCCGGCGCGGACGTCTACCCGAGTACCCCCGTCGCCCATGATCTGGCCCAGGCCGCTCGAACCATGTCCGGCCAGGCGACGAGGACCGCCTCGATCTGCACCGGAGCCTTCATTCTCGGCGCCGCCGGTCTGCTGGACGGCAGGCGTGCGACCACCCACTGGAAGGTCGCCGATCAGCTCGCCGCGCGCTGCCCGGGCACCCGCGTGGAACCCGACGCGATCTATGTACGGGACGGCGCCATCTACACCTCGGCGGGTGTCACCGCCGGCATCGACCTGGCACTGGCCCTGGTGGAGGAGGACCACGGCCCCGACCTCACTCGCGACGTGGCCCGCGCCCTGGTCGTCTACCTGCAGCGGTCGGGGGGCCAGTCGCAGTTCTCCGCCCCGCTGCAGGGGTCGCCGCCCCGCACGCCGGCACTGCGGAAGATCACCGACCTGGTGACGGCGGATCCCTCGGGAAACCACTCACTCGGCGAGCTCGCCAGGCACCTCAACGTGAGCCCGCGCCATCTCACCCGGCTCTTCCGCGACGAGCTGTCCACCACCCCGGCGCGCTTCGTCGAATCCATCCGCTTCGACATGGCGAAAGCGCTCCTCGACCAGGGCTACACCGCCACTCAGGCGGCCGCCCTCGCCGGCTTCCCGAGTTACGAGAGTCTGCGCAGAGTGTTCGCCAGGGAGCTGTCGATCAGCCCCGCGGCCTACCAGCGCCGCTTCGCCACGGCACGCCGCGACGACGGCGGGTAGACCGCAGCGCACCGGCGTTCGCCGGAAGCCCACCGACCGGCCCGGAGGTTCCGTGTCCTTGCAGATGAAGTTGGTTGCGATCACGCTCGACTGCCCGGACCCGCCGGCCCTGGCGTCGTTCTACCAGCAGGTCACCGGCCTCGAACCGCACCCGAGGTCGGACGCCGAGTTCGCCGGCCTCCTGGGCGAACACGGACTCTTCATCGGCTTCCAGCGAGTCGACGACTACCGGGCCCCGAGCTGGCCAGGCCAGAACGTCCCCCAGCAGCTTCACCTCTGCTTCAAGACCGAGGACGACGACCTGGACGAAGCAGAGGCCCGCTTGCTGGAACTGGGCGCGGGCAAACCGGATCACCAGCCTCACGGCGACACGGCGCGGGTCCTCACCGACCCCGCGGGGCATCCCTTCTGCATCAGCACGCGCTGATGTCCGGCTGCGCCCTCGCTCTCGGGATGCGCTGCCGGCGTTCCGCTGGGCGGCGGGTGGCGTTCATGCGGGGGACACGCGGTTTCAAGGTCGTGTGATCAAAGTTCGGCGTCGTGCCTATCTCACGCTTGAGTACCGGTGTCGCCTCCGTATGTGCCGCGGCACTGATGTGTTCCGGGCTGGTCGTCACAGGGGTCCTCGCCGCGCAGCCTGCGGCTGCCACGACCCCGGCCGGTTACCAGAACGTCCGGATCAACGAGGTCACGTCGTCGGGCAACGACACGGTCGAGCTGTACAACGCCGGCTCGGCCGCGGTGAGCGTCAGCGGCTGGAAGATGTCCGACGACACCTTCTCGCCGCAGACGTTCAGCCCGTCCTCCGGCACCATCCCGGCCGGCGGCTTCGTCACCTTCAACTCGCCCAAGGGGCTGGGCGATGCGGACAAGCTGGTGATCTACACCTCCGATGGCACGGTGGTCGACCGCGTCGAGTGGGCCACCGACAAGGCGAAGCCGGCGATGGCACGGTGCGGCGGCGACGGCACCGGGGGGTGGGTGACCACGACCGCCGCCACCACGTTCGGCGCCTCGAACACCTCGGGCTGCCCGTCGTCCGTGCCGGCGGCGAGCCGTGTGCGGATCAACGAGGTCACCTCGGACGGCGCAGACACCGTGGAGCTGTACAACGGCGGAACGAGCGCGGTCAGCATCGGGTCGTGGAAGTACGTCGACAACGACGCCACTCACTCCCCGGCCTCCGTCTCGTCGTCCTCGCCGAGCGCCACCAGCATCCCCGCGGGCGGCTATGTCACGTTCAACTCATCCCTCGGCCTCGGCGACGACGACTCGGTCTTCGTCCTCGACGGCAACGGCAACACCATCGACTCGGTGACCTGGGCCACCGGCGGCGCCAAGCCGTCGGACCAGCGCTGCGGCAACGGCACCGGCTGGTTCCAGACCGCCACGACCGCGACGCTCGGCACCGCGAACTCCTGCTCGGGCAGCGGGGGCAGCGGCGGCGGCAGTGGTCAGACCGGCCGGCTGCTGGGTGGCGGCGGCTCGCTCACCAGCGGCTGCACCCCCGAGGCGCCCACGGGGACGGGCTCCGCGCCGGCGGGCACCCTGGCGTGGCCGGGCGGCCCCGACGTCACGATCGCCGACGACGTCTGCGCGTTCACCACGTCCACCGGGCCCGAGGGCCGTGACCTGAGCGGCCTGGCCTTCGACCCGGCGAACCCGTCGGTGCTGTGGGCCGCCAAGAACAAGGACTGGCTGTTCAAACTGGTCAAGAGCAACGGCAAATGGATCCCGGACCCGTCGTGGAGCGCGACCGGCAAGCAGCTCCGCTTCGCCGGCGGCTCCGGCGAGCCGGACTCCGAGGGGCTGACGGTCGGCGGCAACGGCCACATCTACGTGACCTCCGAACGCGACAACACCGACAACACGGTCCCCAAGGACACGATCATGGAGTTCGACCCGGCCGCGACCGGATCGACGCTGACGCCGGTCCATCAGTGGGACATGACCGCGCAGTTCCCGCAGCTCGACACCGGCAGCAAGGACGACGCCAACCTGGGATTCGAGGGCGTCGGCTACGTACCGGACAGCTGGCTGACCGCGAACGGCTGGGTCGACCCGCTGACCGGCGGCCGCTACAACCCGGCGAACTACCCGCTGCACGGCTCGGGCCTGTTCTTCGCAGGTCTGGAGTGGGACGGTACGCTGCACGCCTACGGCCTGAACTCCGACGGCACGTTCACCACGTTCGGCACGATCGCCACCGGAGAGGACTCCGTGATGGACGTGTCGTTCGACGCCGGAACCCAGCGCATCATCGCCACCTGCGACAACACCTGCGGTGAGACGCACACCCTCATGAAGATCAACGCCGCCGGCGCGATCGTTCCGGACGTGACCTACACCAACCCGGCCGTCATGCCGACCGACAACCTCGAGGGCTTCGCGATCGCGCCGACCTCGACCTGCGTCGACGGCTACCGGGAAGCGGTCTGGAGCGACGACGGCATCTACGGCCTCGGCTCCGGCAGCTCCTCCTACGGGCACGCCCTCTACAGCGGCACCTTCCCCTGCTGACCCGGGGCCACGGACGACAGCGGGCTCATGCCTCCTGCGCTACGCACCAATGGGGATAAAACCCTACTTAAGGGGCACAGGGATGGTAGTACTACCTGCAGCGGGAGGCAGCCGTGATCGTCCTCGGCATCATCTTGCTCGTCATCGGTTTCGTCACCGGCATCTCCATCCTGTGGACCATCGGCATCATCCTCGCCGTGATCGGCATCGTGCTGTGGATCCTGGGCTCGGTCGGCCACGCGGTCGCCGGCCGTCGGCACTATTGGTGACCGCCAGAAGGGAAGCCCGAGCCGCACGGGCCGGTGCGGCGAGCACGCACCCGTCGCCGGCCAGGCGCGAAGCGCAACCGCGCGCCTGGCCGACGACGGGCGCCGCCCGTTCGCGGCTCCACCGCAGCCGGCACGGACACGCTGCCGCTTCGCTCTCCTAGGAGAAGTAGGAGGTTCCCGCGCCGGGTGGTCTCAGGTGGCGAAGATCCCCTCTTCCGCCAGGCATCGGCGGAGGCGGTCGAGACGTCGGCGAGTGTGGTTGTTGCCTGTGCCGAGTGGCCAGCCGTTGAGCCGGGCGATCTGCGCTGTGTGAGGTCCTCGCAGTAGGCGAGGTGCAGCACCTGGCGTTGTGCCCCGCTGGTGGTGCCGCGCCGCGAGGACGCCGTCGGCGGTGCGCCGGTGTTGCTGGCCTGAGTGCCTGGTGAGCTGCGCTCGCTGCCGCTGGGGGCGCTGGAGAGACGCGGGGTTGCCGACACGCATGCCGGGTGCGGCCGCCGTGCCGGAGGAGGCGCTGCTGTCCTGTGGCCGGCGCATCGGCCCGGGCGCCGTGGTGCTGCGGTCGCAGACCCGCTCGACGGCGTCGGCGCCGCCGGCCCTGCGCGTCGCGGCCCTGCGGTGGGGACCGGCGGGCGCCCGGCAGCGGCCTCGTCCTGCCGGCAGGCCCGGGGTGGGACCGCCGGACGGCCGGCGCCTTCCCGCGGTGCGCGAACCTGCGGGAGGCGGTCCGGGCGCTCAGCGGCCTGTCCGGCGCCGACGGCTCCGTCCCCGGCCCGTCGGCCGGCGGCCGACCGCGAGCATGCCGCAGCGCACCGGGCGGCCCCGCGAGGTCTTCGCCTCACGGCTGTCTGCCGCGCGCCCGGCGGAAGCGGTCCAGCCCCTCGGCGAGGGTGACGATCGGATCGGGATAGTCCAGGGCGGCCCGCTCCCGGCCGGGGAGTCTCCACGGCTCGTGCGCCAACGGTCCCTCCACTTCGGCGAGTTCGGGGAGCCATCGGCGAACGTAGACGCCTTCCGGGTCGTACTTCCGGCCCTGTGTGACGGGGTTGAGTACCCGGTTGGGGCGGGTGTCGGTGCCGGTGCCGGCCATCCACTGCCAGTTGAGCTGGTTGTCGGCCAGGTCGCCGTCGACCAGCCAGTGCAGGAAGTGGGCGGCGCCGATCCGCCAGTCGACGTAGAGGGTCTTGGTCAGAAAGCAGGCGGTGAGCAGCCGGGCCCGGTTGTGCATCCACCCCTCCGCCCGCAGCTGCCGCATCGCCGCGTCGACGACCGGGTAACCGGTACGGCCCTCCCGCCAGGCGTCGATGTCCCCGGCGGCGGTGCGCTCGGTGCGCCACCGGTCGTGCCGCGTGCGGTAGTCGCGGTGGGCGCTCTCCGGCCGCGCGGCGAGGAGCTGGCGGTCGAAGTCGCGCCAGGCGAGCTGCCGTACGAACGCCTCGGCACCGGCTCCGCCGTGCCGGCGGGCCCGGTGCACGAGCTCCACCGGGGACAGGGTGCCGAAGTGCAGGTGGGCGGAGAGCCTGGAGGTGGCGTCCGCGGCCAGGTCGTCGCGGAGACTGTCGTAGGCCTCCAGACCGCGGCGCCAGTAGGCGGCCACCTGTGCGCGGGCCCGGCTCTCCCCGCCCGGCGGCAGGGCCGGGGACGTCCCGCCGGTCCCGCCGTGTGCCGGGAGCCGCTCGCCACCCACCTCGCCGGGGACGGGCACCCGGCGCGGCGCGCCCGCGGCCGGCCGCAGCGGCACCTGCGCCCAGCGCCGGTAGTAGGGGGTGAAGACGGCGAAGTGGTCGGAGGCGGCGGGGGTCACCGTGCCGGGCGGTACGGCCGCGGTGACGGCGTCGTGCACGAACAGCCGGCGGCCGGCCGGCTCCAGAGCGGACCGCAGCCGTTCCTCCCGGCGGGCGGCGAAACCGCTGTACCCGGCCGACATGTGCACCTCGTCGGCGTCCGCCTCGGTCACCACCCGGCACACCTCCTCCGCCAGATCGCCGGAGCGCACCACCAGCCGTCCGCCCCGCTCGCGCAGCGAGGCGTCCAGGTCCGCCAGACAGTCGTCGAGGAAGGCCCGGCGGTTGGGCGCGGCGAACCCGGCGGCCTCGATCGCACGGTCCCGCACGAACAGCGGAACGACGGCGTCGGCCGTCTCCAGGGCCGCGCGCAGCGGCGGGTGGTCGTACAGGCGCAGGTCGGCGGTGAACAGGACGACCGAGACGTGCATGGGTGTCAGCTTCTTCCGGGTGAGCGTCGGGGAACAGCGCGTTCACCCGGCTCTTCGGCCGCTGCCACGCCGGCGGATGCACTCCCACCGCGCTCCCGCCGAGACGGCGCCGCACGCTCCGCGGCACGGACGATGGAGCGGGCCATGCCGCCGAAGACGACCGCGTGGAACGGCGAGACGCTCCACCAGTACAGGTGGCCGAGCAGCCCGTGCGGGTGGAACAGCGCCCGCTGCCGGTACCGGACGGGTCCGCCGTCGCCGTCGTCCACCCGCATCTCCAGCCAGGCCAGGCCGGGCAGCCGCATCTCGGCGCGCAGCCGCAGCAGCCGCCCGTGTTCGATCTCCTCCACCCGCCAGAAGTCCAGGGAGTCGCCGGCCCTCAGACGCCTGGCGTCCCGGCGGCCCCTGCGCAGGCCCACGCCGCCGACGAGCCGGTCCAGCCGGCCGCGCACCGCCCAGGCCAGGGGGAAGGAGTACCAGCCGTTCTCACCGCCGATGCCCTCGATGACCTCCCACAACGCCTCCCGCGCGACAGCGGCGTCGCGTTCTCGCACGTCGGTGTAGAGGCTGCCGCCCGCCCAGTCCGGGTCGGTGGGCAGCGGGTCGCTGGGCGCGCCGGGTACGGAGGCCGACGACCAGCGTGTGGCCACCTGGGCGTCGCGGATCCGCTGCAGGGCCAGCCGGACCGCGCGGTCGAACGCCAGCGGGTGCCCCGGCGGGCTCGGTACATACCGTTCGATGTCGTTCTCCCGGCACACCACCTCGTGGCGCAGCGACTCGGTCAGGGGCCGGGCGATGGAGGCGGGGACCGGGGTGACCAGACCCACCCAGTGACTGGACAGGCCGGGCGTGAGAACGGGCACGGGCATGATCAGCCGCCGGGGCAGCCCGGCCACGGACGCGTAGCGGCGCATCATGTCGAGGTACGTCAGCACCTCCGGGCCGCCGATGTCGAAGGCGCGGTTCACCTCGCTGGGCAGGCGGGCGCAGCCGGTCAGCAGGCGGAGCACGTCCCGTACGGCGATGGGCTGGATCCGGGTGCGCACCCAGCGCGGGGTGACCATCACCGGCAGCCGCTCGGTCAGGTAGCGCAGCATCTCGAAACTCGCCGAGCCGGAGCCGATGATCACGGCGGCGCGGAGCACGGCCGTCGGCACGCCCGAGGCGAGCAGGATGCGGCCGACCTCGGAACGCGAGCGCAGGTGGGGCGACAGCTCCCGCTCGGGGACCGACCGGGGCGTCAGGCCGCCCAGGTAGACGAGCCGGCCGACGCCTGCCCGGCGGGCCTGTGCGCCGAAGACCCGGGCCGCCTCGCGGTCGGTGTCCTCGAATCCGCGGCCGGTGCCGAGCGCGTGCACCAGGTAGTAGGCCACGTCCACGCCGTCCATCGCCCGTGCCACCGACCCGGGATCGGTGACGTCGCCCCGCACGATCTCCACCCGGCCGGCCCACGGATGGTCACGCAGCTTGCCCGGGGTGCGGGCCAGGCAGCGCACCCGGTGCCCGGCGTCGAGCAGCTCCGGCACCAGCCGGCCGCCGATGTAGCCCGTGGCACCGGTCACCAGGCACGTCAGACCGTCGCCCGGCGGGCCGCTACGCGTCGGTGTGATGTAGTCGCTCATGGTGGCTCCCGCCGACGACCCGCTCGTCACCGGCTGCTCACAGCACCCGGCACTCCTCTCTACGGTGCCGACCGCCGCTCCCGGATGCCAGCCGCACTGGGCCGGCAAGCGCGGCCGCGATCTCGTACGGCACCGCTGGTCCTCGTACCGGCACCGCCCGTCACCCGGTCGGCCGGCACCCGGGCCTCGGCGACGGATCACCCGCCCGGCGGAGCATGGGGCGCGCTGATCCGGCAACCGGGAGGTGTGTGCCGGGTCCATCGCGTCCTCCAGGTGGCCGCCCGGCCGAGGAGGTGCTGCGGCCTGTCCCCGAACCGGCCGCAGCACCGCCCCCGGGCAGGGAGCCACCGTCTGCCGGCACTGCTTGCCGTCGCCCTACCGCCTGCCCGGGTTCAGGCCCCTTGCCGCGGGCCGCGCGACTCGGAGGGCCCGTCGTGGCCGGGTCCCGTGGTCGGGGTGGGATCAGGGCGCGCGGTGAGTGCGGCCAGGTAGGCGTCCAGCAGCTCGATCTGCCGGTGCGGCGGGAACGCCGCCGGGTCGAGCAGTGCCTGCACCACCAGGCCGAGGACGAAGGCCTGTGCGGCAGCTGCGATGGCGGCGGTGTCGCCCGGGGGCAGCTCGCCGAGCTCCTGGGCTGCCGCCACGCGCCGGCTCAGCCTGTCGCGGCCCTGGGCGTACTTGCGGGCGTAGTCGGCGCTCAGGGCGGAATCGGAGAGGGCGGCGTCCCAGGAGGAGACCCAGATGCGGTTGCTGTCGGTGGCCTCGGGGGTCAGCGGCAGGATGTCGAGCAGCGCGTCCCTGACGGCGGCCAGGCCCGTGCCCGTCTGCCGGCGTGGGCGGGCCATGGTGCGCTGCTCCAGCAGGTCAAGGGCATGCTCCAGCAAGGCGCGCTTGGTGGGGAAGTAGTGGGTCAGCAGGCCGGTGGTCGCGCCGAGTTCGGTGGCGACGGCGCGCAGGGTGAGACCGGCGAAGCCGCGCGTGGCCATCACCCGCCACACCGCTTCGGAGACGTCGCGCCGGCGGCCCTCGTGATCCCCCTTGGTGCGTGGCATGGCACCACGCTACATTGCCATAACAAACGTTATGTGAATGGGGCTGTCATGTTCTCGCTGTCCTTGCGCCACGGTGCTCATCTGGCTCCGCTGGAGGTCTGGCACGCCGAAGAGTTCGCCGGCCATCTGGACCGGGCTCGCGAGCACATCCGTCCATGGGTCGGCGCCGGGTTCGTCACCGACGACGTGGACGGGGCGCGGGCGACGCTGCTCCGGTATGCGGAACGGCAGGCCCACGACGGCGGCCGCCTGTACGGCATCCGGCGGGACGGAGTGCTGGTCGGCGGTGTGATGTTCACCGACTTCGACGCCGCTCTCGGCGTGTGCGAGCTCGGTTGCTGGCTGGAGCCCTCCGCCGAGGGACACGGGCTGGTCACACAGGCGTCCCGCGCCCTGCTCGACTGGGCGTTCACCTCCCGGGGCCTGCACCGGGCCGAGTGGCACTGCCGGGCCGACAACGCTCGCAGCGCGGCGGTGGCCGAGCGGCTCGGCATGCGATTGGAAGGCGTGCGCCGCGAGGCATGGCCCTACGACGGCGTCCGCTACGACAAGCAGCTCTGGGCGGTCCTCGCTCCCGAATGGCACGCCCTGAACCGGTGAACCGGCCGTGACCCGCCCGGCGGCCCGCCGCCGGCCCTCCCGAACCGCTCGCACCCCATGCGCCGGACCCTGACCGGACGCGGTGCCGGGGCCGCTCCCGGTCCTGCGAGCGCCCGGATCGGCCGCGGCACAGGCGCGTGCCGTCAGTGACGCGCGGTCGCTGCGACGTTCCCGGCCGTCGAGGCCTTGGTGGCGGCCACGCTGCCCAGCAGGCGCAGCGCTGCTTCGGACGGCGAGCCGGGCTCGGCGGTGTAGGCGATCAGCCGCTGTCCGGACGTGCCGGGGATGACCAGGTTCTCGAAGCTCAGGTCCATCGCGCCCACCAGCGGATGGTGCAGCCGCTTCACGCCCGAGGTACAGGTACGGACCGGATGCCGGGCCCAGCGGGACGCGAACTCGTCGCACTGGACGGTGAGTTGGCCGACGAGCTCGGCCAGCCGGCGATCGTCGGGGTGGCGGCCGGCCACCAGACGCAAGGAGGCCACGGCGAGTTGCGCCTCCTCGTTCCAGTCGGGGTACAGCGCGCGGTACCGCTCGTCCAGGAAGAGCATCCGCGTCAGGTTGGGGCGGCTGCCCGGGGTGCCGGGGCTGTCGGCCGGCAGGTGCCCGGCGAGCAGCGCGTGACCCAGCGCGTTCCAGGCGAGGACGTCGTTGCGGCGGTCCAGGACCAGGGCCGGCACCTCCGTCATCGCGGCCAGCAACTGGCGTGCGGAGGCGCTCGCGTGCTCCGTCCGTGACGGTGCCGGGCGGGACGCGGACCCGGCGGAGGGGCGGGCCAGGTCCTTGAGGTGCGCGGTCTCGTCCGCGGTGAGCCGCAGCGTGCGGGCGATCGCGTCGAGCACGGAGTCCGACGCGCCGGTCGCACGGCCCTGTTCCAGACGGGTGTAGTGGGTGATGCTGACGCCGGCGAGCATGGCCAGCTCTTCCCTGCGCAGCCCGGTGACGCGGCGGCGGGTCGGATGCGGTGTGATGCCGGCGTCCTCGGGCCGGAGTGCGGCACGGCGGGACCTGAGGAAGTGTCCCAGCTCTGACGGAGCGTCCATCGATGCCTCCCGCGTCGTACGTGCCCCGCCGCCCCACCGCCGGGCGACGGTGCCCGCGCGCGTGAGCGGCTCCGAGTCCATGATGCCCGCGGAGCACGGCCGTTGGGTGCGGCAAGGGTGGTCACGTGATGACCACCCTTGCGCGGGCTGTGCCGGACAGGGTTCTGGCTGGCCTCCACGGCGCGGACGAGTCTCTCTCCGAGCGGCGCGCACGACGCCCGCGCACGAGAGAAAGGGATACCGACGTCATGTCCATCACCGATGCGGAAACCGCCGGCACGGCAGGTACGGCCGGCGCGCCGGCTGCGGTCGCCGGCACGGCACCGGCCGTCCTCACCCCCCGGTTGCGGCTGGTGCTGGTGCTGCTGCTCGCGGCCCAGTTCACGCTGGCCGTGGACTTCTCCATCCTGAACGTCGCCCTGCCCGTGATCGGCGAGGGCCTCGGCTTCTCCCTGGCGCACCTGCAGTGGATCGGCACCGCGTTCGCCCTGTGCGCGGCCGGCTTCACGCTGCTGTTCGGCCGAGTCGCCGACCTGTTCGGGCGCCGGCGGCTGTTCCTCGGCGGCCTCGCGGTGCTGGGCGTGGCCTCGCTGGCGGGCGGCCTGGCGCAGAACCCCGAGGTGCTGATCACGGCCCGCGTCTTCCAGGGCCTGGCCACCGCCGCGGTGACCCCGGCCGGCCTGTCCCTGCTGACCACGTCCTTCCCCGAGGGCCCGCTGCGGGAGAAGGCCCTCGGCCTCAACGGCGCCCTGATGTCCGCCGGATTCACCACCGGCGCCATCCTCGGCGGTCTGCTCACCGACCTGCTGTCGTGGCGGTGGGCGTTCTTCATCAACGTGCCCGTCGCCTTGGCCGTCCTCCTCGTCGCCCCGACCGTCGTCGAGGAGTCCCGGCCCGACGAGCGCCCGAAGCTGGACGTGCCCGGCGCCGTCAGTGTCACGCTCGGCCTGCTCGCTCTCGTCTTCGGCCTCACGCAGGCCGGCGAACACGGCTGGGGCTCGCCCCATGCGCTGCTGCCCCTGGCCGCCGGTGCCGTGCTGCTCCTGGTCTTCCACGCCGTCGAGCGCAAGGTGGCGGCGCCCCTGGTGCCGCTCGGCGTGCTCGGCAAGCGGTCGGTGGCCTGGGGCAACCTCGCCGGTCTCATCGCCTTCCTCACCGAGACCTCCCTGGTCTTCCTGCTCACCCTCTACCTCCAGGAGGTCCTGGGCTTCTCGGCGCTGGCCGCGGGCCTGTCCTTCGGCGTGCTGGGCCTCGGCACGCTCGTCGGCGGATCCGTCGCCCCGAAGGTCATCGGGAAGGCCGGCAGCAAGAGCACGCTGATCGCGGGCGGGCTGCTCCAGACGGTGTTCACGGCCGCGCTGCTCTGCCTCGGCGACGACCGCGGGTGGATGGGGCTGCTGCTGGTCGCCACCTTCGCCGGCGGCGTCGGGAACATGCTCGTCATCGTCGGCTTCATGGTCACCGCCACCTCCGGGCTCGCCGACCGCGAACAGGGTTTGGCCACCGGGCTCGCCACCATGACCCAGCAGATCGGCATCACCATGGGCACCCCGATCATGAGCGCCATCGCCACCGCGGCGATGACCGGCACCGGCGCCTCGGCCGTCCTCGGCGGGCTGAAGACCGCGATCGCGGTGAACGCCGCCCTCGTGCTCCTCGGTGCGCTCACCAGCGCCGCATTCCTCCGCAGTGACGCCCGGCGATAGGCGTCGCACGAGGACCGGGCGGGCCGCCGAGGCCCGCCCGGACGGCCGTGGCCCGGCGGGCCGCCGGACCACCGCACCAGCCGGTCATGGACCTGGCGCGGGTGCCCGGGACGCAATGCGGGCGGCACCCGGGTCACCGCCAACCACGCGGCGCGCATCCGGCGACCGTACGTGCGAGAGCTTCGACGTCGCCCTCGGCATGGTCGCCGAACGCAGACCGCCGCCGGCCCCCGACCCGCGCGTCGGTCATGTCGCGAGGACGCCCGGACCGCCGCGACGGTCAGCGGCGGGCCGCACATGAGCGAGGGCCCTCATCGCCGTCCGTCCGACGGCATCACACCGCTGCGCTGAAGCTGTACCTGCCCGCCGGGAGGCAGTACGTGGCGGTCCCGGAGGGGACCGCCTGAGCGGGGGCCGTGATGGAGCCGGGCCGGGAGGTGGGCACGACCACGGTGGCGGTGACGTTCGCGGGGACGGTGACGTCCAGCGTCAACTGGCCCGCTGACACGGACCAACTGCATCCGGCGGTCCCGTACGGCGTCCGGTAGGTGCCGGAAGCCGAGGTGAGGCCCCCGCCCGGCTGCGGGGCGACGAGCAGGGTCCGGTAGCCCGGAGCGGCCGGGCCGATGCCCGCGACGTGCCGGTACAGGAAGTCGCCGACGGAGCCGAGGCCGTAGTGGTTGAAGGAGTTCATGCCCGGGTCCTGGAGGGAGCCGTCGGTGCGGATGCCGTCCCAGCGCTCCCAGACGGTGGTGGCGCCGCGGCTGATCATGTAGCCCCAGCCGGGGTAGTCGGTCTGCAGCAGAATCCGGTAGGCGACGTCCGCGTGCCCGTTGTCCGCAAGGACGGTCAGCAGGTTCTCCACGCCGAGGAACCCGACCGTCAGATGCCCGCCGGCGGCCGCGACCTTGGCGGCGAGCTTGTCCGCGGCTCGCTGGACGAGGGCGGTGGGCACCAGGCCGAAGGCCAGGGCCAGTACGTATCCGGTCTGGGTGTTGCTGCCGACGGAACCGTCCGGCCCGACGTACCGGCCGGCGAAGGCCGTCGCGACCTGATCGGCCAGCTGCCCGTAGGACGCGGCCTGCGCGGTGCGGTCCGTGGCATCGGCCATCCGTGCCACCAGCCGCGCGGCCCACGCGAAGTAGGCGGTGCAGATCAGGTCATGGGGCGTCTCGTCGTTCACGTTGAGCCAGTCGCCGTACGTCTGCTGGTTGCGGATCAGGTCGCTGCCGGTGGTGGCGCGCAGGTAGTCGACCCAGTCGGCGAACGCGGTGAAGTGCCGGTCCACGACCCGGACATCACCGAAACGCTGCCACAAGGTGTACGGCACGATGACGCCCGCGTCGCCCCAGCCGGCCGTGCCGGAACCGCTGATCACGCTCGGGGCGACGTCGGTGAACGCTCCGTCGGACTGCTGGTCGTCGACCAGGTCGTCGACGAACTTCGCCAGGAACCGGTGGACGTCCAGGTTGAACGTGGAGGTCGCGCAGAAGGCGGCGATGTCCCCGGTCCAGCCCAGACGCTCGTCGCGCTGCGGGCAGTCCGTGGGAACGGACAGCATGTTGCTGCGCTGCCCCCAACTGATGTCGTGCTGCAGCCGGTTGACCAGTTCGCTCGAGGTGGTGAAGGTGCCGAGCTGGTCGGCCGTGGTCCAGGCGGCGCGCCCGGTGACGGTGGTCTTCGTCGGGGTCACGCCGGAGGGCAGACCGGTGAGCTCGACGTAGCGATAGCCGTGGACGGTGAACCGGGGCTCGTAGGTCTCGGCGGAGCCGGTGCCGGCGAGGACGAAGCGGTCGGTGGCCTGGGCCGTGCGCAGGTTGGTGGTGTAGAGCGTGCCGTCGGGGTTGAGGACCTCGCCGTGCCGCATCGTGATCGTGGTGCCGGCGGGCCCGGTCACCGAGAGCCGGTTCCAGCCCGCGAAGTTCTGGCCCAGGTCCAGGATCCACACGCCGGGCTGCGGCTGCGTGACGGCCACGGGTGAGAACTCCGCCTGTACGGTGACCCCGCCGTCGACCTGCGACACCAACGTGGGCGGGGACACCGAGGAGACGGTGACGGCGGCCCACGCGGAGTCGTCGAAGTCCGCGCGGTCCCAGCCGGGCACGTCCAGGCGTGCGTCGTACGTCTCGCCGTTGTACAGGTCGTCGGCCCTGATCGCGCCGGTGCCGGTCTTCCAGCTGCCGTCGGTGGCGATCGTCTGCGAGGTGCCGTCGGTGAAGGTGAGCACCAGCTGGGCGGAGTACCAGGGCTGGGTGCCGTAGTGCCGGCTGCCGGCGAAGCCGAGGCTGCCGCTGTACCAGCCGTTGCCGACCCAGGCCGCGAGGGCGTTGGCGCCCTGCTTGATCCGGGAGGTGACGTCGAAGACCTTGTACTGCAGGCGCTTGCCGTAGTCGGTCCAGCCCGGGGCCAGGACGTCGGAGCCGACCTTCGCGCCGTTGAGGCGGGTCTCGTGCAGACCCAGCGCGGTCGTCAGCAGCCGGGCGGAGGCCACGGGCTTGGCGACGGTGAACCGCTTGCGCAGCATGGGCGCGGGAGTGACCACGCGCACCTGGACGCCCCACGGGCCGCCGCCGGCCGCGGCGACGGACATCGCCGCGGACCAGTCGCTGTCGTCGAATCCGGCGGTGTGCCAACCGGCAGGACCCGACTGGGAGGCCTTCCAGGAGGTGTCGCTGTCGATGACCTGACCGCCGGGCAGGACGAGCTTGGCGAGCAGCCCGGCAGGGGAGACGCTGGTGTTCGTGCAGGACACCGCGATGGTGTTGGCGCCTGACGTCAGGTACGGGGCGAGGTCGACGAGCGCGGCGGTCTTCCAGGAGTCGGCGACTCTCGGCGAGGAGCTGACCAGCACGCCGTTCACCCAGACGTCGGCTGTGTCATCGCCGGTGACGGCCAGTACCGCGCCGGCCGGGGCACCTGAGAGCGTGAACGTACGGCGGAAGTAGCGGGTGCCGGCCGGCGCCGAGGACGCGGGATCGCCCTCGGGGTACCAGATCCAGCTCGCCCCCGCGAAGTTCGGTGCGGCGGCCTGGCCGATGAAGGCGCCGCGCCATTCGCCGGCCGGGTCGAGCAGCCCGGTCTCGAACCACTGCGGATCGCTCCAGGCGCTCGCCCGTCCCTGGGTGTCCCACACGCGGACCCGCCATTGGTAGCGGGTGAGGCTCTCCAGGGAGGTGCCGTCGTACGCGATGTCGACCTGCCGGTCCGAGGCGATCCGGCCGCTGTCCCAGACATCCCCGCGACCGGCACCGGTCGAGGAGACCTGGATCTGATAGCCGGCCTGGTGCTGCTGAGGCGTCGCGGAGTCGAGGGTCCAGCCGAACCGCGGCTTCGGCGCGTCCACCCCGAGCGGCGTGACCTGGTGCTCGACGGTGAGGCCCGCGACGCTCAGCGGTGACGCCGGCGACAGGT
Organism: Streptomyces sp. NPDC048192; assembly: GCF_043202415.1. NCBI lineage: Bacteria > Bacillati > Actinomycetota > Actinomycetes > Kitasatosporales > Streptomycetaceae > Streptomyces > Streptomyces sp. NPDC048192. The sequence goes on from NZ_JBIDAL010000007.1 coordinate 348,987, forward strand.
CCGGCGCGGCGACGCCGGAATACCACGGGGAGACTCCGTAGGCGCCTAGGTCCATGGCGGCCTGCCATCCCGCGTCGTCGAACGAGGACTCCTCCCAGCCGGTGGGCGCCGACTGCGCTGAGCGCCAACTGCCGTCCGTGACCAGGTCGGTCGTGCCGCCGTCCGTCGTGATGTGGACGCGTCCCAGAAGTCCGGCAGGACCGCCGTTGTTCCTGCAGGCGACCGCGATCGTGTTGCGCCCGCCGGTGAGCGCGGGGCGCAGGTCGACGTAGAGGGCGCGCCGCCACGCGTCCGCGGTGCGCGCGGACGCGGCCAGGTGCTGTCCGTTCAGCCATACGTCCACCGTGTCGTCACCGGTGACGACGAACTGGGCGTCACTGACGCTGCCGGCCGGGACGCTGAAGGTCCTGCGGAAGTACCGGTGGGCGGCGGGAGCGGTGACGCGTGGACTTCCCTCGGCGAACCAGATCCAATGGGCGTCCGACAGGCCGACGGGCCCGGCCGCGGCGGTGCGAGATCCTGCCGCTGCGACCCCGGGGGACGACAGCACGGAGCCTGCGGCGAGCACGCCGGCCGCGACGCCCGAGCCGGTGCTCAGAAAGCGTCGCCTGCTGAGCGACGGCTGCTCTTCATGGGGCTGACCCGAACCTTCGTGGTGCTTCCCGTCACTGCTCAACGCCGTACTCCTTCTCTCTGGCCACCCGTGCGGGGTGGCTGGGCGGGGGCGAGCGAGCTGGGACCGGCGGCGCGACGAGACGGACCGATCCGGCCTGACGCAGGGTGATTGAAACGTTTCAATTCGGCATGTCGAGGGTACTGTAGGGGTGCCCGTGAGAGTCGTCAACGGCCGTGGCAGGCGGAGTTGTTGGGGGAGCCGGGCTCGACCGGCGGGCGTCGGGGTCCGGCATCGCCGGTCCGGGACGACAGGCGTGGCGGCTGTCGCGGCCGCGGGGTGAGGTGGCTGCCGTGGCCGGAAGGGCCGAGCAGGTGGTTCAGGAGGCGAGGAAGGTCGCTGGCGCACGGTGAAGCGCTGGGGCGATGATGTGCGGGTGTTCTACGAGGATCTCAGCGAGTACGAGTACCTGGACGACGATTCGTTCACGGACCGGGAGTCGGGCTTCTACGGGCTCTGGTACCGCCCCACGTACACCCGCCTGAACGTCGGATGGCTGGAGGCGGGCACGCCGTACTCGACGGGAGCGGTCCCCGCGGTGTTCGTGGAGAAGCTGAAGGCCCTTCAGGAGGTCCAGTGGATGAACGTCTGTCTGGGGATGCACGAGTGCGACCTGTGTCCTGAGGAAGGGGCCCCGGAGGGGACCGGGGAACTGCGCATCCCGGGCTCGCCCGGGATCGCTTACGCGGCTCCCTTCCTGATCACCCACTACGTCACCGCCCACGGCTATCGACCGCCGCAGGTCTTCGTCGATGCCGTTCTCGCCGTCGATCTCGCAGCGTGGGCCGGTGCACGATGGCCCGACGTACCTTTTCCGTGGGTTCCGGACGACGCGGAACGCATGCTGGAGTAGCAGAGCGAGCGTCCCGTGCGGAGCCGGAGCTGAAGCCGGAGCCGGATCCGGGCGGTGGTGACCGCCTCGCCAGAGACAGGGAATGAATTGGCGCATCGGGTCGCGACCGAGCGGAAGATCAGGTCCGGTCTCCGGACGACCCGGAGGATTCGGCGCCCGTGGTCTCGTCGTCCTGCCCGGGGTCGCTCGGGCCCAGCCGTACGCAGCACTCGCCGGGCTCGGGGACCAGCACGGCCTGGAGCGCGTTGGCCTTGAGGCCGTGGAGGTAGCCGGAGAGGAAGGCGTGGTTCATGCCGCACACCAGGTCGGGCGCCTTGGCGGCCAGGGGGTGGAAGGGGCAGTTGCGCAGCCGGAGCCGGGTCGGGGTGTCCCGGACGGGTTCGTAGCCGTACTGCTCCAGCAGGCGTTCGCAGGCGGTCAGCCCGCGTTCGGGGCCCAGGCGGCCCGGGCGGGTTTCCTCCCGTGCGGCCTCGCCCAGCTGCCGGCCGCGCTGCTCGGCGGTGCGCAGGGCTGCCTGCGTGGCGTTCTCGTCGGCGCCCTCGGTGAGCACGGCGTCCAGGAGCAGGCCGGCCAGGAGTTCGTGGCGCCGGTCGGGGATGGTCACCGTGATCTGGGCGTCGGTGGGCTCGTACACCTTGGGCTGTCTGCCGACCTTGCGGATGCCGCCCGGGGTCTCGTAGCGCGCGCGCAGCAGGCCCGCGTCGACGAGCTTGTCGAGGTGGAAGGCGGCCAGTTTCCGGGAGATGCCGACGCTGGCCGCGGCCTCGTCGCGGGTGACGGCGCGGCGGGCGCGGCGGATGAAGGCGAACATGCGCCGGCGCGAGTCCTCGCTGAGGACGCTGACGGAGTCGATGGCGCTGTCGGCCGTGTCGGCCTGCGCGGTCGGGTCGGGATCCACACGACCACGGTAGCTCCCCGTCCGCGGTAACCCCCATGTGCATGGGCACAAGAGTTCCGTCATCGCAGGTGGGCTGCACGGCTTGACGCCTCCACTGAATAAGACCAATATCTGTTGGTGAAATCAGAGGGGAGGTCGCGATGACCCGTGAGTCACTGCTTCAGGCGAAGCGCCCGGTCAGCGCCTCGCTCGCCGGCCCGTACGGCCACCCGTTCCACCCGATCCTGGTGACCGTGCCGATCGGTGCCTGGGTGACCAGCCTGGTGTTCGACATCGCGTCGCACGTCGTGCACCGCCCGGGCTTTCTGACCCAGTCCTCGGAATGGCTGATCGCGGTCGGGGTGATCGGTGCGCTGCCGGCGGCCATGGTCGGCTTCCTCGACCTGTTCGCCATCCCCGCCGGCACCCCGGCCTTCCGCACCGCCCTGGTGCACATGACGCTGAACCTGCTGGTGACCGCCGCCTACATCGCCAACTTCCTGTGGCGGCACGGCGACTACGCCGGCGGCGGAAGTGTCGGCATCGGCAGGCTCGTCCTGTCCGCGATCAGCATCGCGGCCCTCGCGGTCTCGGGATTCCTCGGCGGCAAGCTCGCCTACCGCTACGGCGTGCGCGTCGCCGACGAGACCACCCAGGCCGAGGGATACACGTCCGACGGCGGCCGCGGGAGCACGCGCACCCCGGTATGACCGCACCCCCGCCACGGCGGCCGGCCTCCTCCGGCCGTCTTCACCTCGCACTCACCCGGGAGTTCCCATGGACATCGCCGCACTGATCGCCTGGGTGGTCACCGCCCTCGGCGGCTTCTACATGCTCGGCACCTGGATCCAACGCGGCGGCATCCGGCAACAGCAGACCGGCGCCAGCCGCCTGCCCGCTCCCGTCGTCTTCGGCCACTTCGCCCTGGCCGCCGTCGGGCTCGTGGTGTGGATCATCTACGTCGTGGCCGACACGACCGCCCTGGCCTGGACCGCGTTCGTCCTGCTGCTGCCGGTGGCTCTGCTCGGCTTCGTGATGCTGGCCCGCTGGATCCCCGTCCACCGCGACCGCACGACCGCCGGCGCCACACCCGCCGCGGCAACGCCGGGAGCAGAAGCCGCAGTTCCCGCCGAACGGCACTTCCCGGTGGCGGTCGTGGTGGCCCACGGCCTGCTCGCCGTGGCCACCCTCGTCCTGGTCCTGCTCACCGCCCTGGGCGTCGGGGGCAGCTGACATGACCGACAGCCCCCAGCGCGCCACCGCCCGCATGGACCGCCACGACGAGGAAGCGGGAACACCGGCACGGCCCGCCCTGCGGGTGGTCCACGAACTCGACGGCATCGACCTGGCCGCAGCGGAAGCCGCGGCCGGCCAGTTCCTCAACGCCCTCGGCATCTCCACTGCCTCCGAGAGCCTGCGCGGCACACCCGGCCGCATGGCCCGCGCGTACGCCGAACTGTTCAGCCCGCGCCCCTTCGACCTGACCACCTTCCCCAACGACGAGGCCTACGACGAACTCGTCCTGGCCCGCCGCATACCGGTCAGGACCGTCTGCGAGCACCATCTGCTGCCCATCGTCGGCACCGCCCACGTCGGCTACCTGCCCGGCGCCCGCATCCTGGGCCTGTCCAAACTGGCCCGTGTCGTCGAGCACTTCGCCTGCCGCCCGCAGGTCCAGGAGCGCCTGACCAAGCAAGTCGCCGATTGGCTCCAGAGCCATCTGGAGCCCAAGGGCGTGGGCGTGGTCATCGAGGCCGAACACGCCTGCATGACGCTGCGCGGTGTGCAGGCGACCGGGTCCAGCACCATGACCTCGACCCTGCTCGGCCTGCTGCGCTCCGACGCCCGCTCCCGCAGCGAATTCCTCGCCCTGACCGGTGCGGCCACATGATCGGGGTCGCACGGCGCGGCTCAGGCTGCCGGGTCTCGTCCGTGGGCGTGCCGCTGTCTCAGGCGGTGGCGGGCTCCAGCGCCTCCTCCCGGCCTGTGCCGGGCTGGCCCGGCAGGGTGAGGACGGCCGCGAAGCCGAGGACGGCCACGGCGGCGAAGAAGTAGAAGCCCCAGGGGTGGCCGATCCCGGCGGTCACGAGCGCACCCGTGATCGACGGCCCGACGATGGAGCCGATGCGGCCGATGCCGGACGCGGAGCCGAGCGCGGTCCCGCGGACGGCGGCCGGGTAGTACTGGGTGACGTACGCGTACACCAGCACCTGTGCCGAGAAGACGAACACGCCGGTGAAGAAGACCACGACGTTCAGCAGCAGGTCGCTGTGCATCCTGATGCTGAGGCAGGCCAGCATCGCGACCGACGCCGCGAACCAGCCGAGCGCGGCCGGCTTGATGCCGCGCCGGTCGGCGACGAAGCCGCCCAGAACCAGCCCGGCCACGCCGCCCACGTTGAGCACGAGGAGCTGTGTGACCGCCGTGGGGACGGGGTAACCGGCGTCGTTCATCAGCTTGGGCAGCCAGGTGTTGAGGCCGTAGACCAGCAGCAGGCCCATGAACGAGGCGACCCAGATGCCGATGCCGGCGCGGAGGTAGGCCGGCTTGAGCAGTTCGGTGAACGGGACGCGAGAGGAGGCGCGTTCCTCCTTGGCCCGTACGAACGCCTCCGACTCCGGCAGCCGGAACCACTGGACGACCGCGATGACGAGTCCGGCGGCGCCGAGGACGTAGAAGAGGATCTGCCAGTCCGAGGTCACCTGCAGGGCCAGCAGGGAGGTGATCACGGCGCCGGTGTGGTAGCCGGTCATGGTCAGGGTGCTGGCACGTGCCCTTCGCTGGGCCGGCATGTGCTCGGACATCATCGTGAGCGACACCGGCATGCAGGCGCCCAGCCCCAGACCGGCGATGAGCCGGAGCACGGCGAACATCGTCACGGAGCCGGCGAGCGGCACCAGGAGGGTGAAGACCGAGAACAGCACGACCGAGCCGATGAGCAGCAGGCGCCGTCCGAGCCGGTCCGCCAGCGGGCCGACGAGGACCGCGCCGATGGCGACGCCGACGAGCGACAGCGTGGCCACGGTGGTCGCGTCCCCGGCGGTCATGCCGAGGTGACGGGTCTTCAGCAGGACCGGGATGAGGGCGCCGAGGACGACGAGGTCGTACCCCTCGAGCATGACGGTGATCCAGCACAGGACCACCGTCCAGACGTTGCGCCCGTCGGCGCCGGATCTTCCGGTGGCGGCGGAGGTGCTGTGCGAGACGGCTGATGTCATGTGGCGTACCCCTTGGAGCGGCTGCGGGGAGGGAATGGGGTGGAGCGGAGGGAGGGTTCAGTACGGGTAGTCGGCGATGTCCGGGCGGACGGTGACCCACTGGGTCTCGGTGAAGGCCTCGATGTTGGCGGCGGCTCCGCCGAACCGGGAGCCGGTGCCGGACGCCTTCACGCCGCCGAAGGGGACATTGGGCTCGTCGCCGACGGTCTGTTCGTTGATGTGGACCTTGCCGGATTCGATCCGGTCGGCGAGCTTCATGGCCGCACCGACGTCGCCGAGGATGCCGACGGACAGCCCGTACTCGCAGTCGTCGACGATCTTCGCGGCCTCGTCGAGGGTGGCGAAGCCGATGACGGGCGCCACGGGCCCGAAGATCTCCTCGCGCCAGGCGGGCATGTCGGTGGTGAGGCCGGTCAGGACGGTGGCCCGGTAGCCGGCGCCCACGATCTCGCCGCCCGCGGCCAGGGTCGCGCCCGCCGCGACGCTGTCGGTGACGATGCCGTGCACCCGCTCCAACTGGCGCCGGTCGATGATCGGGCCGAGCGCCACGTCCTCCCGGGCGGGGTCGCCGACGGGCAGCGCCTCGGCCTTCGCGGCGAGCGCGGCGGTGTACTCGTCGAGCAGCGACTCGTGCACGATGTGGCGGCCGGTCGTCATGCAGATCTGCCCCTGGTGCAGGTACGAGCCGAAGGCGCCGGCGGAGGCAGCCTTCTGCACGTCCGCGCCGGGCAGCACCACCAGGGCGTTGTTGCCGCCGAGTTCCAGGTGGGCCCGCTTCAGCAGCCGGCCCGCCTGCTCGCCGATCGCCCGCCCGACCGGCGTCGACCCGGTGAACGAGATCACCCGGACCTCGGGCGCCTCGACGAGAGCCTGGCCGGCCGAGCCGTCGCCGGGGAGCAGGTGCAGCACGCCGGAGGGCAGCCCGGCCTCCTCGAAGATCCGGGCGATGACGACGCCGCCGCTGACCGCGGTCCGCGGGTCGGGCTTGAGCAGCACCGCGTTGCCCAGCGCCAGCGCGGGCGCCACCGAGCGCAGGCCGAGGATGAGCGGGAAGTTGAACGGCGCGATGACGCCGACCACGCCCGCGGGGCGGCGCCGGGCGAACGACCAGCGGTCGTCGTCGGACGTCAGCACCTCACCCTGCGGATGCGTCGGCAGTGCCGCGCACTCGAAGCACTCGCCCAGCGCGAGCCGCACCTCGAAGGCCGCCTTGGCCCGCACCGAGCCGGCCTCGCGCACCAGCCAGTCCTCGATCTCGTCGGCGTGCTCGGTGAACAGGTCGCCCGCGCGGCGCAGTACGGCCGCCCGTTCCTGCGGGGGAGTGGCCGCCCAGGTCCGCTGCGCCTCGGCGGCACGCGCGGCGGCGCGGGCCACGTCGTCGGGTGCGGCCAGGCCGACGGTGCCGAGCCGGTCGCCGGTCGCCGGTTCGGTCACCGGATGCTCGTGGGCGGCGTCCTTCCAGCCGTCGCTGAGGAACTTCTTGCTCCAGACGTCGCTGTCGAGGAGTGACATGTGTTTTCCTTCCGTCGCCCGAAGGGTGCTGGGCTCTTTGGCGAGGCGTGCGTGCTCAGGACGGCGTGGTGAGCGCCGTGTCGACCTGGACCAGGCGGGGCCCGTCCGGGCGTTCGGACAGAACGGCCCGCAGCTCGTCCACGCCGGTGACGTGCTGGGCGGGCACCCCGTAGCCCTGCGCGATGCGGGTGAAGTCCAGCCCCGGGATGTCCAGTCCAGGTGCGTCGGGCACACCGAGGAGGCCGCCGAACCAGCGCAGCGCGCCGTACGTTCCGTTGCGCAGCAGCACCACGGTGAGCGGCACGCGGTGCTGGGCCGCCGTCCACAGGGCGGTGATGCCGTAGTTGGCCGAGCCGTCCCCGATCACTCCCACGACCGTCCGGTCGGGCTGGGCCAGCGCGACGCCGACCGCGCCGGGCAGCCCGAAACCGAGGCCGCCGGCCGCCGGGAAGTAGTAGGAGCCGGGCCCGCGCAGGTCCATCTGGCGCCACCAGGCCGCGTTCGTCGAGGTGGACTCCACCACGTACGCGGTGTCGCCGGGCAGTACGTCGCGCAGGGCGGCGAACACCTCCTCCGGGTGCAGGCGCGGCCCCTCGACGGACGGCGGCGCGGGCACCGGCCGGTAGTCGCCGACCGGCTCCCCGGGCGCGTCGAGCGCCTTCAGAAGCAGCTCGATCACCGCCGCGGGGTCCGCGACCAGCGCCTCGCCCATCGGGGCCCGCGCGGCGGCGGAGGCGTCCTCCGTCACCTGGATCAGCCGGGTGCCCTGCGGCAGGTACCGCCCGGGCAGGTACTCGTGGTAGCGGAACACCGGAGCGCCGAGCACCAGCACCAGATCGTGGCCCTCGAACGCCCGGGAGACGGGCTCGATCCCGGCCGGGAGCACACCCCGGAACAGCGGATGACGGTTGGGGAAGGGCAGCCGGAACTGCGACGGCGCCGCCCACACCGGTCCGCCCAGCCGCTCGGCCAGCCGCACCGCGTCGTCGAAGAGCCCGGCCGCGTCGATGTCGCCGCCCAGGACGAGCGTGGGCCGGCGGGCGGCGGCCACCGCCTCGGCCAGCCGGCGCCCCTGCTCCCCGCCCGGCACCCCCGCGCGCCCGACCCGCCGGTCCAGCACGGCCGGCGCGTTCTCGCCCGCGTCGGCAGCCCAGTCGTCGTAGGGCACGGAGAGGTAGGTCGGCCGGCGCTGGAGCTGCGCCTCGAAGACGGCCTGGGCGAGCGCGCGCGGCACGTCCTGCGCGCACGCCGGCTCGGCGGCCCAGCCGACGAGCGGCTTCATCAGGGCCGGGGCGTCGACGTTGGAGAGGTTGGCCTCCGGACCGATGGCCGACCGCACCTGCTGTCCCGCCACGACCACCAGCGGAGTGCGCGAGGCGACGGCGTTCGTCAGCGCGCCCATGGCGTTGCCCGAGCCCGACGCGGCGTGCAGGTTGACCAGCACCGGACGGCCGCTGGCCTGCGCGTACCCGTCGGCCATGCCCACGACCGCGCCCTCGTGCAGACCGAGGACGTACCGGAAGGCGTCCGGCAGGCGGGCGAGGAAGGGCAGCTCGTTCGAGCCGGGGTTGCCGAAGATCGTGGTGAGTCCCTGGCGCTCGAGGAACTCGTGGGAGATACGACGCACGGATGGCACAGACGTTCCTTTCGCGGTGACGCGGGACACGCTAGGCACCGCACGACCTGGCCACCAATAAATGTTGTCGGGCCACGACATAGACTGCATCGATATGAGCAGCTTCGATCTCAACCTGGCCCGCGTCTTCGTGCTGCTCTACGAGACCGGCAGCGTCACGGCCACCGCCGAGACCCTCCACGTCACCCAGCCCACGGTGAGCTACAGCCTGGCCAAGCTGCGCCGGCACTTCGACGACGAGCTCTTCCACCGCACCGGCCGCGGCCTCGCCCCGACCGCGGGCGCCCGCCGCCTCTACGAGCCGCTGCAGCGCGCCCTGGCCGAGATCGAAGGCGCCATCCGCCAGGGCGACGCCTTCGACCCCACCGCCATGGCCGGCCGGTTCACGCTGGCCCTCTCCGACCTCGGCGAGGCCACCCTCCTGCCGCGCCTGCTGGCCGCGGCCCGGGAGCGCGCGCCCCGGGTGGCGTTCACCGTCCGCGCGCTGGACGTGGACGAGGCCGAGAGCCAGCTGCGCCGCGGCGAACTCGACGCCTTCGTCGCCACCCCGGTGCTCACCTCCCACCGCACCGTGCGCATCCCGCTCTTCCACGAGCGCTACGTCGCGATGACGGCCGCCGACCACCCCCGCATCCGCGGCGCCTCCCTCACCCTGGAGGAGCTCGCGGCCGAGCACCATGCGACGGTGTACGGGCCGAGCGGCCACGTCGCCCCCCGGTCCCTGCTGGCCACCTACGGACTCCTGGACCGCGTGGCCGTGGAGGCCACCCGTTTCTCGATGCTGCCCTACCTGCTCGAGCGGACCGATCTGGTCGCGATCGTCCCCGAGTACGTCGGCGAGGTCTTCACCGCCTCACACCGCCTGCGGCTGGTACGGCTGCCGTTCGAGACCGAGCCCATCGAGGTCGCCCTCTACGCCCGGCACGAGGCGTCCCGCAGCCCCTCCCAGCGCTGGCTCGTCCAGTTCATGGCCGACGTCCTCGGCGAACTGGTCAGCCCCGCACAACTCCCGCCTAGTCCCACACCCTAGACAGCCGAGTGGATGAACTGTCCACCCGTGGGCGGAGATTTGGACGGAACATCCTCTGGTTCGCGGTCTGCGGACCGCCGTACCGTCGGCGCACAACCCCCGGGACGGCCACGTCTCTCCCCGCCGCACACCCCCGCGGCCGGGAGCAGCCGTCCCCCCGCCGCGCAACCCCGCGCTCCACCGCCGACCTCCGCTGGAGCCCCCTTGTCCTGTCCGTCCCCGCAGTCCACGCCGACCGCCGCGGCAGCGCCCGCGCTGACCGAGGTCGAGCCCTACGGCGTCGAGCGGATTCCCGACGCCGACCGCAGCGCGACGCCGCTGGACCTGTTCCGGGTCGCCTTCGGCGGCGCGAACACCTTCTCCACCTGCGTCCTCGGCGCCTTCCCGATCCTGTTCGGCCTGTCCTTCTGGCAGGGCCTGGCCGCCACCGTCCTGGGCGTCGTCGCGGGCGCGCTGATCCTGTGCCCGATGGCCGTGTTCGGCCCGGTCAACGGCGCCAACAACGCCGTCTCCTCATCGGCCCACCTGGGTGTGCACGGCCGGGTCGTCGGCTCGTTCCTGTCCCTGCTCACGGCGGTCGCGTTCTTCTCGATCTCCGTGTGGAGCTCGGGCGACGCGCTCGTCGGCGGCGCGCACCGGCTGTTCGGCCTGGAGCGCAGCACCCCCTCGTACGCGGTCGCCTACGCGCTGTTCGCCGGGCTCGTCCTCGCGGTGTGCGTGTACGGCTTCCGGTTCATGCTCTTCGTCAACAAGATCGCGGTGACGTCGGCCAGCGTGCTGTTCCTGCTCGGTCTCCTCGCCTTCGCCGGCGACTTCGACCCCTCGTACGCCGGCGTGTTCACCGCCTCCGCGGACGCGGCCACGCGGGCGATGTTCTGGCCCTCGTTCATCGGTGCGGCCCTGATCGTGCTGTCCAACCCGGTGTCGTTCGGCGCGTTCCTCGGCGACTGGTCGCGCTACATCCCGGCCGGCACCCCGCGCCGCAAGGTGGTCGGCGCCGCGTTCCTGTCGCAGATCGCCACGCTGCTGCCGTTCGTCTTCGGTCTCGGCACGGCGAGCATCATCGCCGCCAAGGCCCCGAAGTACGTCGACCCGGCCGCACCGGACTTCGTCGGCGGGCTGCTCGCGATCTCGCCCAGCTGGTTCTTCCTGCCGGTGTGCCTGCTGGCGCTGATCGGCGGCATGTCGACGGGCACGACCTCCCTGTACGGCACGGGACTGGACTTCTCCTCCGTCTTCCCCAGGCTGTCCCGGGTCCAGGCGACGGTCCTGGTCGGAGTCCTGTCCACCGCGTTCATCTTCATCGGCCGGTTCGGCCTGGACCTCGTGCAGTCGATCTCCACGTTCGCCACGATGATCATCACCTGCACCACGCCGTGGATGGTCGTGATGATGCTGGGCTTCTACACCCGGCGCGGCTGGTACGACCCGGACGCCTTGCAGGTCTTCAACCGCCGCCAGCGCGGCGGCCGTTACTGGTTCACGCACGGTTGGAACTGGCGCGGCATGACCGCCTGGTGGGTGTCGGCGGTGATCGGGGTGCTGTTCACGGACATCCCCGGGCAGTTCGTCGGCCCGCTGGGCGATCTGGCGGGCGGCGTCGACATCAGCCTGCCGCTGTCCCTGGCGGTGGCCGCCGTGCTCTTCCTGGCGCTGCTGCGGCTGTTCCCCGAACCCCGCGCGGCGTACGGCCCCGAGGGCGCCCGGCTGGCCCGTACCGTCGACGTGCCGGTGCCGCCCATCACCGGGCCCGGCACGACGGCCGCCGCCGTGGCGGTGCCGGCCGAGGAGGCAGCGGGGTCCTGACGGGCGCGGGGAGCGTGAGGTGCCGGCGGCGCACCACGGCGGGTTCCAGCTCCAGGCCGGCCTGCCTCACCGTACCGCGGGCCGACTGCTGCCGGGCGTGAGGAGCGCGTGCCGGCCGCGGGGGCAGTGGACCAGCCGGTCGCCGAGGCCCAGCCGTTCGGCGTCGGCGCGGAAGTCGGCGAGCGGTGAGCGGAAGACGGGATAGTCGTCGTAGTGGACCGGCATGATCCGGGGAAAGCCGAGGCGGCGGGCCAGTTCGGCGCCCTGCGCGCCGTCCATGGTGACGACGAAGCCGCCGGGCAGCCGGGTGCCGCCGAGGTGGAGGACGGCCAGGTCGGTGCCGGGGAAGCGGCGGGCGATCTCGTCGAGCCCGTCGTAGAGGAGCGTGTCGCCGGACACGTACAGCCGTATGCCGACCGTCCCGCCGCGGGAGCCGAACTCCAGCAGGCTGCCCATGACGGGCGGCAGCAGCCGGCGCAGCACGGGATGCAGGGAGTGCCGGCCGGGCAGTGCGGTGATCCGGACCTGTGAGCCGCCCCGCTGGAACGTGCAGCTCTCCCAGGTCCGCAGCCCGCCGGCGCGGTGGAAACCCTGCCAGGTGCTCAGCCGGCGGGCGGCGTGCGGGGTGGTCACGATCGGCAGGGTGCGGTCCAGGTGCCGCCTGGCCGTGCGGTCCCAGTGATCCCCGTGGAGGTGGGAGAGCACCACGGCGTCCAGCGGCGGCAGGTCCGTGACGCCCAGGGCGGGTTCGGTGCTGCGCGGACTCGTCAGCCCGTACCCGAGGTGGGCGCGTTCGCCGCGGTGCAGGAAGTTCGGGTCGGTCAGCAGGGTCAGGTCGCCGTACCGCAGCAGGACTGTCGCGGTGCCGATGAACTGCAGGTCCAGGGTGTCGTCGGAGACAGCCATGGCGGTCCTTGCCCGACGGGCCGTGGCCCGTCTGTCGCCGGGGAAGGGACACCACCGCGGAGTACCCCGCGCGAGGGTACGTACGCCTGCCCGGCACCCGCTCGCACGGCGCGGGATCTCTGCCGCCGGCATGCGGGCGGGTGCGGTGGGCACTCGTGGCGCATGCCCGGGACGCAGCGCTATGCGGTGGCCGCCTCCAGCCGCTGGTGGGACGGCGAGGACGGGCGCTGGCTGCCCGGCGGGGAAGTGCACGCCTGGGAGCAGGGCAGGAACGAGACCGCGTGCGGGCTCTCACTGCACCGGTCCAGGCTGGCACGGTTCCCGGCCTTCACGTGGACCGACGTCCTTCCGGAGTCGGGCGGCGCGGCCGACGCGGTGCGGCGGGTGTGCCCCCGCTGCGCCTCCGCCGCGGGGGACCGGCATCAGCACGCCGGCCGCAGGTGGCGGCGGACCGATCCCCGGCCTTGACGGGCGCCGCGGGCAACCGCGCCCGGGTCACCGACCCGGGGCGTCGCCGTCACGGGGCGGCTCGCGGCGCGGGTTCGGCGGCTGCCCGAAGTGCACGTCGATCTTCTGGAAGCCCTTGAACGCCTCGGTGGTGGCGTAGGACCGGTACGCACGCCGGTCGGCCGTGGTCAGGTCGACCCGGTCCGTGAACGGCGTCAGCAGGCTGCGCGGCCACAGCCGCAGGAGCCGTACGGCCCCGACCTCGGCGGCCGTGAGGAAGATGAGCGCCCCCACATAGAGCCAGGCGAGCAGCCCCAGGACGATGCCGAACAAGCCGTAGGTGGCGGTGGCCCCGCGCAGCACATGGCTGACGTAATAGGTGCCCATCCACTGGAGTCCCTGCCAGGCGCAGGCAGCGCCGAGCGCCACGACGACGAGCCCGCGCAGCGGCAGCGCCCGCTGCGTCAGCAAGCGGTAACTCAGAAGGAGCAGGCCGGTGTTGAGGCACACGGACGCCACGGTGGCGGCGATCCAGGCCCCGCCCCGCAGCCGCGCGCCGAACAGGAACGTCTGCGAGGCCGCCACGGACAGCAGGGTGAACGCACCGAGGCCCAGTGCCAGGATCAGCAGGAACAGCACGCCCTTCAGCCGCGAACGGAGCGGGTCCGGCCGGGCGTGCCGGGGCACGGCCCAGATCTTGTTCAGGGCGTACTGGGCGGCCTGGGCGACGCCGAGCGAGCCGTAGAGGCTGCCCGCGATGCCCACGGCGAGCGCGGCTCCACTGCCGTGGAAGGAGTGGATGTTGCGGGCGATCTGGTCACCGATGACGGGGAACTTGCTCAGGGCCGAGTCGAGGATCCGCTCCCGCAGGGCCGGGTCGTTGCTGAGGAAGGTGCTCAGGACGGCGACGAGGATGAGCAGCAGCGGGAAGAGGGAGAGGAAACCGTAGTAGGTCAGCAGGGCGGCGAGGTACAGCGCCTGGTCGTCGTAGAACTTGTAGAGCACGGCGAGCGGCAGACCCACCCAGCGGTGATCTCTTTGATAGCGGTCCAGACGCTCGTGGAGTCTCATGGCTCCCGCCTGCCCCGAGCACCGAGGTGTTCGTTGTGCCAGGCGATGGCGCGTCTGATCTCCGGTTCGTGCAGCCCGGTCCGGCATCCCAGCTCCTCGAGCGTGAGGACGGGCGGGCCGGTGGTCAGCGCCCGGGTGATCTTCGCCGCCCACAGTTCCTCGTCCCTGAACGGGCGGTGCCGGTAGATGTCCCGCACGACAGCGAGGTGCGGATCGCTGCACGCCGTGACGAGCCGCAGGCCGTCGAACCAGTCGTTGTCGCAGTTCACCGACGACGAGTCGGGCACGTACGCGCGCACCGCCTCACTCTCGGCGAAGGCGGCCCCGCACAGGTCGCACAGCTCCAGACGGGACTGCTCCGTCTTTCCGCTCTTCCTCTTCCACATCTTCATCGACCCTCGCCACATGTGCTGGGAAAGGCGCCGCGTGGAGGTGCCGTCGCCACGTGCGTCCCGGGGGCAGTGCCCTGACCGCCGAGCGCACACTCTGTACAGTGCCCGGGTTCTCCCCTCGACCCGCATCGAAAACGGGCAGGCCGGATCGTCACCCCAAGGAACCCGTCCGCCGTGTCCTGACGCACGAGAGTGAGCCGTGCAGGCAGGGGTACCCAGGACCGCTGAGCGGGAGTGAGGAGGAACGGATCATGGTGACTCTGACGAAACAGGCAGCGCTGAAGGCGGCAACCAAGCCGTTGCTCGCCGGGAAGGCGACGGCCAAGGCGGCCACGGCCGCTCCCGCTCGGTCTGTGCGGGTGATGCGGGCTCTGGGCGGCGAGAACGTCGTCGACGTGCTCACCCGCCAGCACCGGCAGATCAAGCGCGGTTTCCTGCAGGCCGCGCTGCCGGGCCCGTGGCGCCGCCGGAACTTCGACCGGCTGATGCGCCTGCTCGCCGTGCACGAGGCCGCCGAAGAGGCGCACGTCCACCCTGTCGCGCGCAAGGCGCTCCAGCACGGCCGTGAGCTGGCCGCCCGCCGCCGCGAGGAGGAGAAGCAGGCGAAGGAGCTGCTCATCGCCCTGTGGCGCACAGGCCCCGACGGCGCCGGCTATCTGCGGCGCCTGAACGACGTCAGGCGCGCGGTCACACAGCACGCCGCGCGTGAGGAGCGCGAAGAGTTCCAGGCCCTCCGGAAGGCCGTCAGCCTGCCCCGGCTGCGCATGCTGGGCGCCGAGGTCAAGCTCACCCAGGCCTACGCACCGACCCGGCCCCACCGGTTGATCAACAACGAGGCCGCGAACAAGCTCGCTGCGCCGATCCTCGGCCCCGTGGACCGGATGCTCGACGCCGTTCACCGTCGCGCCACCACGTGACGATGAGCAGGGTTCACACGGGCCTGGAGGAGGCCGCGGACCGCGCCGACGACGACGTCGTCTCCGTGCTGGTGGCCCAGCACGGCGTGATCAAGGATCTGCTCGCCGAGGTGAAGAGCAGGCAGGGCGAGGTGAAGCAGCGGGCGTTCGACGTCCTGCGGGAAGCCCTGGCGGTCCACGAGGCCGCGGAAGAGGTGATCGTCCGGCCGGCCGCCCGGGACGCCGCGGGCAAGGCGGAGGCCGATGCCCGCGACCAGGAGGAGGCGGAAGCCGCCCGGGTCCTGGAGGAGCTGGAGAAACGGGACGTCGACCTGCCGGAGTTCGACCTCCTCTTCGCCAAGCTCGAGCGCATGGTCCTGGAGCATGCCGAGCGCGAGGAGCGGGAGGAGTTCCCCGCCTTGCGGGCAGGGCGGAGCGAGGACGAGCTGCGGGCCATGGCGCACCGGCTGCGGGAGGCGGAGGAGACGGCTCCGACCCATCCGCATCCGATGGCGGCCGGCTCGCCGACGCTGCAACGGCTGACGGGTCCGTTCGCATCGATGCTGGACCGCGCCCGTGACAGGCTCGGCGGCACATGAATGTTTCCGGACCCGGTCGGTAGGGGGCACTGCTTGTTGCCGGAGGAAACCATGCGGGTCATCGAAGTGGGTAGTCGAAAGATGAACCAGATGACCGGCATGCGGCGCGGCGACGAGACGGGAGACCGGTCTTCTGGCGAGTCCCAGGAGGTCGGATGCGTCTTCGTCACAGTCGTCCCACTGACCCCGGGTACCGCCGCCTACGGCACGGGCGGGGTTTCCGCTACCTGGACGCCCGTGGTGAGCCGCTGCGCGATCCGGCGGAGCTGTCCAGGATCAAGGGGCTGGTCATACCGCCGGCCTGGCGTGACGTGTGGATCTGCACCCGGGCCAACGGGCACCTTCAGGCGGTGGGCACCGACGCCGCCGGCCGCCGCCAGTACCTGTACCACCCCCAGTTCCGTGCCGAGCAGGAGCAGGCCAAACACGAGCACGTGCTCGATGTCGCCGAGGCCCTGCCCGCGGTGAGGGAGGCGGTCGAGGGGCACCTCGGCGATCGGGGCCTGACCCGGCAGCGGGTCCTGGCCACGGCGGTACGCCTGCTCGACCTCGGCTTCTTCCGCATCGGCAGCGACCGCTACACCGAACTGAACAACAGCTACGGCCTGACCACGCTGCTGCGCGAGCACTCCCGCTGCAAGGACGGCGCCGTGCTGTTCAGCTTCACCGGCAAGCACGGCAAGGAGATCATGAAGACGGTCGCGGACCCCGCCACCTGCCGCAGCCTGGTCGCGTTGCGCCGGCGCCGGGGCGGCGGCGAACGGCTCCTGGCCTACCGGCAGCAGCACACCTGGCACGAGCTGAGCGGCGACGACATCAACGCGTACCTCAGGGAACTGGCCGGCCTGGACATCACCGCAAAGGACTTCCGCACCTGGCACGCCACCGTCATGGCCGCCGTGGCCCTGGCCGTGTCGCAGTCCGTCGCGCGCAGCGAGACCGCCCGGCGCCGGGCCATCGCCCGGGCGGCCCGTGAGGTGGCCGGGTACCTCGGCAACACCCCCGCGGTGTGCCGAGCCTCCTACATCAACCCGCGGGTGGTCGAACTGTACGAGGAAGGCGTGACGGTCGCCGCCGCGCTGCCCCAGCTCGGCGGCGAAGGCCCCTACGGCACGCCCGCCACGCAGGGACCTGCCGAACGGGCCGTGCTGCGCATGCTCAGGACCGGCCGCGCACCGGACGCCGAGTGACGCGAGGGGAACCCTGCGCGCGTGCCGGGGCGCCGGAGCCCGGCGGAGGCTCGGTTCAGGGCGACGGGTAGTTCAGCAGCCAGCGCCGGTACGTCGCGTGGCGCTGTCCCTCTTCCGTGCTCCCGTCCATGTCGCGTGGCGGGCAGTAACCGGAGACGAGCAGGGTCCGGTGGTCCGGGGAGAAGGACGTGGTGAAGTCGGCGGGCGGCCTGGGCTTCCACACCGACGGGCAGACGGCCGGGAAGGGCAGCGGCACGACGGCCAGGATCCGGCCGGCGGCCGGCTCCCAGAAGTACAGCCGCGCGTCCTGCAGCACCGCGGCGACACGGCCGTCGTCGGCCACCGGCTGGATCGGGCTGCGCCGGGTGCCCACGGTCTTGTCGGCGATGACGCCGCTCCGTGTCGGATGCGGTTGCCCCGGGGCGGCCTCCGCGCTGGGCAGCGGGCTGGTGTGGTGGTAGTCCAGCAGCATGGCGTGCCGGAACGAGCCGTACAGGATGCGGTCGTGGCCGAGCAGGGCGTTGCCGGTGCCGGGGAAGTACACCTGGCGTTCCATCCGCAGGGTCGAGGCGTTCCAGATGTTCGCGCACGAGTCGAAGGTGGCGATCAGCTCGGAGCCGGTGAAGGCCAGGCCGCGGGCTCCGGAGCAGTCGTAGGTGCCCTGCAGCCAGTGCGGCGGGCCGCTGCCGCGCAGGTCGTAGACGCCGATCCCGTCCGTCTGCGCGGCGACCAGGCGGCCGGTGCGGTCGATGGCGAGCTGGTCGGGCACGATCCCGCCGCCCAGGGAGCTGTCGGACACGATCGTGCGCCGGACGGCCGGGGCGGAGGGGTGCGCGGTGTCGACGACGGCGAGTTCGTCGCGGGCGCTGACGGCGGCGAGCCAGCGTCCGCCGGGGTCGAGGGCGAGCCGCGCCACGCGGCCGGTGAGACGCGTCAGCCGCCGGAGCCCGGAACTCCCGGACGTGACGTAGACGTTGCCGGGCTCCGTGCCGTAGACCACGCTGCCGTTGCCGGCCGCGACCGCGGTGACCCGTTCGCCGGCCACCGTCGCGGGCAGCGGACGCGGCCGCGGAGCGACCGTCCGTCGCGGCGCCCCGTCCGAACCGCGACCGTCCGCTGGTGTGTCCCGGACCAGCGGGAGCACGACCATGCTCAGGAGCACACCGGCTGCCACCGCCGCGGCCAGCACCAGAGCGATGACCCGGCCGCTCACGGCGCGCCGAGGACTGCGAGCCGTCATGACGACCCGCTCGCCTGCCCCGCCGGGACGTCCTCGCCGGCGGGCCTGAGCCAGCCCCCGCCGTGCGGATCCAGCTCCCAGACCGTCGGGTGGGCGGGGCGGGACGCCGTGGTGAAGGGCCTGCCGCCGTCGTCGACGACGACCGAGCGTTTGTGGCCGTCCTCCACCAGGTCGACGGCCAGTTTCCAGTGCGCCGCGCCGTGGCCGATGCGGGCCGTGACGAGGAAGGTCTCCAGGTCTCCGGCGGCCACGGTGAAGTCGGGCGGAAGGCTCTTGCCGTCCTTGTCGTACAGGCCGTAGGGCTGCGGCTTGTCGAGGTCGATGTGCACCGCGTACACCTTCGCCTCGCCCTGGGTACGGCACTGGGTCTCGACCACGTGGGCGACGGGCGCACGCGAGGTCACCTGAGCGCGCATGCCGGTGATCAGCACGGTGCTCGAGCCGCTGTTGGTGACCGTCAGCTGCATCGTCGTCTGCTCCTCGTCCACGCCGCCCCTGGAGCGCGCCCAACTCCAGAACCCCGCGCAGCCGTTCTGCGGCCGGCTGTGGTCGAACCGCGAGGCCGGAACCAGCTGGACGAGATCACCCTCGGCGTCGAGGCGCATGGGGTCGGTCTCCACGGACAGGGACACCTTCGACTCCGGCGACGCGGGCCACAGGTGCACCGCTCCCGTGAACAGGGCCGTGGCCGCCGCGGCGGCAATGGTGGTGACGGCGGTCGAGGCGGCCAGTCCCGGTACCGTGCGCAACCAGCCCGTCATGCGGGCGCGCGCCGTCGCCGGCGGTGTCCCCTCGTCATCGGGTGCGCTCCGGCCGGGCCCCTGATCCGGTGTCTGGGTGCTGCCGTCGGCGTCGCTCCCGCCGGAACCGGGTGACACGGCGCCGTCATCGGGTCGTGGCGCGGCGTCCGGGCCAGGAGAGCCGTCGCCTCCGTCCGCGCCCCGCGTCCCGTTCTCGCCTGACGTGCCGTCCTGGCCCGCGGCAGCCGGCAATCCAGCCGTCACTCGACCACCTCCGCGTTGTTCTTCTGATGCGCGGTCACATGCTCCCAGATCACCCCGGCGTCCTGCACACCTTCCGGCGGCCCCAGGGAACCCGCCCGTCGGAAGGGGCCCGGCCGAGTGTTCCGGCGGGCCCCTTCGCTGCGTCGGTGGGTCTGCGAACGCGGGCTCCTACTCCGCCAGCCAGGCCGCCTGGTCCGGGGCCAGCCGGCCGTGCTCGACGGGCCCGCCGGTCAGCAGGACCGCGCTGTGGGCGGGCAGTTCGTACGGCTCGGCGGAGAGGTTGACCACGCACAGGAAGCCGGGGTCGCGGCGGAAGGCGAGGACGTCGGCGGGGGTGTCCAGCCAGGTGAGGGAGCCGTCACCGAGGGCGGGATGCTCGCGGCGTCGGCGCAGGGCGGTGCGGTAGAGCTCCAGCATGGAGGTGTCGTCGCCGGTCTGGGCCTCGGCGGTGAGCGGCGCCCAGTCGGCGGGCTGCGGCAGCCAGGGGGCGGCCGGGGAACCCTCGGGGCTGAAGCCGTAGGGGGCTCCCTGGCCGGACCAGGGAAGGGGTACGCGGCAGCCGTCGCGGCCGCGGTCGGTGTGGCCGGAGCGTTCCCAGACCGGGTCCTGCAGGGCGGAGTCCGGGAGGTCCTCGACCTCGGGCAGGCCGAGTTCCTCGCCCTGGTAGATGTAGGCGCCGCCGGGCAGGGCGAGCATCAGCAGGGCGGCCGCGCGCGCACGGCGGGTGCCGAGTTCGAGGTCGAGGGGGCCTTGCGGTGCGTACCGCTCGTTGGCCACCCAGCGCCTGGCCGCCCGGCGGCCGTACCGGCTGGCGTGGCGCATGACGTCGTGGTTGGAGAGCACCCAGGTGGCGGGCGCGCCGACCGCGCCGAGCATGGCGAGGGAGTCGTCGATGACCGTGCGCAGGTCCTTGGGGTCCCAGCCGGCCATCAGGAAGTCGAAGTTGAACGCGGTGTGCAGGCCGTCCGGGCGGACGTAGGCCGCCAGCCGCTCGGGGGTGTCGGCCCAGGCCTCGGCGACGAAGCACCGGTCGCCGGGGAACTCGTCGGCCACCTTCCGCCAGCCCCGGTAGATGTCGTGGACCTCGTCGCGGTCCCAGTGCGGGTGGTCGAGGTGCTCGCTGCGCCGGCCGGTGCCGGCCGGAGGCGGCGGCAGGTCGGGCAGTTCGGGGTGCTTGATCAGGCCGTGGGCGACGTCGATGCGGAAGCCGTCCACGCCCCGGGCGAACCAGAACCGCAGGATGGACTCGAACTCGGCTCGCACTTCCGGGTGCCGCCAGTTCAGATCGGGCTGCTGCGGGGCGAAGAGGTGCAGGTACCAGTCGCCGTCCGGCAGCCGGGTCCAGGCGGGGCCGCCGAAGGAGGACACCCAGTCGTTGGGGGGTTCGGCGCCGTCGGGGCCGCGGCCGGGGCGGAAGACGTAGCGGTCGCGTTCCGGGCTGCCCGGTCCGGCCGCCAGCGCCGCCTGGAACCAGGCGTGCTGGTCGGAGGTGTGGTTGGGCACCATGTCGGGGATGACGCGGATCCCGAGCCGGTGGGCCTCCTCGATCAGCTGCTCCGCCTCTTCGAGGGTGCCGAACAGCGGGTCGATCGCGCGGTAGTCGGCGACGTCGTAACCGTGGTCCGCCTGCGGCGACTTGTACCACGGGTTGATCCACACGGCGTCCACGCCCAGCGACTTCAGGTACGGCAACCGGGAGCGGACGCCGGCGATGTCGCCCACGCCGTCACCGTTGCCGTCGGCGAAACTGCGGATGTAGACCTGGTAGATGACGGCGCTGCGCCACCAGGGTGCGGTACCGGGCATGCTGTTCCTTGTCCAGAGGGAAGGGGGCTTACTTCGCGGCACCGGCGGTCAGGCCGGCGACGATACGGCGCTGGAAGAGCAGCACCATGACCACCAGCGGGATCGTGACGAGGACGCCGGCGGCCATCTGGCTGCCGAACGGGGTCTCGTACGTCGTGGCGCCGGTGAACTTGGAGATGGCGACCGGGGCGGTCTGCATGTCCGGCCGGTTGGTCATCGACAGGGCGATGAGGAACTCGTTCCACGCGGCGATGAACGTGATGATCGCGGTGGTGAAGATGCCGGGTGCGGCGAGCGGGATGATGATCCTGCGGAAGGCCTGGCCGCGGGTGCAGCCGTCGACCATGGCGGCGTGCTCCAGTTCGTCGGGCATCTGCCGGAAGAAGGTCGTCAGATTCCACACCGCGAGCGGCAGCGCGAAGGACATGCTGGGCACGATCATGGACTGGTAGGTGTTGATCCAGCCGATGTCCGTGAACAGCTTCAGCAGCGGGACCACGATGGACACCACCGGGAACATCGAGGTGGCGATGATCAGCGTCAGGATCAGCCGCTTGAAGCGGAACTCCAGCCGGGCCATGGCGTAGGCGGTGAACGTGGCCAGCAGCAGCGCCAGCACGGTCGTGATCCCGGCCACGACCAGGCTGTTGAGCAGCGCCCGGGTGAAGCCCTGGGAGGCGCCGAACAGGGAGCGGTAGTTCTCGAACGACACCGGGGACGGCACGAGCGAGGTGTCGAAGATGTCGGAGGTGCGGCGCAGGCTGGAGACCAGCATCCAGTAGAACGGCGCCAGACAGTAGGCCACCACGGCGGCGACGCCCGCGTACAGCAGCCTGCCGCGCCACTTCACCGCGGTCGTCATGCCGTCACCTCCCTGCGACGCGCGAAGCCGGGCCTGGTCCTCGTGCGGCGGCCGCCACCGCTGTCGCCGACGAGATCGGCGCCCAGCAGCCGGACGAAGGCGAGCGCGATGAGGAAGACGTAGAGGAAGAGCAGGACCGCGTAGGCGGAGGCGGGCCCGAAGCGGACGTTGGAGGCCTCGTTCTGCGCCAGCATGGACAGGGTCTCCACCGAGTTCTTCTGCGCGCCGATCAGGATGTACGGCAGGTCGAACATCCGCAGCGCGTCCATGCAGCGGAACAGCATCGCCACCAGCAGGGCGGGCTTCACCAGCGGCAGGGTGATGTGCCAGAACCGGCGCAGCGCGCTCGCCCCGTCGATACGGGAGGCCTCGTAGACCTCCTTCGGGATCACCTGCAGGCCGGCCAGCACCAGCAGGCCGATGAACGGGGCGGTCTTCCACACCTCGGCGACGATGACCGCGACCTTGGCGTGGAAGCCCTCGGTGGTCCACAGGATCTGCCGGCCGAGCAGGGCGTTGGCGATGCCGTCGCTGTTGAAGATCCACCGCCACAGCAGGCCGGAGATGGCCGTGGGCACCGCCCAGGGCACGAGGATGCTCGCCCGGACCAGGGCCCGGCCGCTGAACGCCCGGTGCATGATCAGTGCCATGGCCACGCCGGTCACCGTCTCCAGACCGACGGTCACGACCGTGAAGAAGGTGGTGTTCCAGAAGGCGTTCCAGAACCGGTCCCCGGTGGCGCCGAGGATGTCGGCGTAGTTCTTCAGCCCGACGAACGGCTCGGTGCTGCGGATGAAGCCGGTCCTGGGGTCCAGGCCCTTCGGCCCGTACAGCGACTCCCTGAGCGCCATGACCGTCGGGTAGAGCACGACGACCGTCAGCACCAGCAGCGTAGGGGACACCAGCAGGGCCGCCATCCGTCCGGTGCCGGCGGTGGTGCGGGACCGGGTGCGCCGGGCCTTCACCGTGGTGGGCAGCGCGCGGGGGGACTCGGGCACGGCGGATCCGGGCGGGATCTCGATGTCGGTCATGGGCCCGGTCCTCACTGCGCCGTGGACTTCTGCAGCCTGCTCTGCAGGTCCTTCAGCGCCTGGGCGCTGCTCTTGGCGCCGGTCAGCGCGGCGTACGCCTCCTGCTGGACGGCCGAGGTGACATCGCCGTATCCCACGACCCGCGGGCGCGGCACGGCGCGCAGGATCGACTGCTTGAGGACCGGGAGGTACGGGTACTGCCGGGCCAGTGCGGGGTCGTCGTACAGGGCCGCGTACGGCGGGGCGAGCGAGGCCTTCTCCAGGAAGGTCTTCGCCGTGGTCTCGCTGCTGTAGAACTTCATGAAGTCCAGGGCGGTGGCCTTGTTCCTGGCGAAGGACGACAGGGCCAGGTTGTGGCCGCCGAGGCTGGAGGATCCGGGCCCGGTCAGGCCGGGCAGCGGGGCGACGGCGTACTTGCCGGCCACCTTGCTCTTGCCGGCGAGGGCGTACATGTACGGCCAGTTACGCAGGAAGACGAGCTTGCCGGCCTGGAAGGCCTGGCGGCCGTCCTCCTCCTGGTAGGTGATGGCCTCCTTGGGGATCGTGCCGTCCCGGAAGGACCCGGCGAGGAAGTCCAGTCCCTTCCTCGCCCGGGGGGTGTCGACGTCGGGCCTGCCGTCGGCGTCGGTGACGATGCCGCCCGCCGAGTCGACGGCCTCGGAGAAGTTGACCGTCAGGCCCTCGTACTTCTGGAACTGCCCGGCGTAGCAGGACATCCCCTTGGCCGCGGGCAGCTTCCTCACCTTGGCGCAGTCGGCCTTCAACTCGGCCCAAGTGACGGGGGCCTTGCTGATTCCGGCCTGCTTGAGCAGGTCGGTGCGGTAGTACAGCAGTCCGCCGTCCGAGCTGGACGGGGCGGCGTAGAGGCCGCCGCGGTACCTGGCCGTCTCCACCACCGGCTTCAGCATCCGGTCCAGCGGGAAGCTCTGCGCGGGCAGCCGGTCGATCCACTGGTGGGCGGCGAACTCCGAGGTCCACACGACGTCCAGGGAGAGCACCGTGTAGGCGTCGGACTTCGTCTCCGCGTTCTGGATCATCTGCTGGCGCTGCGCGTCCGCGTCCGTGGGCAGCTGGATGAAGGTGACCTTCTCCTTCGGGTGCAGCTTGTTCCACTGGTCCAGGACGGGCTGGACGGCGCCGGTGGTGTCCTTCCCGGCGACGAAGGTGATGGGGCCGCGGCCGGTGAACGACGTGGTCCCGGACTGCGCCGTGGAGCCGTCGTCGGACGAGCCGCACGCGGTGAGGAGGAGCCCGGCGGCGGCGAGCGCGGCCGAGCACCGAAGGGCTCTGGCGGTTGTGGTCTTCACTGTCTCTCCTGGTCGTGCGGAACCTGGCGAGTCCATTGCCGAGACTGCGTTGTCATGGCAATTGATTGATTAAATACGCAGGTCACAGCCTATATGGCGGGCAAAAGGGGGACTGATTTGCCCCGGCTGAGACAACGCTTGCACGCTAGGAGTGAGGTAAGCGGAAGTCAATGCGTTACTTCTCGGTAACCGCCGGAAGCTGTGGGGCCGATGTCGTGAAAGCGCTGTCATGACGGGCCCCAGCCAGGGCGCCCGGCTGTGCTACCGTCCGTGACATGCCACCAGCTCAGCGACACCCGACGATGGCTGACGTCGCCGAACGGGCCGGGGTCTCGACCTCCACCGTCTCGCGGACCCTGCGCGGCCTGACCACCGTCTCCCCGGAGGTCCGCGCCCGGGTCGAACAGGCCGCCCGCGAGCTGAACTTCGCCGTCTCCCGGCAGGCCGCGAGCCTGGTCACGGGCAAGACCGGGACCGTGGCGGTGCTGGTCCCCACCCTCGACGCGTGGTTCATGGGCTCGGCCCTGTCCAGCCTGGCACCGGTGCTGCGGGAGGCGGGCATGGAGCTGACCGTCTATGTGATCCCCGACCTCGCCGAGCGCGCCGCGTTCTTCGACCGGCTGCCCGCCCGCCGCAACGCCGACGCGCTGCTGGTCTTCTCCTTCGACCTCACCGAGGAGGAGACGGACCGGCTGGACACCCTGGGCATGCCGGTCGTGTACGTCAGCCAGCACGTCGACGGCCGCCCCAGCGTGTACGTCGACGACGTGGCCGGCGCCCTGCACGGCACCCGGCACCTGCTCAACCTCGGCCACCGCCGCATCGCGTTCATCAAGACGGTGGGTGCCAGCGGCTTCTCCTTCAGCTCCAACGAGCGGCTGGTCGGCTACCGGAAGGCGCTCACCGAGGCGGGCCTCCCGCACGACGACGGCCTGGTGGTCGCCATCCAGGTCGGCGACCGGCGCGCCATGACCGAAGCGCTCGGGCACCTGCTGAGCCTGCGCGAGCCGCCCACCGCCCTCTTCGCCGAGCAGGACGAGGTCGCGGTCACCGTCATACGCACCCTGCGCACGACGCGGATCGAGGTGCCGGCGCACATCTCCGTCCTCGGCTTCGACGACCAGCCGGTGGCGGACTGGTTCGACCTGTCCACCATCGCGCAGTCACCCTCGGACATCGGCCGCGAGGCCGGCCGGCTGGCCCTGCAGCTCATCGACGATCCCGACGCCGACCACCAGCGGCACATCGTCCTGCCCACCCACCTGATCCCACGCGCCACCACCGCGCCCCTCCTTCCGGCGGAGCGCGCCGACGACGGGGAACTCCCGCGCGGCTGAGCCCACTTGGCCGAGGGCCTGCCCTCGGTGGAGCGGGACGCCGGCTGGCCGTGGCACGCCAGGGAGCCCTGCGCGAAGCTTCACTGGGGCAGCGGCGGCGGGGGATTCAGGAACCGACCCGGTCCCGGCGGTGGCGCAGGAGGGCGGACCGGCCGGTTACGCCGGCGGGGCCGCGGGCGGCGGCGCGGGCGGGACCGTCGGGGACGGTGAAGGCGAAGACCGCGGTCGCCGCCGCGATCGCGGCCAGGGTGAGGTAGGCGTGCTGGTAGGCGGGCAGCGGTTGGGCGGCGGCGTCCGGCGGTGTGCCGAGCACGAGTGCCGTGGTCACCGCCGCGGGCGCGAGTGCGCCGCCGGTCTGGCGTACGACGGTGTTCAGCATCGTGGCCTGGGGCAGATCGGCCCGGTCTACGGTGGCCAGCGAGGCGACCGTGGTGGGGATGAAGAAGCAGCCGATCGTGGCGCCGAAGAGGAACATCAGGCCGCGGAAGGTCCACAGCCCGGTGCCGGTGTCGCAGGCGGCGAAGAGCAGCAGCACCGTGCCGGTGCCGACCAGGCCGCAGCCGACGATCACGCGCGGACCGATCCTGGCGTACAGGGCGCCGGTGAGCTGGACGGTCAGCAGCACGCCGAACGCCTCGGGGAAGGTGGTCAGGCCCGACTCCAGCGCGCTGCGGCCCTGGGCCTGCTGGAGGAAGAGCGGACCCAGGTACAGCGCGCCCATGATGGGGATCAGGCCGACCAGGTTGATCAGGTTGGTGTCCCGGAACAGCCGGTCGGCGAACAGGCGCAGCCGCAGCAGGGGCTCGGCCGTGCGCAGTTCGACCGCGACGGCGCAGGCCAGAAGGGCCGCGCCGGACGCGATGGAGGCGAGGACGGCGGGGGAGGACCAGCCGCGGTTGGGCCCCTCGCACAGGCCGAACATCACGGTGCCCAGACCGCCCGCGCTCAGCAGCAGACCGGGCAGATCGAAGCGGCCCGGCCGGCTGCCGCGGCCGCCGGTCAGGAACAGCGCGCCGAACAGCAGCGCGGGCAGGCCCACCGGCAGATTGACGTAGAAGACCCACCGCCAGGACAGATCGTCCACGAGCAGCCCGCCCAGGACAGGGGCGGCGGCCGGGGCGATCTGCTGCGGAATGATCATGTACCGGGAGAGGCGTATCTGCTCGGCCGAGGTGAAGGCGCCGAACAGCAGCGCGGCGGAGGCCGGGAAGAGCACGCCGGCCGACAGCCCCTGCACCGCCCGGTAGGCGACGAGCTGACCGACCCCGAGCGCCGCCCCGCACAGCAGCGACGAGCCGAGGAAACCGGCCAGGGCGGTGAGCAGGACGCGTTTGCCGCCGAACCGCTCGGCCAGCCACGCCGACGCCGGGATGGCCATGGCCAGACAGACCGGGTAGACGACGACCACGCCGTCCAGGGCGGCGGTGGTCAGCCGGAACTGACGGGCGATCGAGGGCAGTGCCACGGTGGTGATCGCGCCGTCGACGATCGCGACGAAGGTCACGCTGACGCACACGACGGGGACGACCAGACGCTGGCTGATCCGGAACGACCAGGCGGCGGAGGGCACGGAAGGACGGCGTCGCATATGCTGAGCATACTCACTATGTGCTTGCTCAGGACATCGCTTTTCCACGGTGTGGCAGCGGCCCGGCGACACGGGCCGGGTGCGAGGGCGGCGCGGGACACGGGAGACTGGGCACCATGGCAGTGCAAGGCAGCAGCGACGTCCTGGTCGACGAGCTGTACGAGACGACGCACCGGCTACGGCAGTTCGTGGAGGCCCGGCTGCGGGAGAAGGGCGCCTCGGTGGCCCGGCTGCGCGCCCTGCGCATGCTGGCCCGGGCCGGGCAGCCGCTGCGGATGCGGGAACTGAGTGAGATGGCGGGCATCGCGGCCCGTACCGCCACCACGATCGTGGACAGCCTGGAACGCGACGGCCTGGTGGAGCGGATACCCCACCCGCAGGACCGGCGGGCGCTGCTGGTCAGGCTCACCGACGAGGGACTGCGCTGCCACCGCGAGGCCGAGGAGATCGACCGCCTCGCCCTCGCCGAGGCGACCGCGGCCCTGGACGAGGCCGACCGCGAACACCTGCGCACCCTGCTGGCACGCATTCGCGCCCACACCGTCTGACCGCGACACCGGTGCTGCTGCACCACCGCCGTCGGCGCCAGTGACTGTTACTCACTTCCGGGTGCCGGCCGGATGGCGGGACGGGGACGCGGACCGCGTTCGTGATGGTGGCGCGGCTGATCAGCCGTCAAACGGTGCATTCCGCACATGGATGAAGCATGCAGGCGAGAGTCGCAGATTCATGGGCGATGTGTAACACCGCCCGTGTAGGACGGGCACGCGGCGCGGCGTGGGGGAGGGTGTGGTGCGCGGCCATCCGGTCGTGCACCACCTTCCGTCAGCCCTGCTCACGCCTGCGGCCGCGGGCTGAGCTGCCGGGCGCCGGCACCGCACCGGGCACACGGCGGCCCCGGCCCTCGGGCGTGAGGCGTGCGAACGGAGCACACGCAGAACGGAGCCATGTCATGCAGACCACCACCGCATCCACCGATCGACCGTGGGACCATGCCCCGGCGGACGATTTCCTGCTGGCGCCGCCGAACCCCGGCGACCGCATCGCCTGCCGCGTCGACCCCCGCGACCTGCGGCGCCTGAACCTTTACGCACTGCTGACCTCGGCCGGCATCGCTCCCTGGCCGGGAGACCGCGAAGCGATCGAGATGCTCAGCGCGCTGCCCGACAGCGTGCACGAAGCCCTGCACCACTGGCTCAGCTCCGGCAGGTGACCCGCACCCGGGCCGGGGACCGCGCCCGGGGCCGGGGCCGGGGAGCGGATCAACCGGTCTTGTGGCTCCATTCCGGACCGACCAGGGTCCACTCCCTGTCCCATCGGGCGATGCGCCGCCGGTCGAGCCACCACCGCCCGGCGCTGCCGGCACCGAACACCACGCCGCTCAGCGCGAGGGCGGCCGAGCCTCCGAAGAGCGCCGCTTCGACGGCTGCCTCGGCGGGGGGCGTCGGCTGGGTGCTGGGCCTTCCCCGGCCGTCGATCCAGATCCTGACCGCGGAGCCGGCCTTCGTCCCGGTGGGCACCAGCGTCGTGCCGCTGTGCGTGGAGCCGTCGGAGTTCGTCCAGCGGACCCTTGCCGAGCCGAGGTCGCCGCCCAGGCCGGAGGTCGCGGGACGCGGTACGTCGTCGAGGAGGACGGCGCGGACGGGGACCCGGTCGGCCCGCTGCCGGGCGAAGACCTGGTCGGCCGCATGGGCCGTCACCACACCGGCCGCCGTGCCGCCCGCCGCGACGAGCACCCACATGACCAGCACGAGCCATGCCTCGAGGACGTCGTCGCGTCGCCGGACCGGGTTGCTCCGCCATCGCCACAGCGGCACCCTCGTTCGCCCGCGCTTCGTGTTCGCGGGCCTGTCCTCGCGCATCTCTCCGCACCTCCTCGTCGTCACACACACGAAGGTGACAGTCGCAGCGCTTCCGTCGCTTGGGCCGATCAGACGGAAGCGGAGGGCCGACCGGGCCCAGCCGGAGCCGGATCCGGCGCCGAGCCGTGCCTGCACCCGAGTGCCCGAGGGACCGATGCCGGAGTGCACGAGCGCTCGAGTGCCTGTGGTCCTGGTCCGCGGCCCCGCGGCGGCGTGTGCGGTTCGCGGACTGCTCGCCCACGGTCCCGTCAGCCCGACGTGGTGGTGCGGACCCCGCTGGGCACAGCGGCCAGAGCTTCGGGCATGGGGCCGTAGATCTCGAACACACCACCCAGCCCCGCGCCGCTCAGTATGCGCCGCAACCGACTGCTGTCGGTGACGAGGCGCAGCCGGCCGTGCCGTTCCACGGCCCTGTTCCGCACCCGGGCCAGCATCCCCAGTCCGGCGCAGTCGATGAAGGTCACGGCGCGCAGGTCCACCACGAGGTCGGGGACGACGGCCGCCGTCAGATCGTCCAGGCGCACCCCGACGGGCGCTGCCGTGAGGATGTCGATCTCACCGCGCAGCTCCACGACGGTCGTCCCGCCGACGGCATGCTCGGTGTGGCGCGAGGCGGACGTGATGAGGGTTTCGGCCATGGGCTGAGGAAATCGGGGCCGACGGGCGTGCCGGAAGGGCCGTCCGGCCCCCCTTCGCCGCCGCGTTTCCCCGGACCGCTCTCCGGTCGGGGCGGGACCCGTGGCCCTCTGCCGCGGCCGCGGGCGGGCTCAGCATGGAGTGTGATCCTCCCACCGGGTGAAAGACGGACGGACTCATGTACCCGAACGATGGTTTCCGCGAACTCGGTCGTGACGAGTGCCTGCGCCTGCTGGCGACGGCACCCATCGGCCGCATCGTCTTCACGCGCCAGGCGCTGCCCGCCGTCGTGCCGGTCGCTTTCAGCCTGGACGTCGACGGAGGGGTGCTGGTGCGCACCTCGGCCACCTCCGGGACGGCCCGCGCAGTCGACGGCGCGGTCGTCGCCTTCGAGGCGGACGCGGCCGATGTGGAGACGCACTCCGGCTGGAGTGTCGTCGTCACCGGCCGGGCCGAGATCGTCACGGATCGGGCCGAGGCGGCACGCCTGGAGCGGATCGGCCCGCGCTCGTGGGCTCCCTCGCCCCAGGAGGTGTTCGTGCGCATCGAGCCCGAACTGGTCACCGGGCGTGAACTCGCCGCAGGCCGCACGCTGTACGGCCTGCACCCCTCCGCCTGACCGCTCGGCATCAGCCGCGCCCGCGACCCGGACCGCAGGGCCCAACGGCGCGGGCCGGACGGCGCGGCGACGGGTTGCAACACCCCGATGACTATTCGGAGTTGATGATCCGGATGTCCGGGGCTGCCCTCGACTTCGTCCGCCTCACGCGTGAGCAGCAGCTCGACGTGATCAGCCGCAGCTTCGCACGGGGCGCTGGCTGGGCAACGTCAACCAGGTGGACGTCCTGCCCTTCCACAAACTCGGCGCCCACAACCCCTGCCGTCCCTGCTCCCGGACGATCAGAATCGCCGGCCGGCGCGGTACGGCGACCCGTGGCCATCCGCCCCGTCGCCCACGCGGTGCCGTACTACGTCACCGCCCCGGTCGCGGTGGGTCCCGGACGACCGCGATGCCGGATCGCGGTCAGGTGCCGTCGGAGTCGTCGTCGGCCACGAGCCGGACGCCGGTCACCAGGTGCGGGCGGATGCGCACCGCATAGTCCATGGTCCGCTGTACCCAGGGGGTGAGCAGTGCCTGGTAGTGGGCACGCTCCTCGGGGTCCGTCACCAGGTGCGCGTAGCCGGTGACCACCACGCTCCAGCCGAGGTATGTGTCGGGGTCGATGGCGTCGGCCTCGTAGGCCACCACGACGCCCTGACCGCCGGCCTGTCCGGCGTGCGCGGTCAGGGCCGCGCCCTCGTGGGTGCGGATGACGATGTCTCCGTTGTCCAGGACGTGGTTGACCGGGCGGACGGTCGGCAGCGCCTGGCGGGTGAAGACGATCCGTCCGAAGGACACGCTGCCCAACAGACGCAGGGCTTCGTCGCTGTCCAGCTCGATGCTCCGGCGCGGCCCGGCAGGGAGATCCTGAGCGGTGTCGGTGGTCATGGAGGGCTTCCGTACGGTGTCGTTGTTCACTGCTGCGTTTCAGTTTCTTCGACGGGGGCGGCCAGGCGGCTGCACGGCCTTGCGCCGTGGTCGCGGCCGGTGCGCCGGTACGGCATGTGCGTCGTCCCTTCAAGCGTGGCCGGCTACCTGCCCGCGGCATCCGGCTCGGAGCCGTGGTCAGGCTGATCAGGTCATTGGAACGGCACCGAAGCGCCGCACGCCAGGGCCGTTCGGCCCTTGTCGGCGTTCGGCCGGCCCTGGGCACGCCCGCAGGAGGCCGGACGCAAGATCTCCTGCATGCCGTCGCCGACCGGCACTGTTCCAGCCCGGCCGGGCAGTTCCCTCGCCGAGGCAGGAAGGCTCTACTCCCGGCCGCCCCCGGCACGGCCGCCGCGCCACGGTGGCGGCGTGGCCGACCTGGCGGTCCTCCTGGTCCCTGTCTCCTGGCCACGCGACACCATGAGTGGACAACAGGGCCGACCGGCCCTGGCCCTTCGACCCGGGTGTGGGAAAGGATTCTGCACGGAGGGCCGATCGCGAACGAGCGGACATCGGCGCGGAACGTGCAACCAGGGAGCAGTTTCATGGCGGACGGCGAACAGCCCGGCACCGGCAACCCGATCCGGGTCTTTCTGCTGGACGACCACGAGGTGGTGCGGCGGGGGGTGCGCGACCTGCTGAACGACGAACCGGACATCGAGGTGATCGGCGAGGCCGGCACCGTGGAGCAGGCACTGGTGCGTGTCCCCGCGTTGCGCCCGCAGGTGGCCGTGCTGGACGTCCGTCTGCCGGACGGCGACGGCGTGACCGTGTGCCGGGAGCTGCGCTCGCGCATGCCGGAGCTGGCCTGCCTGATGCTGACCTCCTTCGACGACGAGGAGGCGCTGCTCGACTCGATCATGGCGGGCGCCTCCGGATATGTCCTGAAGCAGATCCAGGGCTCGGACCTGGTGTCCGCCGTGCGCACCGTGGCCGGAGGCCAGTCCCTGCTCGACGCCAGTGCCACCACCAAGCTGATGGCCCGGCTGCGCGGCGGCCCGCAGGAGGAGCAGCAGCCCGACGGACTGCAGGGCCTGACCGAGCGGGAGCGGGAGATCCTGGCGCTGATCGGCGAGGGCCTGACCAACCGCCAGATCGGCCAGCGGCTCTACCTGGCCGAGAAGACGGTGAAGAACCACATCTCCCGCCTGCTGGCCAAGCTCGGCGTCGAACGCCGTATCCAGGCCGCCGTCATCGCCACCCAGGTCCAGGACCGGCAGCGGCAGGACGGGCACTGAGAACCTCATCAGGGGCCGACGGGGTACCAGCACGTGCCGGAGCCCGCATGGTGAGGCGCCGGTCAGGCCGGGGGCACGTTTTCGCCTCCGTCCGCGGGCGCGGCGGTCGCCTCTGCGGCGCCTTTGGAGCGGGTCAGCTCGAACTCCACGTCGACCACGCCCTCGACGGCCCGGACCAGGCGCGCGGCCACCGGGACCAGGGATGTGTCCCGGGTGTGGCCGACGAGTCTCACGACGCCGTTCCGCACCTCCACCCGCACGGCTGACACCGGTGCGGGGAAGAGATACGCCACGACCTCCTGCCGGACCTCTTCGGCGATCTCCGCATCGCCCCGCAGGAACACCTTGAGCAGGTCCGCGCGGCTGACGATGCCCTGCAGCATGCCCACGTCGTCGACGACGGGAAGGCGCTTGACCTTGGCGTGCGCCATGGTCCGTGCGGCCTGGGCGAGTGTCGCGTTCGCGTGGACGGTGAGGGCCGGAGAGGTCATGACATCCTCGGCGGTGAGGCCGCCGGCCTTGGCCAGATCGTCGAGACGGCGCAGCTGGGTGGCCCGGTCGGGGTCGCTGTCGCGGAACTCCTCCTTCGGCAGCAGATCGGCCTCGGAGACGACGCCGGCCACACGGCCGTCGCCCTCCAGGACGGGCAGGGCGCTGACCTTCCAGTCCTGCATGAGCTGCACGATCTCCTTGAAGGCGGCCCGCCGGCCGACGGCCGCGACGGTGTGGGACATGACATCGCTGACGATGTGCGGGGAGCTGTACACGGTGACTCCGTAAGGTGTCGGGCGGTTCGCTCACACGGCGCTTCCGGCGCCGTAGGGGGCGTAGAGGTCCAGTAGCCGGGTCCTGGTGGTGCGGAGGCGGTGGGCCAGTACGTCGCCGGCCCACCGGGTGACGGCATGGCCGAGTGCCGGGTCGTCCTGGCACAGGGATCGGACGGCCGTGGCGTCGAACTCGTAGGCGCGTACCGGTGTCGCCGCCGTGGCGCCCAGATGCCACACGTGCGGCGCGAACAGCCAGGAGAGTCCGACGAGTTCGTTGTGGCCGAGCGTCTCGATGACGGCGCGGCGCCGGCCGGGGACGTGTGTGTCGAGGTCGATGGAGCCGGTACGGATGATCCAGAACCGATCCGCACGCGCCCCTTGGTTGAAGATGCGCGTGCCCTGCGGGAAGGACACCTCCCGGGCGAGGGGCATGAGCCGTTGCCGGTGCTGGATGGGCAGAGCGCGCAGCATGCTCGGGGTGTTCATGGCCGGCCTCCAGGTCGGGGTGTACGGGCTGACACCTCCAGCGTGTGGCGCCGACTCGGAGGTGGCGAGGGGCCATGTGGGGCCGGAGCAGGGCCGTCCGGCCCCGAACAGATGGCAGCGCAGACGGCCGCCGCCCCCGCGTCGGCGGGGGCGGCGGCCGGGGCGCGAGCACCGTGCCTCCCCAACACGGGACCCGCGCGGAGGCCCTCGCGGTTCATGGGGTCTGCGGGAGAACCGCCCCATCTCGAACGAGCCGCGAGACATGGCACCGTCGGCCGGTCGAGACCGTGTCGCGAGCCCGGCCGTAGCTCCTGCCCTCGATTGTCGGGCTCGGCACGGTGCTGGTGATGGGGCTGGGCGGGCCATCTCGTGGACCGAACGGCCCATGTCCCATGGCCAGAGGCACCGGAAAACGGACGAGTCGGGCTGTCCAGGCCCGGGACAGCGGGACCATGGGGGTCGCGCCTGGACCGGGCGGCCGCTGACCGTGCGCGGCTGAAGAGGCGGAGAGGGGACGGCACACACGACGGCGTACAGGCCCCTTCCTCCGTCGACCAGACGGGGACCCCGCCCCTGCCGGGCCCGTCCCGTTCCGCGTCGAGAGTCCAGGTTTACGCCTCCGGTGCGTGCAGGAGGCCCGGCTTGGCCCGCGGCGAGGACCAACGTCACGCCCCCACAGCCGAGTTGATGGCTCGGCCATCTGCCCGGTTCGCCGCGTCCAGCCCAACAGGCCACGCACGCAGGGACGTTCGGCCCGGCGGATGCAGACCTTCGGCATCCGGCGTGGCGTCAGGCATCGGACCAGAGTGAGGCACGTCAACGAGACGACGATTCGCGCATCCCCGAAAGGATCACCATCATGGCCGTGCACGAGCACTCTCACCGCGACCCGGGTTTCCACCTGCCGGCCGCGTTCCGTCGGCACCGGAGCGGCTCCGGCTCCGCAGTGGCGGAACGTCTCGACACCCGCACCGCGCAGGCCTATGCCCTGGCTTCCCTGCGCATCCTGACCGGATTCGTCTTCCTCTGGGCGTTCCTGGACAAGACCTTCGGCCTGGGCTACGCGACCGCCTCCGGCAAGGGCTGGATCGACGGAGGGTCCCCGACGAAGGGATTCCTCAGCTCCGTCGCCGCCGGGCCGATGGAGTCGGCGTTCCACTCGTGGGCGGGTGACGCCTGGGCGGACTGGCTGTTCATGCTGGGATTGCTCGGCATCGGTCTGGCCGTGACGACCGGTGCGGCGCTGCGGCCGGCCGCGGTGGCGGGCACGGCGATGATGGCGCTGATGTGGTTCGCCGAGTGGCCGCCGGCCAAGCGCCTGTCGGACGGTGCGCCGAGCATGTCGACGAACCCGTTCGCCGACTACCACGTGATCTACGCCGTCGCCCTGATCGCCGTGGCGGCAGCGGGCGCGGGCGCCACCTGGGGCCTGGGGCGGCAGTGGGCGCGGCTGCCCATCGTCCGGGACCACACCTGGCTGCGCTGACCCCGCAGGCCGGGGGACGGCGGACCTCGTGGCCGGCAGCCGTCCCACCGGGCCGTGCCGGGGCCCATCGTCCCCGCGGTGAGGACCAGCGGCCCCTGCCCCGAAGGACCCCCGAACACGACGCTGGAATCGGGCCCCCTCAGGGCCCCGATCAGGAGGTGGAGAACATGCCCCGCACCATCACCGTCGGCCTCGACGGCTCATCCGAGAGCCGCGCCGCCGCGGAATGGGCGGCCCGCGAGGCCGAACTGCGCGGACTGCCGGTGAAGCTCGTCCAGGTCTGGGAGCCCCTCCCGGAGCCCACGGCCCAGGCCCCGCTCCTCGGTGCCGAGACGCACCAGCACTGGACCGAGAGGATCCCCCGCGAGTCCGCCGAAGGCCTGCGACTGCGCCACCCCGGAGTCGAGGTGACCACCGAGCAGCTCACCGGACGACCCGCCGAAGCCCTGGTCGACGCGGCCGAGGACGCCGAACTGCTCGTCCTCGGCTCACGGGGTCTGGGCGGGATCGGCGGCTTCCTGGTCGGCTCGGTCGGCCACGCGGTCCTGGCGCACACCCGGCGGCCCGTCGTCCTGGTCCGCGCCGGCGAGCAGGCCGCGGACGAGCACGAGATGGATCCGGCAGGAATCCCTTCCACCGCCGCAGCCTTTCGTCCCGTCGTCCTCGGGCTCGACGCCGCCGGCCCCGACGACACGCTGATCGGCTTCGCCTTCGAGGCCGCGGCGCGCCGCGCGGTGCCGCTGCGGGTCGTGCACGCCTGGAACCCGCCGCCCTACTACGCCTACGGCATGGCTCTGGAGCCCGCGGTCGAGCGGGAGATGGCGAGGGGCGACGCCGTGGTCCTGAGCGAGGTGCTGCGCCCCTGGCGGCAGAAGTACCCCGACGTGGAGGTCGTCGAGCAGTCGCGCTACGGCAGCCCCTCCCTCCTCCTGGTCGACGCCTCCCGCGAGGCCTCCCTGGTCGTCGTCGGCCGCCGCATCCGCCGCTCCGCCGCCGGCGCGCACATCGGCACCGTCACCCACGCCGTGCTGCACCACTCCACCGCCCCCGTCGCCGTGGTCGCCCACGACTGACCTCACCGAACAGGAGAGAACAGATCATGAAGGCAGCGGTCGTCCGAGCCTTCGGCGAGCCCCTGGTCATCGAGGAGCGCCCCGACCCCGAACCCGGCCCCGGCCAGGTCCGCGTCCGCGTCGAGGCCTGCGGGCTGTGCCACACCGACATCCACGCCGCCCACGGCGACTGGCCCGTCAAGCCCACCCCGCCCTTCGTACCCGGCCACGAGGGCGTAGGCCTGGTCGAGAAGCTCGGCGACGGCGTCACCCACCTGTCCGTCGGCCAACGGGTCGCCGTGCCCTGGCTCGGAAAGGCCTGCGGGCGCTGCGAGCACTGCATGTCCGGCTGGGAGACGCTGTGCGAGCAGCAGGTCAATACCGGTTACGGCTGCGACGGCGGGTACGCCGAGAAGATGCTGGCCTGGGCCGACTTCGCCCAGCCAGTCCCCGACGGCGTCACCCCGTTCGACGCGGCCCCCCTGACCTGCGCCGGCGTCACCACGTACAAGGCCGTCAAGATCGCCGGCGTCCGGCCCGCCCAGCTCGTCGCGATCTCCGGCGTCGGCGGCCTCGGCCACCTCGCCCTGCAGTACGCCAAGATCGCCGGGGCCTCCGTCGCGGCCATCGACGTCACTGACGACAAGCTGGAACTCGCCGCGGAACTCGGCGCCGACCTCGTCATCGACGCCCGCAAGCAGGACGTCGGCAAGGAACTGAAGAAGCACGGCGGCGCCCACGCCGCGATCGCCCTCGCGGTCAGCCCCGCCGCGTTCGAGGCCGCGGGCTCCGGCCTCCGACGCAGCGGCAAGCTCGTCATGGTGGCCCTGCCCGCGCACGGCACGATCCAGGTGCCGATCTTCGACACCGTCCTGGGCGGCACCTCGGTGATCGGCTCGATCGTTGGCACGCGGCAGGACCTCGCCGAGGTCTTCCAACTCCACGCCGCCGGCCGCACCGAGGTCATCTACGAGACCCGCCCGCTCGCCTCCGTCAACGAGTCGATCGACGCCGTGCTGCGCGGCGACATCAAGGCCCGCATCGTCTTCGACCTGGACGCGGAGAGGTGAACACCATGGACATGCCGCTGGTCGTCGGCGCCGACGGTTCCGAGCCGAGCCTGCGCGCCGTCGACTGGGCGGCCGACGAGGCCGCCCTGCGCGGGCTGCCGCTGCGGCTGGTGTACGCCTCGCTGTGGGAACGGTACGAAGGCGCCGCACTCGCGGACGATCTCGGCAAGCCCTCGGACCAGGTCATGGCCGAGGACATCGTCGAGACCGCCGCACGCCGGGTCCGCACCCGACGACCCGACGTGAAGCTCACCACCGACGTGCTGCCCGAGGAACCCGAGTACGCACTGGAACGGGAAAGCCGCACAGCCGCTGCCGTGGTCCTCGGCTCACGCGGCCGCGGCAGCCTGGCCGAGGCGCTGCTCGGCTCCGTCAGCGTCACGGTGGCCGGCCACGCGCACTGCCCGGTGATCGTGCTGCGCGGCAGCCACGACGATGCGGCCGAACCCGGCAGGCACGGCCGCATCGTCGTGGGCGTCGGCGAGGAGCCGGCGGACGCGGCGGCGGTGCGCTTCGCCCTAGAGGAGGCACGGCGCCGAGGCGTGCCGCTGGAGGCCGTACGGGCCTGGCGCTGCCCGGCGCACGGGACGACCGGCCACCGTGCGCCGGCGGGCGAACCGGCCCGGCTGTACGCGGAGCAGGCCGCGGAGGTGCTGCAAGCGGCCCTGCGGGACATCCCGGCCGACGTCGAGGTGCACGGCCGTACCGCCGAGGGGCACGCCCGCCAGGTCCTGCTCGGCGCCTCGGCCGACGCCGGCCTGCTCGTCGTCGGGGCCCGGCGTCGCGAGGGCCACTACGGCCTGCAGCTGGGTCGCGTCGCCCACGCGGTGCTGCACCACGCCGTCTGCCCCGTCGCCGTAGTACCGCACCGGGCGTGACGCCCTCGACCGCGCGGACTCGGGCACCCGGGACGTCCATGTCGTCGCGATCAACGACGTCGCGCCGCCCGCCACCCAGGCCACCGGCCAACAGGGCCTGGGCGAAGCCCGCGATGGACCCCGGCAGCTCGGCCCTCCAGGGCGGTTCGGCCCTGTTCCGGGTGACGGCTGCACCCGATGATCGACGTGCCGTTCGGACCCGCACGACGGATCCCGGCTGTGCGGTGAACGGCGTCCCTCAACCCAATTGCATCTCAGGGGAGTTCCATGCTTTCGCCCGAGTCGGCCGCTGTCGTTCGCGCCACCCTGCCCGCCGTCGGCGGCGCCCTGGACGACATCACCGCCCGTTTCTACGGCACCATGTTCGCCGACCAGCCGGAACTGCCGGACGGCCTGTTCAACCGCGGCAACCAGGCCAGCGGCGAGCAGCGCCGGGCGCTGGCCGGGTCCATCGCGGGCTTCGCCGAGGCCCTGCTGGCCGGCCCCGACGCCCGGCCGGACGCCCTCCTCGCCCGGATCGCCCACAGGCACGCCGCGCTGGGCGTCACGGAGGACCAGTACACGATCGTCCACAAGTACCTCTTCCGCGCCATCGGCGACGTACTCGGTGACGCGGTCACCCCGGAGGCGGCCGCCGCCTCGGACGAGGTGTACTGGCTGATGGCAGGCGCCCTCATAGCCCAGGAGGACCGCCTCTACCAGGAAGCCGGGGTCGACCCGCGCGAGCCGTGGCGGCAGTGGACCGTGGCGGAGCGGCGTGAGGAGACCCCGGACGGGGTGTCCTTCCTGCTGCGCCCGGCCGACGACGGCCCCATGCCGAAGGCGCGCGCCGGCCAGTACGTCAGCGTGCGGGCGCTCATGCCCGACGGTATCCACCAGACCCGCCAGTACAGCCTGTCCAGCGCTCCCGGTGACCGGCTGCGGCGCATCACCGTCAAGCGGGTGGCGAGCGTCGCCGACGCCCCCGAGGGCGAAGTCTCCACCCAGCTGCACCGCACCGTGCACGCCGGTGACGAGCTCACCCTGTCGGCCCCGTTCGGCGACGTGGTCCTCGACGACGCCGACACCCCGCTGCTGCTGGTCTCCGCTGGCATCGGCTGCACCCCATGGTCGGCATGCTCGAACACCTCGCCGCCACCGGTTCGTCCCGGCCGGTGCGGGTCCTGCACGCCGACCGCACCCCGGCCGACCACGCCCTGCGCGCCGACACGCGCCGTCTGATCGGCCAACTGCCCGATGCGCGGGCCGAGTTCTGGTACGAAGACGACGCGACCGAGGAACCCGGCTCACGCATCGGCCTGATGGACCTCGACGGCCTGGACCTGCCCGCCGACGCCGACCTGTACCTGTGCGGCTCGGTGTCCTTCATGCACGCCGTCCGCACCCGGCTCCTCCAGGCCGGCGTCCCCGCGCGCAGCATCCGCTACGAGGTCTTCGGCCCCGACCTGTGGCTCGCCCACGCGGAAGGCTGAAAGCTGCTCCGACAGCGAGATGGGCCGACGCCCACGCGGGCGCGCGGCTGCACGGAGGCAGTGGCCCGCCTGCCGGTACGTGAGGGTGCTTCGCCTCGCGCCCCGGCTGCGGCGTGCGAGGCCACTGCCGGTGCGGAGGCCGTGACCCACGCCGTGCCGCGCGGGCCTGCCCAGGGTCGGGTGAGCGCGTAGGGTGACATTTAAGGCGCGGTGATGACGGCGCCCGGAGGAACCCCACCATGGTGCACGATCCGTCCCATGACAGCCCGCCGTCCGGGGCCTTTCCGGCCGGCGAGGCGTGGCAAGCCGCCCGGGACGGACCCACCGCGCAGGCATCCCAGCTCGTCCTCGACCCACAGCGGCTGAGGCAGCTGCTCGGCACGGTCGTGGCGATGAGCGCCGACATGGACGCCCGCACGGTGCTGCACCGCATCGTGGAAGCGGCCGCCCATCTCGTCGGCGCTCGCTACGGCGCCCTGGGCGTGCTCTCGGAGGCCGGCGGGGTGACCGACCTGATCACCGTGGGTATCGACGACCCGCACCTCTGCGCTGCCATGGGCCTGCCGCAGGGCCACGGCCTGCTGCACACCATGGTGAACCACAGGGAGCCGCTGCGGGTGGCGGATGTGGCCGCCCATCCTCGTGCCGCGGGCTTTCCGGCCGGGCATCCCGTCATGCGGACCTTGCTGGGCGTTCCGTTGATGGTGCGCGGGACCGTGTACGGCGATCTCTACCTCGCCGACAAGACGGACGGTACACCCTTCGACGACGATGACGAGCACCTGCTGACCGCGCTGGCCAGCGCGGCGGGCGTCTGCATCGAGAACGCCCGTCTGTACGAGCACCTCAAACGCGCCACCGAGCAGTTCCAGCGCCGTTTGCTGCCCATCCTTCCCGACCTGGCGCCGCTGGAGGCAGCGGCCCGCTACGAGCCGGCGTCCGCGCTGCCCAGGCTCGGCGGGGACTGGTACGACGCCATGGTCCTGCCCGATGGGGCGACGTGCGTGGTGGTGGGCGACGTGACCGGCCATGACGTCGAGGCCGCCCCGCTGATGGGACAGATCCGCAACATGCTGCGGGCCCTCGCCTTCGACCGGTGCGGACCGCCCGGCCTGGTCGTGTCGCGCCTGGACCGCACCCTGACGATGTTCGAGGACCCGCCGACCGCCACCCTGGTGTTCGGCCGCCTCGAACGCACCCCCGAGGGATACACCTTCGGCTGGAGCAACGCCGGGCACCCGCCTCCGCTGCTGATCGGGCGGGACGGCAGCACCTGCTACCTGGCGCCCGCCCGGCACGGGATACCGGTGGGCATCGACGCGTCCGTCCCGCGGTTCAGCCACGCGCACCCGCTGCCGCCGGGAGCCACCCTGCTGCTGTTCACCGACGGGCTGGTCGAACGCCGCGGCCAGGACATCGACACGGGCTTCGACGGCCTGGCCGGGCACGCCGCCCGCCTGGCCGCAGCCCCGCTGGAGGAAATGTGCGACGCCCTGATCATCCAAAGCGGTCAGGTGTTCGACGACGACGTCGCGATCCTCGCCCTGCGCACCCCGGCCGATTCGGCCTGATCGATCAGCCGGCTCCTTCGCCCCTCGCGTGCGGACGCCTCAGCCGGCCGACGTGTGCGGCCAGTGCACGAGGCTGCCGGGCGAGGGAGCCGAGCTCGTCGCCTCCTCCGACGAGTGGCAGATCTCGTAGCTCTCGCGCATGCCGCTGAGGTCGAAGATCTTGAGCATTCGGCCCGAGACGGAGGCGAGACGCAGCGAGCCGTCGTGTTCACGGATGCGTTTCGTGACCGCCACGATCACGCCCAGCCCCATGGAATCCATGAAGGGTACGAAGCCCAGGTCGAGGACGAAGTGGCGATGGCCCTCCTCGAGGAGCCTGATCACCGCTTCACGGATCATCGGGGAGGTGTGGGCGTCCAGATCACCGTCCACCTCGACAACGGTCCAGCCGTTCACCATGTCGTAGCTGGCCATCATGCTCTCGTGCCGGATGATGTTCGTTCGCATGGCCAACCTCTTCGCTCGGTGAGCCGTTCGGTGAGGACAGCGGCCTGGCCGGGGGCCCGTGTGGCCTCGTTCCCCTGCTGCGCAGGCGACGCCGATGGCTCATTCATTTTATCGAGATCCGCATCCGCAGCAGCGCCTGCATCAGGCGGGTCCCGACTGGTCGGCGGCAGGGACGGCCCGCCTGCCGTTCACCAGGTAGGGCCGGTAAAGGTAGCCGATCGGGACGCTCCACACGTGCACCGATCGGGACGCTCCACACGTGCACCAGCCGGGTGAACGGCCAGACCGCGAAGAGCAGGCAGGCGCTCAGAGCGTGCAGCCGGAACAGCAAGGGCGCGCCGGCGACGGCCCTCGGGCCGCGGCTGGAGGGTGAAGACGCCACGGAACCAGACCGAGACGGTCTCCCGGTAGTCGTACCCGGGGCCGAAGACGTTGTGCGCGGCCGTGGCGGAGATGCCCAGCAGGACGGTCGCGGCCAGCAGAGGGAAGAGCGGCTTGTCGCTGCGGTCGGTGCCGAGCCGTACCCGCCGGGTCAGCAGCCGCCGTGCGCACAGCACGCCGAGCCCGGTGACCATGGCCGCGCCCGCCACGGAACCCGCCCCGACGGCCGTGGTGTGGTACGCGTGCTCGCCGATGCCGGCCGCCTCTGTCCACGAGGCGGGCACGGCGAGCCCCAGTACTGCGGCTGCCAGTCGCTGACGACCACCGACGAACTGACCCGGGAGCACGACGACCTCCGCACCGCTCACCAGCAGGACGATGTGGCCCGGATGGCGGAGACCGCCCGGCAGATCGCGAGGGTGCTCGGCCCGCACACCCAGGTCGAGGAGCCCGGACTGTTCCCGGCCCTGGCCGCCGACTTCCCCGAGCAGATCGCCGCTCCGGAGGCCGAGCACCGCAGCGTCGAAGCGGTGCTGGCGGAGGCCGCGGACGGCGGGACGCCCCTGGACCCGACCTGGCCGCGCGGTTGATCGAGGCGATGGCCGTGCTGCGCGACCACATCCTCAAGGAGCAGGACGGCGTGTTCCCGGCCGCACTGGCCAACCTCACCGTCGAGGACTGGGAGACGGCCGAGGCCACGCGCGCCGAGGCGGGCAGCGCCCTGTTCCCACCGGCCGCCTGAACCCCACGCCCGTTCCCCCGGCCGGGCAGCGGTCCCCCAAAGGCCCGTGCCCCGCTCACACCGCGCGGGAGCACCGGCCTTAGCAGACGCGGGCATGCCCGCGCACAGCGGGAAGCGTCAGCCTGCCGAGGGGAGCGGAACGACCCATTCGACGACGGTGCCGCTGGGTCGGTTCGCGGAGACGCTGAAGCGGCCGCCCAACTCCTCCGCGCGCTTGCTCAGGTTGGCCAGGCCACTCCGGCGGTCGACCGCCGGGTCGATTCCGCTGCCGTTGTCCGCCACTCGCAGCCTCAGCTCGGTGTCGGCGACCTCGACGGCCACGTCGACCGCGCCGGCGTGCGCGTGCCGGGCGGCGTTGGACAGAGCCTCACCGAGCACGGCCAGCAGTTGCTCGGCCTGGTCGGCGGACACGGCCGTGTCCAGCAGCCCGGTCATGCGCAATGCGGGAGTGAAGCCGAGCGACTCGGTGGCCCGTTCCGTGGCCGCGACCAGCTGGGCGCGCAGCCCGCTCCCGCGACGGGACCGGTCGTGCTCACGCAGGGCGTAGATGGTCGACCGGATGATCTTGATGGTGTCGTCCAGGTCGTCCACGACCCGCTGGACCCGTTCGCTCACCTGCGGCCGGTCGGAGACCCGCCCCAGCGTGGACTGAAGCGAGAGCGCGCCGGCGAACAGCCGCTGGATGACCAGGTCGTGCAGGTCCCGGGCGATCCGGTCGCGGTCGTTGAGCACGACCATGCGCTCGGTGTCGCGTCGGTGCTCGGCGACGTCCAGGGCCAGCGCGGCCTGGTTGCCGAACCCGGTGACCATGTCGATCACGGCGTCGGTGAAGCGGGGGCCGCCGGGCAGGTTCGCGACCTGCAGCACGCCGCGGACGTGCTCGCGGGTGCCGAGGGGGACGAAGAAGGCCGGCCCGAGCTCCACCACCGAGGCGCTGCCGCCCTCAGCGCGCGGATCGGCACTGAGGGACTCGCTGGTGATCGTCTCGCCGGA
The DNA here is from genome assembly GCF_043202415.1 of Streptomyces sp. NPDC048192. Classification (NCBI taxonomy): domain Bacteria; kingdom Bacillati; phylum Actinomycetota; class Actinomycetes; order Kitasatosporales; family Streptomycetaceae; genus Streptomyces; species Streptomyces sp. NPDC048192. The sequence continues at coordinate 392,877 of NZ_JBIDAL010000007.1, forward strand.
CGCGTAGACCTTGGCGGCCAGGGTCGAGGCGGGCAGCAGCAGCCCGCGGACTTCCTCGGCCGGCGCGCCCGAGGCGGCCTCGATGACGAGCTCGTCCTTGTCGCCGACCGGCACGGCCAGGGTGACCAGGTCGGCGTCGGCGATCTCGCGCACGGTGGCGGTGAAGGAGGCCAGCACGGCGGCGGGCTCCGCGCCGGACAGCAGGCTGCGGGTCAGTTCGTTGCTGGCCGACAGCCATCGCTGCCGGCGGTGGGCGTCCTCGTACAGGCGGGCGTTGTCGATCGCCACGCCGGCCGCCGCGGCCAGGGTGCGCAGCACCGCCTCGTCGTCGCTGTCGAACTCCGCGCCGCTCTTCTTGTTCGTCAGGTACAGGTTGCCGAAGATCTGGTCGCGTATGCGGACCGGGGCGCCGAGGAAGCTGGTCATCGGGGGGTGGCCGTCCGGGAAGCCGACGGATGCCGGATGCTCCGCGAGGTCCGCCAGGCGCAGCGGCTCGGGGTGCCGGATGAGCAACCCGAGGATGCCCTCGCCGCGCGGGTAGTGCCCGATGCGTGCGATGCCCGCCTGATCGATGCCGACGGTGACGAACTGCTTGATCGTGCCTTCCTCGCCCAGCACGCCGAGCGCCCCGTACTGGGCGTCGACCAGGGTGACCGCCGACTCCACGATGCGGTGCAGCACCACCTCCAGGTCGAGGTCGGAGCCGACCGCCAGCACCGCGTCGAGCAGTGTGTGGACCCTGTCCCGGGCGGCCCGGACCTGCGCGACCTGCTGCTGCAGATCGTCCAGTAGCACGTCCAGCCGCAGCTGCGGGGACATCCCGGACGTCTCCTCTTCACGCGAACCCTGCGCGCGTTCGTCCACCACAGCTCCCCTCGCCGTCTCGCGGCACCCTCCCCAAGGATGCCCGACGAGAGGCATCCGTTCGACGGCACCCGGAGAACAGAGCGGGAGCTGCTTCGGGCAGTCCTGGGCACCGTCGTACGGGGGACCGCATGGTCTCTACGGGGCTGCGGGTGACCGGCAGGGTTAGGGCGGCCGGGGCGGCGGGCGACCGGCAGAGCGACGTGGCCGGGGCGTCGAGTCCGTCGCACAGCAGTCGGCGTTGCCGAGACCGCCGGACCCGCATCTTTTCGCTGCTGCCGCGATCCAGCAGCCGGCCACAGCACCGGGAGCTGGCGCGGGGACTGAACGACGCGTACTCCGCCCGGAAAAGGCCTGCGCCGGCAGGAGGCGCTGACGAGCAAGGGCCGTCCGGCCCGTCGCGCCGGCGCCGGTGGCGAGCGACGATGGATGCCGGGACATCTGCCGCCGCGGGATTCGTACCCCTGACGACCTGGGAAGGAGGCAGAAAATGATGTTCTGGTATGGCCACGGCATGAGCGGCTTGGGCTGGTTCGTGATGTCGCTCGGCACGCTGCTGTTCTGGGCCCTGATCATCACCGTCGGCACCCTGCTCTTCCGGCTTCTGGCCCGCCCCACCCCTCCCGGCGAAGGCCACGGCTCCTGGCGGAAGACGCCTCCGGGAAGCGGACCTGAGCAGATCCTCGCCGAGCGGTACGCGCGCGGTGAGATCGACGACGAGGAATACCGCCGTCGCCTGGCCACCCTCCGTGAATCACCCACGGACGCGGCCAGGCCCTCACCCCGATAGTTGGTGGCGATCATGCGAGCTCGACTCGGCGATCAACTCGTCATCGAAAGTCCGGCGACGGGCAACACCCGGCGCGACGGCGAGATCGTCGGACTGCACCATGCGGATGGCACACCGCCGTACGACGTGCGCTGGTCGGACACGGACGAGGTGACGCTGGTGTTCCCCGGACCGGACGCGCACGTCCGCCACCTTCAGCATGGGCCGGGCAGTACCGACGGGCCTTCCGAGGGAGGCTCTGCGGAGGCGGCCAGCGTGTCCCCCACCACTGCACGGAAGACGGGACCGAACGCTGGCGACATCGGCCGCCGCGTGGCTGCCGAGCGTGAGCGACAGGGCCTGAGCAGGGAAGAGTTGGCCCGCCGTGCCGCGATGGCACCGGACTACCTCGCGTATCTGGAGGAACGCCCCGCCGATCCGAGCCTGGCGGCACTCATCCGGCTCGCCGCGGCGCTCGGTACCAGCGTCGCAGCCTTGCGCGGGAGCGGTATCGATCTACCGCCGGGCCAGGGGCACGCCCTCCTGCGCCCCCAGCTCCGTAACCTCACCCCCGACGAATGCCGCGCTCTGCTCTCCACTCACGGTGTGGGACGCGTAGCGGTGTCGACCCCCGGCGGTCCGGTGGTCGTCCCGGTGAACTACGAGGTCATCGATGACGCGATCGCCTACCGGACGATGCCCGACGCGGTGCCTGCGGCGGCTGTGGGAGCGGAGGTCGCCTTCGAGGTCGACCGTGTGGACGAGGCCATGAGCCAGGGCTGGAGCGTCCTCCTCGTCGGTCCCGCACGGGTCGTCACAGAGCCCGACGTCGTGCGGCGGCTGGCTGAGCGAGCCCATACCGAACCGTGGGCGGGCGGCAAGCGCGAGATGTGGGTGTCGATCCGGCCCGAGCAGCTCACGGGCCGTCGTATCAGCCCGTCCGACCGGTGACAGACCGCCCGTCCACACACCCGACGTTTGTGTACGTGACCTAAGCTCTGAAATCAGGGCAAAATCTGACGATAGGTGAGATGGGCCTCATCGCTGCGGGGTGCCGAGGCCGCTGCACGGAACCGGCCCGTGGGAGACGAGCATGGAGTGGTTGGTTTCGCTGGCAGGGGTCGGGCTGGTGATGGCCGCCCTGCGCGACCTGTTCCACACCCTCTGGCATCCCACCCGCCACGCCGGCCTGAGCCGCCTCGTCATGACGGGGATGTGGAGACTGGCCCGTCGGCTGCGCGCCCGCAGACGTGTGGTCGGCCTCGTCGGCCCTCTCGCCATGGTGACCGTGGTCGGTCTCTGGGCCGCCGTCATCGTCCTGGGCTGGGCGATCATCTACTGGCCCCACATGCCGGGGGCCTTCACACTCACGCCGGGTTCCAGAGCCGCGCAGCAGCCGACGCTCCTGGACTCCGTCTACCTTTCACTCGTCACCGTCGCCACCCTGGGGCTGGGCGACATCACACCCGCCGCGGGGTGGCTCCGCCTGGTCTCGCCACTGGAGGCACTCGTCGGCTTCGCCCTGCTGACCGCCACCGTCTCCTGGGTGCTCGAGGTCTACCCCGCACTGACACGCAGGAGGGTGCTTGCCATCCGGTTGGCGCTCCTGCGCGAGTCTGCTCCGACGGCCGAGCAACTCGACAGCGTTGCCGGGGCGCTGCTGCTGGACAGCCTGGCCACCGAAGTCGTGCGCGTCCGAATCGATTTCACTCAATACGCCGAGGCCTACTACTTCCACGACGGGGAGGACCACTCCTCCCTGGCGGCCATCCTCGGGTACGCCTCAGTCCTCGCCCGGCGCGGGCAGGCCGCGCGGCGACCGGACGTCCGACTGACCGGAGACTTGCTCGCCAACGCACTGGAAGACCTCGCCGGCGTCCTTGACCAGCGCTTTCTCCACACGGGCGGACCGTCGTCGGCGGTCTTCGCGGCCTACGCCGCCGACCACGGACGCAGCGTCACCTAGCGCTGAAGCGACCTGGCTCGGGCGTGAGCCGCATCGATTCGAGGCGTGGACCGCAGCCGAGTTCGAGAAGCCGTGAGCGCCGGCTCCGGCTTCGTGGAGCTCGGCCACCATGGCGGCGGCGACTTCTTCCGGCACGTTCTCGAGGACGGTCGCGGGCAGGTGGCTGATGAGGGACTTGCAGGGCCGCAAACTCTGCCCGGTCCGCCGGTGCAGCAGCTTCACGATCTCGATGGCCCGGGGGCCGGCGTCAGTCGGGACTACGCTGTGCGGCAGGTCGTCGCAGACCAGCAAGAACGATTCGCTCACCGTGTCCCATCCCTCCGTCGGTCCGCGGACGGCCTGCAGCATACGGCGTTTCTCGACGCGGCCCGCGAAGGCATGGGGTAGCGCGCCACTGACCCCGGAGCTCGCGGCGCCGGTTTTCCTTGGAACACGCAGCGATGGAACGGCGGCGCTCCCTGCCTACCCCCGATGGCACCCGTCGACAGCAGGGAGACGCAGGTCACATCTGTGCGTGTCACAGGGGAGCGGGCTGTCCCGTCTCGGGGGTGGAGCCACTGACGACCGCAAAGGAGCCCACCATGGACGCGCGACTGAACTACTTCGCCAGCCCGACCGCCGGTAAGGCCCTCAAGTACTTCATGTCGGCGGGCAAGACGCTCAAGGAGTCGCCGCTGCCCCCGGCGACACAGGAGCTGGTGGCGCTGCGCGTGAGCCAGATCAACGGCTGTGCCGTCTGCATCGACATGCACACCAAGGAGGCCGCCGCGGCCGGTGAGGCGCCGGTGCGGCTGAGCCTGGTCGCGGCGTGGCGGGAGGCCACGGTCTTCACCGAGGCGGAGCGTGCCGCGCTGGAGCTGGCGGAGGAGGGCACCCGGGTCGCGGATGCGGTCGGCGGAGTCAGCGACGAGGTGTGGGCGAACGCCGCCAAGCACTACGACGAGGAACAGCTCATTGCCCTGGTGATCCTGGTCTCCTTCATGAACTCGGTGAACCGGCTGAACATCATCACCCGCCAGCCGGCCGCCGGCGACTACCAGGTGGGCCAGTTCCACTGAACGTCCGTCAGCAAAGGGACTCGGAGCCCGTCGACCGGGTTCCGGGTCCTGGGGTCAGTGCCTTGCCCCAGGACCGGCAATTGACCGATGATCACGAGGAGTTGTCTGTGCTGACCGGTACGGGCGGGGGGACTCGAGGAGGATGCGGCGTGAGCAAGGTCGAGGAGTTCCAGGAGCTGCGGCCGCTGCTGTTCTCGATCGCCTACCGGATTCTGGGCAGTGTGGGCGAGGCTGAGGACGCGGTGCAGGAGACGTGGCTGCGCTTCGACGGCTCGGCCACCCGGCCCACGTCGACGAAGGGTTTCCTGTCGGCCACGGTGACACGGATCTCGATCGACGTACTGCGCTCCGCACGGGTGCGGCGGGAGGAGTATGTCGGTCCGTGGTTTCCCGAGCCGCTGCTGAACGATCCGTATCAGGATCCGGCACGGGCGGTGGAGTTGGCCGACTCGGTGTCGATGGCTGCCTTGCTGCTGCTGGAGCGGCTGAGTCCACTGGAGCGGGCGGTGTTCGTCCTGCGCGAGGTCTTCGCCTTCGAGTTCGACGAGGTCGCCGCGGCGGTGGGGCGGTCGGAGGCGGCCTGTCGGCAGCTGCTGGTGCGCGCACGAAGGCATATGGAGACCGGGCGCGCCCGGTTCTCGGCGGACCGGCAGGAGCGACAGGAGCTGGCGAGGCGGTTCTTCGACGCGCTGCAGCACGGAGACGTGGACGGGTTGCAGGATCTGCTCGCCGCCGACGTACAACTCGTCGGGGACGGCGGCGGAAAGGCCCCGCAACTGGCCAAGGCCCTTGTGGGCGCACTGAACGTGGCCCGGGTGCTGGGTACGGTCTTCCCCTTGCTGGCCCGGATCGATGTGACGTTCGAGCCATGTGAGATCAACGGTCAGCCCGGTGCGATCCTCCGCGACAGGGACGGCAAGATCCTGCATGTCATGGCTGTGGACGTGCTCGACGGGCGGATCCAGACCATCCGCGCGGTGATCAATCCCGACAAGCTCGGCCACCTGGGGCCGGTCGCGGATGCCTGGGCCATCGACCGCGAGGTGAGGCAGGCGCGCCGGCAGATGAGCTGATGCTCAGAAGTCGTAGCAGACGTAGGTGCCCTCGGGCTGGCGGGCGATCCGGTCGGAGCCCCAGCAGTGGAGCATCGGCCCGACGCGGTGCAGGACGGCGCCACCGGCCAGCAGGGCGAGGACGGCGAGGACGGCGGTCACGATCCGCATGACGGTCATCCGCCGCACGAGCCACCAAGCCCCGGCGACCGTGAGCGCGCCCAGCACCAGCATGACGGCCGACATCGGGGCGGTGTTGTTCTGGATCCCGGGAAAGCGGTCCGGGTGCGTGGCGCGTTGGACCGCGGCGAAGGCGAAAAAGAAGAACAGCAGCCCCAGCAGCAACAGCCCGACGGAGCCGGCGCCGCGGCCGACGGCCCGGCCCCGGCTCCGCGGGATTCCGGGCGACGTGGTGTTGTCCGTGCGCACGAGCCGCCGGTCGAGGATGGCCCGCAGCCGAGCCACCTCCTCCGGGTCGGCCACGGCCCGCCGACGAGGCTGCGCCGTAACGCGGTGAGAGGTGTGGGGGAGGGGTCGGCCATGGAGGACGATCACAGCCTTTCGGGGACAACATGCACAAGGACGACGCACGAGCTCAACTGGCCCATGAGCTGGGTGCGTTCGTGTAACCCGTCGGCCGGAACCTAGAAGGTCTGGACCAGACGGGTCAAGTGATGAACGCTGATGAGGGTTCGGGATCGGCCAACCGGACGGCTCTCGAAGAGGCCGGGGGGCGCGGTACGCGGCTCCATCGTCCAAGACGCAGGTGCACCCCATTGTGTGTCTGTGAACTCCACTGGTTTCGCGTTCAGTTGTTGACGCCGTGCTGAGGCGGGAGTACAAACCCCGAGAGCGCTCTCACACCTGCTGCCTCCAACCCCCACGCACGCCCACCCGGCATCCGGAGACCCCCATGCAGACTTCCCCGAGTGTGCTCACGCGCAGACCAGCGACCGATGTTGCGCGCTCACGTACGGCTCTCGGCTTGGTGATCGCCCTGCTCGCAGCCTGCTTCCTCGCCCTGACGCCCTCGCCCGCACGGGCCGCCGACCAGCTGCTCTCCCAGGGGCGGCCCGCCACCGCGTCCTCCACCGAGAACGCGTCCTTCCCCGCCGCCGCAGCGGTTGACGGCAACCCCGGCACCCGCTGGTCCTCGGCCTTCGCCGATCCCCAGTGGCTCCAGGTGGACCTCGGCTCCGTCCAGCAGATCACCCGGGTCACCCTCAGCTGGGAGGCCGCCTACGCCAAGGCCTACCAGATACAGACCTCCACCGACGGGGCCAACTGGACGACGGTCTATTCCACCACCAACGCCACGGGCGGCACCGAGAACCAGGCCGTCACCGGCAGCGGCCGGTATGTGCGCCTCTACGGGACGACGCGGGCCACCCCTTACGGCTATTCCCTCTGGGAGTTCCAGGTCTACGGCCCCGGCGGCGGCACCACTCCGCCCGACGACTTCTGGGGCAGCACCAGCGACATCCCGCCCGCCCAGAACGCCGTAGAGGTGAAGATCCTCAACCGCACCAACGGCAAGTACTCCGACAGCCAGGTCTACTGGAGCTTCAACGGCCAGACGCACTCCATCGCCGAACAGCCCTACCTCGACATGCCGGCGAACTCCGCAGGCCGCATGTACTTCTACCTGGGCTCTCCCAACAGCCCTTACTACGACTTCATCGAGTTCACGGTCGGCAACAACGTCTTCAACGGCAACACCACACGCGTCGACGCCTTCGGCCTCAAACTCGCGATGCGGCTGCACACCAAGGACGGCTACGACGTCGAGGTCGGCGAGAACCGGCAGACCTTCGCGGAGGACCGCGCCACCACGTTCCAGCGATTCATCGACGCGGTCCCGTCCCAGTTCAAGGTGCTGGCCCAGACCCAGGCGCCGTACCGCATCATCGCCCCCGGCAGCGACCCGAGCTTCCGCGCGGGCGGGGCCAACGCCGACTACTTCACCTCTTACGCCCAGTCCGCCGGCGTGAACGCGGCCACCTCCGACATCTTCGGCTGCGCCGCCTCCCTGGCCGGCAACCCGGACATGTGCGCGGCCCTCAACCGTCACGTGGCCACGCTGCCGGCCTCCCAGCAGGCCGACCCGAGCCAGTACTACAAGGCCGCCCCGGCGAACTACTACGCCAAGTTCTGGCACGACAACGCCATCAACCACCTCGCCTACGGCTTCCCCTACGACGACGTGGCGGGGCAGTCCTCCTTCGTCTCCCACAGCAATCCGCAGTGGCTGCTGGTCGCCGTCGGCTGGTGACGGCCACATCCCGCAGTCTCCGGCCGATGCGGCCGCTGAGCTGAACCCGGTCGGAGGGCCGGTGACCATCGAACGAGGTCACCGGCCCCTCCGCTGCCCGGTCTTCCCGGGAAGGGGGGAATGACGGGCGGGACCCCGGGGCACACGGGTCGATGCACAAGGCATGTTGATCACGGGACCAGGGAGACTTGCGATGCTCATGGCACACCCCGCGGTACTGACCAACCTGATCGAGCAGTACGAGACGCTGCGGATCCTGCACGCAGAGGACGGCAGCCCCGAGGTGCGCCAGCGCATGGACGACGTCGCCTACACACTGTGCGTGTCCACCGGCACCCGGGACATCGACGCCGCGCTCATCGCCGCCCGCCACCGGTTGCCCGGCGCCCGCCCGCAGGACGACTCCCTTCTCACCGTCTGATCCTTGTTCCGCGGACGTGGGGCATTGTCACCGCGGTTATCCAGGCGTCCGCAGGCCCGGTGGGATGGTCTCCCCGCCGGGGACCGGTTCCGTCAGGCTTCCGGCGGTGTCGCCGGCGGCGGCGTGCGCGGGCGGCCACGGCAGCAGGGCGATCAGGGCGTGCGCCCGGTGGATGAGGAAGGCGGCGAGCGGCAGTTCGGTGGCGAGGGCAAGGACTCCCGCCATCCAGACGTCCCGGGTCCCGGCGTCGAGCGAGATGTCGAACCAGGTGTCGCAGATCAGCAGGACCGCGGTGGCGTGCGCGTACAGGATGACCGCTCGGCTGCGGCGCCAGGCCAGCCACGCCGTGGACGCCAACGAGATGATGAGCAGTACGTCGAATCCGACCCAGGCCAGGCGCCATTCGTGCACGCGGTGCGACGACGGCAGGGTCAGACCCAGCATCACGGTCCACGGTATGAGGCAGGCGGCGCAGGCGGCGAGGAGCTCGGCGATGCGCTTCCTGCGGCGGTCCGGCGGAAGGCCTGGGCTACCGGCGTGTTCCTTGGTCATTTGCGATCCGTCCTCGCGCACTCCTCCGACACCGGCGGGTTCCCCGGATTCCACGTGGTCACAGACACCGACGGTGTTCCCGATATTCCCGCCAGGTGTCCGCGAGCCGGCCGCATCACCCTCCTCGGCGCCGGCCCTCGCTACATACGGGGCCTCAAGAACCGTGTCCGGCTATCCGAGACCAAGACGTTGAGCCGCCAGGGGAGTTGACGCCCCGGTGCGTCGGTCGTGCAGCGTGAAGTCGGCCCGGACGGCCACCCCGGACTGCAGCAGCTTCTGGTGGACCAGAGGGTGCCGGCCGGGGAATGAGACCACCACGCTGATGTACCCCTCGGGCAGACCGGTCACGGCGTACTCGCCGCGTGCGTTCGTCGCGGTGCGCACCAACTGCCGGCCGCCGGCGTCCATGACGGTCACCGCGGCCCGATGGATGGGCTGCTGTTCGCCGTCCCTGACGGTGCCCTCCAGCATCGGCAACAGCTCGCCGAAGTGGTGCGGGTGGACCGGAAGGGCGGTGGGCGCGGGCGCCTCCACGGTGGGGTCCTCCACCGGCGGTTCCGGAACGTCCTCCTGCTCGTCCTCGGCTCCCCGGCGCACGGCCGTGCGGTGGTGCCGCCACGCGTCGAGCCCCAGCAGCGCCGTACCCGCGGTGATCCACGCGCACAGCACGAGGACCGGTTTCAGCACCCCCGCGCCGTCGAAGTACAGGACTCCCCTCAGAGCGTCGACCGCGTTGCCCAGCGGCATGACGGCGTGCAGGTCCTGGAAGAACCGCGGCAGCAACTGGACGGGGACCAGACCGCTGGAGGGAACGCTCAGTACGACGTACAGACCCAGGCCCACCAGGGGGAAGAATTGCTTGACGAAGGGCGCCATACCGAGGGAGAACGTGGCCACCGCCGTGGTCAGCAGGAAGGCGATCGCCAGGGCCGCGGGGGAGCCGGGGAAGAAGCCCAGCCCCTCGCCGACGAAGAAGCCCACGACGCTGAAGAGGGCAGCCACGCCGGCGATCGTCATCACTTTCCGGCGCCGGTTGAAGGTCACCGCCCGCAGCAAGGTCGTCGCAAGTATGTAGCCGGGAACGTTCCAGGCCATGGCGAAGTACACCAGTGTCGTGCCGAGGCCGTCCTTACTCACCGTGGGTGCCGCATCCGTGACCGTGAGCCGCTGGTGGTTGTGCGCCGCAAGCCGGGTGAAGCCCGTGGTCAGCGCCTGATCGAGGGACACCCCATTGGCCTTGGCCACGTACAGCACGGCATGTCTGCCCCGGGTGGCGAAGCCTGCCACGGCATCGCGGTCCAGGACCGCCCGGCGGGCCGCTCGGGCGTCTGCGACGGTGGTGACGTCGAACCCGCCAGGACGCTGCCGCTGCAGAGCGCTGTCGACGGTGTGTGCCACCGCGGGATCAGCTACCGCGAGCTTGACGTCGTGGGGCTGAGGCTGGTGAAAGGCAAGAGGGAAGCAGAACAGGAGGCCGAGGAAGAGCACCGCCGGGATGGTGAGGGTCTCGGCCAGGACCCTGGCCGCGGACATGCCTCGGGGGCGCTCGATGCGGTGTTTCACCGGATCACCCCTTGGCGGTCCTGCACTGCTCGCGGTCCGACCAGTTTCACGGCGCCCCTCTCGGCTGTGCCGCGCCCGGCTCTCGCCGTGGCGCCACTCGATTCATGTACCGATCGGCACATCTACGTCTGCTGGACCATACGCGTACCGGTCGGTACAGTCAAAGGCGTGCCTCGCCCCGTCAATGCCGAGAAGCGCGCCGAGCTGCTGAAACAGGTGGTGCACCAGCTCCAGCACCATGGCGTCGCGCAGATGTCGCTGAGTCCGCTCGCCGAGTCGATCGGCACCACCAAGCGCATGCTTCTGTACTACTTCGGCAGCCGCGAGAACCTTCTGGCCCAGGCGCTGGCCGCCTGCCGTCCCGACGCCCACGCGATGTTCGACGACGTCCGCGACGCGGCGGGCCTGCGGAAGGCGGCCGAAACCCTGTGGGAAGCGATGACCGTCGGGGAGCAGTCCGGGCCGGTCCGCATGCTGCTGCAGCTGCTCAGCCTGGCCGCCACCGATCCCGAGCAGTACGGCGGCATCGCGGCCGAGACCGTCGAGGTCATGATCGATCCCATCGCCGCCGCCTTCGTGCGCCTGGGTCACTCGCCACAGCAGGCGCGGGCGGGGGCCACGCTCCTCGTCTCCGGCCTGCGCGGTCTGTGCCAGGACCGCTTGGTGACCCATGACGTCGCCCGCACCGATGCGGCCGCTCGCCGACTCATCAGGGATGCGGTCGCGGGGGCCGGCTGACGGGGCCGGCCGGAGGCAGGAGCGGGGCTGCGTGTGGGGCCCGCCGTTCCGCCGGACACCGTGGGCAGCCTGCTGACGTGGAGGGGCCGGCGCGTGCGCGGCATAGTTGCAGTATGGGCACTGATGGTTCCGCGAGATCGCCGGCCGAAGATCGGATTGTGCCCTCGGGCGACGTCCTGGCAGTGCTCAGTGCCGACATGACGGTGTCCGTGTGGGCCGGGGCCGCCGAACGCCTGTGGGGTTATTCGGCTGACGAAATACTCCACAAGCCTGTCGAGAGGCTGCTGGTGTCCGACGGCCCGGACACTCCCCGTATCTGTGCCGGCGGCCCTTGGTCAGGGCGGGTGCGGATCCGCCGTCGTGACGGCCGCGAGGCGACCGCGGATCTGCGGCTGACTCGCCTGGACCCGGACGCCGGTGGGAGCTGGCTCCTCTGGGGGCCGAACACCTTCGGCCGGCCGGGCCTGGAGCCGGCGGCCGTTGAGGCGCTTGTGCACCGCTCGCCGATCAGTCTGGCCATCTGGGACCGGGAGTTGCGCTGCGTCTGGTTCAACGACAGCGTTCACAATCAGGACATCTACGGCGCCGAGCCGGAGTTGGGTGCCCATCTCACCGACGTGCTCCGCGTTCGGCAACCCGAGTTTCTCCAGTACGCCATGGAGACAGTGCTGTCCACCGATGTGCCGATCCTCGGGCATGAACTGCGGCCGGCCGCGGCGCGGGCGAACGACGGTCACTACAGTGTCGCCCTGGTCCGTCTCGACGGGCCGGACGGCCGGCCCCTCGGCGTGTGTTCCATGGCTGTGCAGGCCGGCATCGGCCAGAAGGGCGGACGACTCGGTCTGCTCAACGAAGCGAAGAGCCGCATCGGCACAGATCTGGACCCGTTGGTCACCAGTCAGAGGCTGGCGGAGACCGCCGTACCGAATCTCGCCGACTACGTCACCATCGATCTCGTCGAAGCCGTGTCACCGGACAGGGAGCCGTTGAGACGCCTCAAGGCCACCGACACGAGCATCCCCGGCTTCTACCGCGCCGGCGCCGCTTCCATCCACGAGGATCTCCGCGAGTCCTTGTGGGCACGCGGAACGGCGGTTTATGTACCGACGGACTCCCCTTTCACCGCCGTACTCGCAAGCGGCAGGTCCTACTTCGAACCCGTTCTCGACACCTCCCCGGGTACGTGGCTCGACAACGATCCGGAACGGTCCCGGGTCATACGGCAGACCGGAATGCATTCCCTCATGATCGTGCCCCTCCAGGCGCGCGGTGCGACGCTCGGCATCGCCGTTTTCGTGCGCAGCCGGAACCCGGTCCCCTTCAGCAGGACGGACCTCGCTCTCGCCGAGGAACTCTCGGCCCGGGCCGCGCTGATCATCGACAACGCCCTGCGGTACACACGGGAGCGAACGGCCGCGCTGGTGATTCAACGCGACCTGATGCCCCGTCACCTGTCAGGCCGCGGCACGGTCGAGGTGGCCACCCGCTATCTGCCCGCGGACACGCACGGGGGCGTCGGCGGCGACTGGTTCGACGTCATCGAACTGTCCCGTTCCCGCGCCGCCCTGGTCGTGGGAGACGTCGTCGGGCACGGCGTCAAGGCAGCCCTGTCCATGCAACGCCTGCGCGCCACGATCCGTGCGCTCAGCAAGCTGGAGGTGCCGCCCGACGAACTGCTGCGTCTCATGGACGAACTCGCCATCGACATGGCCCGTGACTGTCCCGGCGAAGACGAAGGCGAAGGCGCTTGCACAGCACCGGCCATCGCGGCCACCTGCCTCTACGGTGTGTACGACCCGGGAACCCGGCGATGCACCTTTTCCAGTGCCGGCCACCCCCCACCCCTCATCGTCTCCCCGGACGGATCGGTCGACTTCGCCGAGGTACCTCCGGGCCCGCCCATCGGGGTGGGACTGGGATTCTTCGGAACGGCCGAGGTCGAAGTGGCGGACAACAGCGTGATAGCGCTGTACAGCGACGGTCTGATCGAGATGGACCACGACGTCGACCGCGGGATGCAAGAGCTTCGCACCGCTCTCGCCGCCTCCGTTTCCGGCCTGGACGACCTCTGCGCGTCGGTCGTCGACACCCTGGCCCCCGACGGACCGGTCGACGACGACATCACCCTCCTCCTGGCTCGCACCCACCCCGCCGCGGCCAGCTGATCGTTTCGATCACGACCGAGCCAGGCCGGGACGGCCCTGCCCGGATCACGGGATCGGGACGGATCGTCACGCTGCGTCGAAGTCCGACCGGGGCCGGACCTCCACGATGAAGTCCGCGTCCTTCGTGTCGCCCTCCTCGTCATGCCAGAGGAAGACCCGCACATGCATCGCGTGATGGAGACCGGTGATCTCCCATTCGGTCATCAGGTCCGCGACGATGCGGCCGATGGCGTGCTTCGCGCCCTCGGCGGTGTCGGGCGCGGTGATCGCACCGTGCCACCGGTCCGGGTCGCTGCCGTAGGGGCGCCAGCCCTCGGAGCCGTGCGGCTCGAACACCCGGTACACCCAGTCCGCGGTGGTGTTCATACCACCGATCCTGCCACCGCAAGGAGCCTCGTGCGCCGCACCGGATCGACGCCCGCCCAGCGCGGCCGGCACGCTGCACCTCCTGGCCGCGAGGAGGTGCAGCAGAGGGACGAGGCGGCACTGCGTCCCGGCCGCCGCGAAGCAGCCGGTGCCCGGAGAGCGTCAGCTGCGCAGGAGCCGCAGGTCGACCGCGTCGGCCATGGCCTTCATGCCCTGGTCGTTGGGGTGGATGTGGTCGCCCGAGTCGTACGCCGGGTCGAGGGCGGCCGGGTTCGCCGGGTCACGCATGGTCCGGTCGAAGTCGATGACACCGTCGAAGGCGCCGCTGGTGCGGATCCACTCGTTGACGCTCTGGCGGATCGCCTCGGCGGCAGGCGTGTAGTAGCCGTTGCCCTGGTCGGGCATCAGGGTGGCGCCGATGACGTGGACGTGCGCGGCATGGGCCTCGTCGATCAGGGTGCGGTAGCCGTCGACGAGGTCTTGGACGGTCAGCGGGCGGCCGTCGGGGCCGGCGTCGTTGCCGATGTCGTTGATGCCCTCGAAGAGGATCACGTCCTTGACACCTGGCTGGCCCAGGGCGTCATGCCCGAACCGCTTCAGGGCGCTGACGCCCTGCCACAGGTTCGGCACGTCGGTGAGGACCCGGTTGCCGCCGATGCCGGCGTCGACGACGCTGAGCCGCTGCGGCCCCGGTCCGGCGCCGAGTCGGCGGGCGAGGAAGTCGGGCCACCGGCTGTAGGTGCCGGTCGAGGAGTGGTACCCGTCGGTGATGGAGTCACCGAAGGCGACGACGGCACCCCGCGCGGTCGGTGACACGACGTCCAGCCCCGCCAGGTAGTACCAGGAGGTCGTGGTGGTGCCGAAGGCGGCGGCACTGTCGTCGCCGGCGTGGTTCCCCGAGGCGATGTAGGTCGTGTCGAACGCGTCGGAGTGCCAGGTCGACATCCCCGTCGTACCCGGCACGTAGAGGCTGACGAGCAGGTTCTCCCCGGCGCTGACGGTGATCGGGACGACATCGCTGACCGCCTCTTCGCCGGCGGGAATCGTGAGGTGGCGGGATCCGCCGAAGGTGATGTTGCGTGTGGTGCCGCGGGTGGCCTCTCCGCCGCTCGCCTGGACGGCCACGTCCACGGCGCTGACATCGAGCGGCGTGGTGCTGTACCGGTTGGACAGGGTGATGCGGGCGCCCGAACCCGAGACGCTGCTGTGCGCCACCATGCGGATGGTCTGGTCGGTGAAGGACGGGCCACCGGTCGTCATGCTGGGCGACCAGGCACTGACCCGGGTGCCCTTGCTCGGTGCCGAGGACGTGGCGGCGCTCGCCGCATGCGCGGTGCTCAGCGGGACCGCCGTCAGGGCCAGGCCGGTCAGCGCACCGAACACGGACAGCAGGGTTCTGCGACGGTGCCGGCGACCTGGTGTGGTGCTTCTCTCGTGCGGGGACATCGGCGTTCTCTCCACTCTTCTCGTGGTCCGCGTTCCTCAGCCGACATCGCGCAGGGTGACGGACTCACCGGGCGTGAGGCTGATCCTTCGTGAGGCGCCGCCCGAGAGGACGGTCGTGTCCCGGCCGCCGACGCTCCGCAGCGTCAGCTGGGTGACCTTGCCGTTCTTCCACTTCACGTCGGCGACGAAGCCGCCGCGGACTCCGACGCCGGACACCGAGCCGGATGCCGCCCAGGCGGCGGGCAGCGCGGGGAGCAGCTCGATGTGGCCCGGACGTGAGTAGACGAGCATCTCGACGATCGCGGAGGGGGTGCCGAAGTTGGCGTCGATCTGGAAGATGCCGCGGCCCTGTCCCATGTCCATGATGTCGAAGAGGTTCGGCGCGGTGCCGTTGCTGCCGTTCACCGACGGCTTGAGGTTGTTGACGACCAGCTGATAGGCGTTCTCCGCGTTCTTCAACCGTGACCAGCACAGGCTGCGCCAGGCGTTGGACCAGCCGTAGCTGTTCATACCGCGGGCGGTCAGCAGGGCGGTCGCGCCGGCGAGGATGTCCTTCGGGGTGGAGTCGTCCGGGCGGATCCGGTCGCCGGGGAAGAGGCCGATGAGCGGCGAGAGGTGCCGGTGTGTGGTCTCACCCAGGTTGTCGGGTGACATCCACTCCTCCAGCCAGCCGGTCTTGGGGCTGACCACGGGCAGATACAGGCGCCCGCGCAGAGCGTCGACGGTCGTGCCGTAGGAGGTGTCCGTGCCCAGCACCTGGGTCGCGGTGCGGTAGTTGCCGAACAGGTTCCACACCAGTTCCTGGGCGTAGGTGATGCCCTTGGCGTCGAGCGGACCCTGCTCGGGCGACCAGTCGCTGTCGGCGATGAGGACCTCGCGCGAGGTTCCGGAGGCGTCGGTGACCGTCGTGGTGACGAGGCGGGCCTCCCAGAACTGAACGGCGCCCTTGAGCAGGGGGTAGATCTTCTGGAGGTAGGCGCGGTCCTGGGTGTACTCGTAGTGCTCGAACAGGCTCTGGCAGAGCCAGGCGTTGCCGGCCGGATGCCACCACCAGCCGCCACCGCCGTAGGGGTTGGTGGAGATGGCCACGGTCCAGCCGGCCAGCTTGCCGCTGGAGTTGCGGTATCGGTTGGCCGGGCTGTTGAACAGCCGCTGTGTGACGTCGGTCCAGGAGGGCAGCTGCGCGAGGCAGTAGTCCGCGAAGGCGTCGAAGCAGCCGGACAGGCCGGCTCGGTCGGCCATCCAGTAGTTCATCTGGACGTTGATGTCGGTGTGGTAGTCGCCCATCCAGTCCGGGTCGTTGCCGTCCAGCCACGGGCCCTGCAGGCCCATGGGCAGGCTGCTGCCACGCGACCCGGAGATCATCAGGTAGCGGCCGAACTGCAGGTAGGCGGCCTCGAGCTCGGGGTCGGGCACGTCGTCCCGATAGCGGGCCTGCACCCGTTGCCAGGTGTCCAGCCTGCGCTGCGCGGCGGACGACGTGCCGAGGTCGATGTCCAACTGCTCGAACACCGGGCGGAAGTCGGCGACATGCGTGTGAAGCAGGGTGATCGCGGAGTGGGCGGCGGCGTCGCGGACCTTGGTCCGCGCCAGGCGCTCCGGGTCCAGGGACGGGTCGCGGAACCCGGCGGCCGCGTCGGGCGCGTAGTCGGTGCCGCCGCTGACCACGACGGTGAGGTCCGTGCAGCCGCTGAAGGAGATCGACGTACCGTCGACGGCGATCGTGCCGCTGCTGCTCCGGGCCGTGACGGCGGCGCCGTACTTCAGCCCGTTGGAGAAGGAGGCGCCGAACGAGGTGGAGGGCCCGGCGTCGTCGGCCCGGGTGGTCTCGCCGTGGGTGCCGGCGAGGGTCACGGTGCCGGTGTAGGAGCCGCCGCCCTGCTGGGAGAAGTACAGGACGATGACGTCGTCGGGGCGGCTGGCGAAGATCTGCCGCCGGTAGGTGACGCCGGACAGGTCGTAGGAGACGCTGACGAAGCCCTGGGCCAGGTCGAGGGAACGGCGGTAGTTGTCGACCGAGCCCAGGTCGTGCGCGGGGATGTCGACGGTGAGCCGGGCCAGCAGGGTCAGGGAGCCGAAGTCGTCCCGGCCGTACGGGAACTGGCCGTCGCTCTGCAGGGTGTCGTTGCGGCCACCGGTCCACAGGGTGGCGTCGCTGATCGTCAGCAGCTCGTGGGCGGGGTCATTGCTCGCGAGCGCTCCGAGGCGCCCGTTTCCCACCGGCAGGCCCTGCTGGATCATGGACCCGGCGGAGCCCGGAGCCTGCCACCACAGCTGGTTCCTCGCGGCGGCGGCCGCGGACAGCAGCGGCGAGGAGGCGGGGCGGGCGGGCGCCGCCGACGCGGTGAAGCAGGGCAGACCGCCGAGGGCGGCGGCCGCGCCCGCGGTGGCGGCGAGGGCGAGAAAGCCCCTGCGGCTCGGGTGATTGTCGCGTGATGCGGTGTGCGCGGTGTGTTCGATGTCCACGATGTGCACTCCATGTCGGGGGGAACGGCGCATGCGGGCTGACGGACCGGTGCTGTCGTGCGTTGCACGAGGCGAGGACCCGCGGGCGGAGCCACGCCGAGAGGGCGCGGGCCCCGGGGCGTGTCTCCCGGGACCCGCGAGCGGGGTCAGGCGGACTTGGGCACGTCGATCCGGTCGATGTCGGGGGAGTAGTCCCAGCCGCTGTCGAACGTGATGGTGTTGGAGCCTGCCTTCAGGGCCAGCCGCACGCTGACGGTGTCGACCGTGGACCAGTCGCCCGTGGAGGGGAACCTCAGGCTGGTGCCGTTGCCGCTGTTGGAGTAGACGGTGACCGAGCGGGGGTCACCGCTGACATAGGAGACGTTGACGGTGTAGATGCCGGCCTTCTTCACCGTGATGTCGTTGAACTGCAGTTTGCTGTCGAGATAGAGGTTGCCGACCTTCTTCCCGCCGGAGCAGGAGTCGCAGGTGGCGACAGAGGCGTTGCCGGTGAGGGTGTTGTCCGTGGACTCGGCCTCGTAGCGGGTGACCGGCAGCGGGGCGCCGCCGGGCTTGACGGTGAACAGCCGTGAGCCGTGCTCGGGCAGCGTCGCGGTGATCCTGTCCTTGTATGTGCCGAGGTCGCGGTGGTTCCACAGGTCGCGTACGGAGGCCGCACCGGTGAAGCCGAAGGACGCCCAGTCGGCGGTGACGGAGGCCGGCGAACCACCGAGGTTGAACAGGGCGACGGTGTACGTGCCGTCGGTGTTCCTTGCTCCCCAGACCTGCTGGTCGCCCATGGGCGTGACGGGCCGGGCGACGGGCGAGTCGCCCTGGTCGACGCCGATGACCTCCTGGTTGGTCAGCAGGGAGAGTCCGTAGCCGTCCAGCTTGGTGAGGTCGTCGCCGGTGAACAGCGGCGACTTGTTGATGGCCCACAGGGTCATGTAGCTCTGCCGCTCGGCTTGGGTGAGACCGTCCATCGCCCCGTTGCCGACGTCGATCGCGTCGAGGTCGTTCCAGCCGCCAGGGCCGGCCTCGTGGCTCCAGGCGGGGGCGTCGTTCCAGCGGTCGTTGACGGAGTTCTCCCAGGTGACCAGGGTGTTGCAGTAGCACTCGACGTCGGTGTCGATGCGCCAGCCGTTGGAGTACTTCTTCCAGTCGGCGGCGTGACCGATGTCGAGGGACCAGGAGAGTTCGAGGTGGATCGGGCGGCCGGTGGCCGCTATGGCCTTGTGCCAGGCGGCCACGTCCGCGACGTTGTTGTAGTTGTCACCGGACTTGAAAGAGCCTGGGCCCACGCCGTCCAGTTTGAGGAAGTCGTAGCCCCAGTCCGCGAGCATCTGTGCCTGCGAGTCGATGTACTTCTGCGCGCACGGGTTGTCGAAGTCCAGCTTGTAGGCGCTGTCCCAGCCGTTGGTGGTGCGCAGATCCGGGTAGACGATGTCCGCCGTGGTGCAGCCGGGGGCGTTCCGGACCGGCACCTTGCCGTCGCCGTACGCGCCCTTCTCCAGGCCGACGGGCAGGTAGATGCCGGCCTTGAGGCCCTTGGAGTGGATGTGGTCGGCGACCGGCTTCATGCCGTGGGGGAACCGCACCGGGTCGGGTGACTGGCGGCCGTACTGGTCGAACTCGGACGTCCAGTTCTTGTCCATCCACCAGCCGGCGTCGATGTTGACATAGTCGTACCCGTACGGCTTCAACGTGGCGGCGAGGGCGTCCGCCTGCTTCAGGACGTTCGCCTCGGTGAGGTAGCTGTAGTTGCCGTCCGGGTTCAGGCCCGGGTACTGGGAGGACTGCATGCTCCAGCTGGACCAGCCCATGTACGGCTTGGCCGCAACGCTGGAGGTGGTATCCGCCGTGTCCGCGGCGGAAGCAGCGGCTGCGGTCGTGGGCGTGGAGGCGACGGCCACTGCCTGGCCTGCGGCAGGGACCGCTGCGGCGGCTCCCGCCGTGACGGCCAGGACGAGTATCGCTCGGAGGGTACGGCGCGGGAAGCCGGGGAGGGCTCCGCGCAGGGCTCTGTACGGGGATGACCGCATGGGTCGCCTCCTGAGGTGAGGTGAACGGAATCGTTCGGTGACACGGTTCGCTGACGTGTTGTCGCCGAAGCGCGGAGGCGTCATTGCCACTCCACGTAGGTGTCCGATCCCATGAAGGACTGGATCGCGGTGGCCGCGGCCCCCCGCGCCCACTCCTCGAAGGGGAGGGGACGTGTCACCAGGTCGCACTGCGAAGCGGTGCCGAAGGCGGACGCGGCGAACGCGTCCCGGATGCCCTCGGCGAAAAGGTCGTAGGCGGCCAGGCCCTCACCGGAGATCACCACCCGCCCGGGACCGAAGATGTTCACCAGGAAGCCGATGGCCTTGCCGATGGCCTCGCCGGCCCGTGCGTAGACCGCTCGGGCACGGGCGTCTCCGCCGTGGGCCAGGGCCAGGGCTCCGGCTGCATCGGTCACCTGCTTGCCGGTGGCCGCACGCACTGCGCGGAGTATCGCCGGGTCCGCCGCGATCGCCTCCACGCACCCGCGGTTGCCGCAGTGGCAGAGCGGGCCGAGCGGGTCCAGTGCCAGGTGCCCGATCTCACCGGCCACGCCGTGCGCGCCGGACACCACTCGCCCGTGGACCACCAGGCCGCATCCGATGCCGGCGCCCACGGTGACCAGGGCGAAGTCGGAGAGTCCGACTCCGGCGCCGAACCAGTGCTCGGCGACCGTGAGAGCCCGGACATCGTTGTCAACCGTGACCGGCAGCCCCGTAGCGATCCCGACGATCTCGGCGAGGGGTACGTCCCGCCAGTCCAGGAAGGGGGAGTAGCGGACCACACCGTCGCCGCGGTCCACGTCCCCCGAGATCGCGATGCCCAGCCCCCGTACGCGGACGCCGAATCCGTCGGCCTCGGTGAGCAACTCCTGTACCAGCGTGGAGAGGACGGGGAGCACGGCCTCCGGCTCGCGGCCCGTGAGCCGTACGTGCCGGGACAGCCGGACACGGCAGCACAGGTCGGCCAGCACGGCGATGATCTCGTCGCCTGTCACCTTGATGCCGATGAACAGCGCTCTGCCGCCGTCCACCCGGACGAGGCCGGCCGGGCGTCCCACCGAGGGCCGTGCCTCTTCGGCCACGCCCTCGACCAGGTAGCCGAGTTCCATCAGCGGACGGACCGCCTTGGTGACGGCTGCCGGAGAGAGCCCGGTCCGCCGCCCCACCTCGGCCCGGGTGAGCGGACCGTGCGAGAGCAGGGTGGTGAACACCAGGGAAGTGGCCGGGGTCATCGTGACGACTGACGCACCGGGGGATGCGTTGCGCATGGCCGGAAACCTAGGGGTGACTCTTTTCCGCTGTCAATAAAAAAACCAACCTTGCTCACAGGGACTGCCCAGAAGGCTGCTTCTCCTAAGAAAAGTAAGGCAACAAGCGCTAATTGACGGCTAATCAAAGGCATGGGGTGGTCAAAGATGCGCCGAGCGAGCCTTCACCCGCCGGGCCGCAGCGGGTGAAGGCGGATGCGGGCACGTTCAGGAGTTCGCCGCCCGCAGGGTTCGCGCGGCCACCTCCAACCCCTCCAACTGCCCCAGTTCCACGTCCTCGTGCTCGATGTTCACGGCCATGCCGGGGTCGACCTTCCGCAGCGCGCCGAGGAAGCTCCGCCAGAAGGTCTCGTCATGTCCGCGCCCGACCGCGGCGAAGTTCCAGCTCGACTCGCTCGGCCAGGCGTTGAGGGTCCAGCGCCCGCCGAGTCCGACAGGGTTCTCGGTGACCCGGCTGAACCGGTCGTCGAGGACGCCGTTGACCCGGCAGCGCTCGTTGATCCGTGCGTCCTTGGCTGACGCGTGGAACACCAGCGGGCCCAGGTCCTCGATCGCGGCCACCGGGTCGATGCCCTGCCAGAAGAGGTGGCTGGGGTCCATCTCGGCACCGATGTGCGCGCTTCGACCCGCTCGACGAGCCGCTTCAGGGTCGCCGGATGGAACACCAGGCTGTGCGGGTGCATTTCGATGCACACCTTCACCCCGTGCGTGGCCGCCAGCGCCTCGATCTCGCGCCAGAAGGGGACGGCGACCGTGTCCCACTGGTACTCCAGGGAGTCGAGACAGGCGCTGTGCCACGGGTTCACGTTCCACGCGGGTGCGGTGCCGCCCGGTTCCGCGGCGGGCAGGCCCGACATGGTGACGACACGGCGCACGCCGAGCAGTCCCGCCACCTTGACGGCACGTCGCAGATCGGCGGCGTGCCGGGGGCCGGCCACGGGGTCGGGATCCAGCGGATTGCCGTTGACGTTCAGACCGTGAGCTCGACGCCTGCGTCCGAGAACGTCTTCAGGTAGTCCTCCGGGTGCCCATGACGAGGACGCGGGCATCGAGGCCGGCCGGGCGCTGCTGGCCGAGCGTGCCCGTGGGAGTGCCCTTGCCCACGGCGATTCTCGCGGGCAACGACCGCTGTGCGATGGGGCGTTCACCGAGCGGCGGAACAGGGTCCTGAGCACCGGCGATTCCGAGCATGTCCCGTACCCCTTTCACCCCGAACCCGGCGGGCTGATCTCGTGGGGGTATGACCACAGTGGTGACGAGCACTTCTTCCTGCTCTGCGACCCGGAACCGGACCGGTGGAAGATCGTCACGATGACCCACGAAGAGGGCTGTGACACCTTCGACGGCCCCTTCTCGGGTTTCGCCCTCGCGTTCGTGCGGAGGCTGCTCGACGTGGACCGGTACCACGGCCTCGGCCCGGAAGCCCTGGAGTACCTGGAGCCGGAGGACCTTGAAGAGCTGGTCGCCGCCGGAGAGATCGGCCCCGTCCGGCCGAGCTTCGAGCCGTTCCGAACGCAGCTGCCTTTGCAGTGAGGATCGGAGTTCAGCGGAGCGCCAGGCAGGGCAGCCAGGCGCGTGACGCGCCGTGCACAGTGGTGAGCAGGGCGCACAGCGGGCCCGCCGCCCCGCCGAGCAGTCCCATGCACTCCTCGCCGAGCGCCTCCACCGCGGGGAGGCGGTCCTGCACATGGGTGAGCAGGCGTGCCTTGAGGCCGGCCGCGGCGGGCAGTGCGGCGTGGCGGTGGAAGGCGTCGGCCACCGCCAGCACACCCGCGGCCCCGTGGCACAGGCCCAGCAGATCGCCGGGCCGGTCGCCGAAGAGGTGGAAGCCCTCGTCGTAGTGTTCGGCGAGGGTGGTGAAGGCCGCCGCGGCCCATGCGGCCGTCTCCTGGTCGCCGGTCGCGTCCGCCGCGTCCCACAGCGCCCAGGACACGCCCGGTGTGCCGTAGCACCAGGCCTGACGGGCCCGCGCTCCGGCGGGCGGCGGGCCGTCGAGCCCGGCGCCGTCCCAGGTGCGGATGGCCCGGTCGTCGACGAACGACTGCCGGGTCAGCCA
Source organism: Streptomyces sp. NPDC048192 (assembly GCF_043202415.1). Taxonomy (NCBI): domain Bacteria; kingdom Bacillati; phylum Actinomycetota; class Actinomycetes; order Kitasatosporales; family Streptomycetaceae; genus Streptomyces; species Streptomyces sp. NPDC048192. The sequence goes on from NZ_JBIDAL010000007.1 coordinate 415,920, forward strand.
CCCGGTCGCGTGCCGCAGCGCGCGCAGCAGTCCGGGGTCCGGGCCCAGCCGGCGGACCGCCGCGGTGAGCGCTGCGGCGACTCCGGCGACGCCGTGTCCCAGGCCGGTGTTGATGCGGCCGTCCAGCCAGTCCAGGTACGGGTGGCCCGCGTAGCCCGCCGTACGCAGCCGCGGCAGGTCGTCGGCGTCGCACAGCGCGGCCAAGTACCGGGCGAAGGGCTCGATCTCGTGCGGTGCCGGGCGGGCTCCGGCGCAGAGGGCGAGCAGGATGCCGGACGGTCCGACGATCAGGTCGTAGTCCGGGAAGGTGACCTGTTCGCTGCGCCGGTGACGCGCCGGGGCGCTGCGTACCAGGTGGTCGCGGAGCCGGTCGGCGGCGGCGTGCAGCCGTGGCTGGACCCGAGCGCCCAGGCGCAGTCCGGCCAGGGTTCCGGCGAGGCCCCCGTCGTACAGACCGCGGTGCCCGGGCCCCCGGCCGGCGGTGCGGGCCCAGACGGCGACGGCACGGGCAGCCGACTCATCGGCGCCGGGCACACCGGTTCCGTGCACCAGGGCCGCCAGGACGGGGACGCCCGGATCGGAAACGTGCTCGGCCGTACTCTCGCGCGGCCGGGCGGCCCAGGCGTCGAGGAGCCGGACCGCGAGAACGGGGACGGCGGTGTCGGTGTGCCCGCGGCTTTCGACGCTCCGCGGCATGCGTCTCTCCTTCGGACGGCGGTACGACGGGCCGGCGCCCCGCCCTGGTGCCAGGGGCAGGGCGCCGGTGTGGCGGCACCGGGTTTCCGCCGCCGCCAGCCCCAGGTGGCCTGAGCTGAGCCCTCAAGCCGCCTGAGGGAACCTCAGCAGATCACCACGGTGTTGCAGACGATGATCGTGCACAGGCCGCTGCACCCCTCGGTGTAGGCCTGCGTCGTCGGCAGAACGCTCTCGGTGATGCGCTCGTCGAGGTCGCCGATCAGGGCGTCGAGGTCGGTGAATTCGGCGGATACGGGCATGGTTCTCCTCCTTCAGGAGCGGTGATGGGTGGGGACCGCCCCGGCGGCCCGCCCGCTGGGGGAGGACGCGCCGGGGACGTCGGGTGCGCCGCGCAGCGCGGCGGCGGCGAGCGCCGTGAGTTCTTCGACGCCCTGGTCGGTGGGAAGCCGGAGCAGTAGCTGGGCGGCGACGGCGGCGCCGCCGTGCAGCGGGTCACGGAGCAGCAGGCCGTCGGGGCCGGGCAGCATCTCCTCGACCAGGAGATCGGCCCCGGGCTGGTGCGCGCACAGCCGCTCCAGCAGGGGTACGGCGGTCAGCGCCGTGAAGTCGACGGGCACCGGTCTCGCCCCCGGAGCAGCCCTGACGAACGCGAAGCGGGGGAGCCCGGCGGCGCGGCACAGGCCGGTGAGCGCGCGCATCTTGGCCAGGTCGCTGTCCCCGGACCGCCACAGCAGGTCCCGGGACACCCGCCAGCCGGCCGGGCTGACGACCAGGGTGCCGCCGACCGTCACCCGGGGCACCCGGTGGGCCTCGGGGAAGGCCTCTGTCAGTCCGTCCAGGCGGATGACCCGTGAGGCCGCGGGGTGGCCGGCCGCCAGCAGCAGGCGCAGCAGGACGTCGTACGGGGGCAGCGGCGTGCGGGTGGCGTGGTGGAGGGGAAGCAGGCGCTGTCCGTCGGTCTCGGCGACGACCTGGTGGCCGTCCCGCCGCAGGGTGATGCGGTCCGGCGGCAGGTAGCGGGCTGTCGGGCCGGCCGGTCCCTGATAGGGCGCCGGGTCCGGGTCGCCCGTCCACCAGCCGGTGAGGACGGGACGGCGTACGGCGTTGGCGGCGCGTTCGGCCAGCGGTGGCACGAGCAGCTCCACGAACCGGGCCCCCGACAGCCGCTCCACGCCCGCGAGGAAGGCCCGGTAGCCGTCGGCGTTCGGGTAGCCGCCGTGCAGGGTGTCCAGCGCGGCGGCGAACCGGGCGTCCAGCACGGCCGCGGGCGAGGCGGTCTCCAGCACCGCCAGCGGCCCGGGGTCCTGCAGCGGGCGTAACAGGCAGTCCAGGGGCCAGGCCGGCAGGGCCGCCCGGGCCGCGGGCGCCCCGAGCGCGTCCAGCAGGCCGTCGTCCAGGTCCACCTGCTCGTCACCGGCGTGCCCGGCCAGGTGGGCCAGCAGCCCGGCGTACCCCGAGCCGGAGGTCTTGGCAGGGTGCCAGCCGGTGTAGCGACGCCGGATCTGCGGCGGGCCCGGCGGCCGGGCGCCGTCGGGCAGGTACTCCGCGAGGATGTCGGCGAGCGGGCGGGGCTCTTCACCGAGCGCCTCCAGTTCCGGCGGCAGCGCGTGCTGGTGCCGGTCGGCCGGCGGCAGCGAGTGCCGTCCCTCCCATGGCTGCGCGTCCTGTGCGTCCGGCGCCGCCGACCGGTCGGCGTCCCGCAGCCAGGCCACCCGCGCGGCGATGCCGAGGGCATGCTGCACACGTTCGGCGGCGGCTGCGGGGACCGGGGTGCCGAGAGTCCGGTAGGAGTCGGTGAACCAGTGGTGGGGTGCGGCGGCCGGGGCGTCCGGTGCCGGGTGCGGAAGGGTGCCCCGGGCACGGACCTCTTCGGGCCCGGTCCAGCCCCCGGTGTGGCGGCGCGGGGCGGCGCAGACCTGGAGGACGCCGAGGTCGAGCAGGTGGGCGAGGAAGCCGCGCAGTACGGCCTGGCCGGCGGCGGCCGCCCGCACGGCCTCCGTGCCGAGCAGGGCCTCCTCGATCTCCCCCAACGGCCGCGGCCCGTCGGCCAGGAGGGCGAGCACGCTCTCCAGGGGGCGGGTGCGCCGCAGGACGACCTCCCGCATCCGGCCGCGTTCACCGGGGTCGATGACCCAGCAGCGCAGCACACCGGTGCCGGTTCCGGGGCGGGTGGACTGGAGGAAGTGCAGCGGTGCGGGAGCCAGCGGCGTGGCGGGGTCGACGGCCCGCAGATCGGTGCCGGCGAGCCGGGCCCGCAGCAGGTGGACGTTCTCCACGGCCTCGGCCGCCACCGCGCCGAGGACCGTGCCGTCCGGAATGAGCCAAGGCGCGCGGTTCTCGCCCGTGTCGTCGCCCGGCGGGCCGACCGGCAGCAGGGCCACCTGCCCGGCCCACCCGCGTGGGGTCGTCTTCGCCGCCGCCCGGCCCAGCGCACGCCACAGGTAGGCCCCGCGTTTGCGCAGCGGCTTCTCGCTCCAGCGGCCGCCGGAGGCCAGCCGCCGGGCCACGTCGTCGGTGAGCCCGGGTTCCGCCTCCTCCACGACCGCGCGCATGACCGGTGCCTCGCACACCAGGGACCAGCCCAGCGCCGCCACCCGCTCGCGCTCCTCGGCCACCGCACGGTCCAGTTCCAGCAGGGCGGCCGCCGCCGACTCGGCCTCGCGGCACAGCCGTAGGGCCTCGGCGGCAAGGGATCGCGCGGCGGGCAGGCGGTCCAGCAGCCGGCAGTCCGCCGGGCCGGGGGCCGCCCCGGAGTGCAGCCGCCGGCGCAGGGCCAGCACGGCCCGGCGGTCACCGGGTGAAAGATCCGGGTCCGGTACGACGGTGACGCCCAGCCGTCCGGCCAGCTCCCGGGCGTGTCCGGCCCGCCGCTCCTCCTGCCTGGCCTGCTCGGCGATCCGGGCGCACAGCCGCGGGTTGCCGGCCGCCGCCCATGTGCCCAGCGGCATGCCGGCCACGCGCAGCAGTGCCGTGCCGCCCAGCCGGGCGGTCCCGCTCACCGCAGCCTCCCGTCATCGGCGAGGGCCTGGGTGAGCAGGCACTGGCGGGCCAGGGAGAGCCGTCCCCGGTTCCAGTGGAAGACGGCGTGGTGGGCGGCGGCGCGCCGGGGCCCGAGCACGGCGTTCCCTGACTCGAAGTACCCGCTGCGCCACCGCTCGGCGGCCCGGCGTACCGCGTCCGCGTGTGCCTCCACCACCGCGCGCCGCTCCGGCGGCACGGGCGCGAGCAGGCCCTCGCGTCCGGCGCGCCACGCCTCGGCGATGCCGGCAGCGGCGCGGCGGGCGTCGTCGTCCAGGGCCCGCCCGGAAAGGCTGCGCCCGGCCTCGTCGCGCACCACCTGCCAGACCCCGCGATGCTCCCACCCCACGACCGCCAGGCCCTTCAGCAGGCCGTCCAGCAGCACGAGGGAGACCCGCCAGTCGGCGACCGGCCGTGCCGGGTCGTCCACGGCGCCGAGATGGTGGTCGAGCCAGGCGAGCGAGTCCGCCGTGAACAACTCGTGCACGTACCGCATGGACAGTGGTCCGCCGAAGAGATACGTCTCGGGCTCGTACACCCCGCACAGCGGCGGCCGCGGCCCCGCGCCCGACGTCCCGAACCGGCTGAGCAGTTCCTCGCGCAGAATTCCGGCGTCGGCCGCTGTCGAGGCCTCGAAGCGGATCCGCAGCCCCGGCGGTTTGTGCATGAAGAAGAACGAGCGCACCGCACCGGCGGCGAGCAGCTCGCGGGCCGTGCCGGCGATGACCCGGTACGCCCGCGGCCAAGCCGCCGGGCCCGGCGCGAGACCGACCTGGACCCAGCCGGACTCCGGCAGGTCGCTGCGGAGGGCGGACAGGCCGGCCGTCAGAAAGGTCCTCCGGGCCGCTTCGTAGCCCGCCCCGCCCGCGTCGACCGGCACTGATCCCAACGGGGTGTCGCGCGCGTCCCGGAGGCAGTCGGCCAGCAGCTGATGGACCTCGAGCACGGTGGAGCCTCCTCGGATTCGCCCTCCACTCCTCCGATTTCCGCACCGTTCGCCCTTTCAAAAACGAAGGGCGAGCCTTCATATGATCGACGGGAGTACGCCGGTGTACGGCCAGCTACCGCTGCATGAGCCCCACACCTCCGCCCGCCCCTGCGTCCGTACGTCCACGCGGGCGCAGGGTGCCGTACTGCCCCTGCGGCAAGCGCGCTCAGCTGCGCGGACCGTCAACCTCGTAGATCCGCTGCTGAAGCTGTTCACCGGCCCACTCAAGACCGACGCCCAGGTCGAACCAGTACCGATCCTTGCGGACTTCGGGCGTGGAGAGGTTCACCGCCGCCCAGGAGAACACCCCGAGGAGGATGGAACGCCCGTACTGCGTTGTGCGCACGGACAACGCGAACGGTGCGGCGAGTGCCGCGCGGGTGACCACCATGAGCTGTTCGTCCTGGGGATGCCGGCGCCCACCGGTGAGGAACCGGGGCGTTTCAAGGATCTTGACCCACTCCAGCACCGCGTCCGCCACCTGGGCGCGCAAGGACTCTTCGATACCCTTCCGGACGGCGGTCGCGGGATCATCACCGAGCCAGCCCAGCCAGTGATCGGGATCGGTGAGTCTGCTGAAGTCGTCCTGCGGCACCCCGTGACGGGGATTCTCCTGGTACTCACCCGTCAGTTTCCCGCTGCTGTCCACCAACCACGCGCCGCGGATCGCCTCGGGAGGCACGTAGCCGTTCGGGTCGTCGAGATACGTCGGATCGATCTCGGCGACGCTCCCACCGGGATTCTCAGCAGCCGCGGCCAGTAGCGCCGGCTCGTCCGGAATACCCTTGTGCCGGATTTGCGACCCGAAAGGCCCCATGTTCCCACCCCCACCGTTGCCCGCCCAGTCGCCCGCGATTCTGCCGCACCGCATCAGTGCCGCGTGAGGAGGGTGTGCGTGGCGGCGCCAGGCGGGTGGGGAATCTCGGCGAGCAGGTCTGTCCCGTCCCTCAGCGGGGGGTGGGCCAAGGCAGGCGCCAGGTCGTCCGTTGGGCCAAGGCAGGCGCCAGGTCGTCCGTGCACATTTCGCGGCCCTGCGCTCAGGCACCGCCGAACCCGTCCGGGCCGATGGCATCCGAGCGGGCCGTAAGCCATATGGCCGGCCAGGCCCGCGTGCCGCCGCCAACGCGTTCGTCCGTGGATGAGAAGGGTGCGGCAGCCGGCACCGACGAGCAGCCTGAGCATCCCGTCCGCTCCGTACTACGCCTGAAAGCCGCTGAGTTGGCGTTGCACGGTCCTCCTTCGTGATACCTCTCCATCAGGCTGTTACCGAAGGGGATCTACGTGTTGACGGTTCGTGTGTTGAGAAAGGCGGCTGAAGAGGCCGAGTTGGCGGCGGAGCCGTTAGTGGCGCCAACGGCGTTCCCCGGATCGGAGGATCCGCTGGGCCTGCGGTCGCACACGATGTGGGTCGGCTCGGCGGAGGCTCTGGCAGGCCTGGGGCTCCGGTCGGGGAGCGAGGCGACCGTCGAAGAACTCGCTGCCGCCGTGGCGGGGCGACCCGCGGTCAGCGGGGCGTCGGCCAGGGCGGACGGCGAGGCGTTCGACCTGACGTTCGTCGCGCCGGCCTCCGTGTCCTGGGTGTGGGCGCAGGCGGACGCCGACCTGCGCGAGGACCTGGAACGGGCGGTCATGCAGGCCGCCTACTCCAGCCTGCAGCACCTGACCGGCACCAGGCCGGTGATCGGCAACATCGCCCCCGCCCACGGTCTCGCCGCCGCGCTGGCCCTGCACGCAGTCGGGCAGCGCCCACCCTGGTCGAAGGCGCCGCTGCCGTTGCTGCACGTGCACGGCTACCTCGTCGGCGTGCTCGACGAGTCAGGAATCCTGCGCGGCCCGGACAGCCAGGCGCTGCAGGAGCAGAGCATGACCCGCGAGTGCGGCGCTCTCGGACGGATGAGGCTGGCTCAGAGCCTGGGCGACCTCGGGTTCGAGATCAACGCCCAGGCGGGTCCCGACGGCCGCTCCTTCGAGATCGCGGGCGTGCCCGAAGGCCTGCTGGCCCTGGCCCGGTCGGCGGACAAAGGATGCGCAGGACTGGGGCGCGAGACCGACCAGGATCCATGGGAGGTCCGCGAGGTCTTCTGAACCTCCCGCTGGGCAATCGGCCGTACAGCACACGAGCACCCGGCTCATCGAGGTGCTCGTGTGCGGCCGCGTCCGCGCTGTCCGCGCTTGCCGCTAATTAGACTCGACTGTAAAGTCGAAATAGGCCCTGGATGCCGGCGCACGCCATGCGCGCGGAGCCGGTGTGCAAGTGAGGAGCGGAGCGGTATGAGCGAACAACTCGGCGCGGACCGACCCGGGGACGGGCGCAGCGAACGCAGGCGCCGTAGAACGGCCTCCGAGGAGAAGATCCTCGCGGCGGCGAAGGAACTCTTCCTCGCCGACCGCTACGACGGCGTCAACCTGGAGCGGATCGCCGAGCGCGCAGGAGTCTCACGGCAGACCGTCTACAACCGTTTCGGGTCGAAGGAGGCGGTCTTCCGGGAGATGGTGCGCCGCCACTGGTCGACGTTCGCCGGACCGGACCGACGGCTCGTCGAATGCCCGGTCGGCGCGAGCGCCGAGGATGTTCTCCGCGACTTCGCCCGGTCTCTCCAGCGCTTCGCCGCCGAGACGGACCAGATCCGGTTCGCCCGGCTCGTGGTGAGTGAGTCAGGGCGTCTGCCGTGGATCGCCGACGAGTTCTACCAGCTGGGCAAGGGGCCCATCGCGGCCGCGTTCGCCGACTGCCTGGACGAGCTGGTCCGCGCGGGCCGCCTGCGGTGCCCGGACACCCACCTCGCGGCCCGCCAGTTCATGGGCCTAGTCCAGGAGTTCCTCGTCTGGCCGAGGGTCATGGCCTTCGAGGAGGAGATCGCCGGTCAGCCCTCGGCGGAGGTGGTGATCGAGGAAGCCGTACGCACCTTCCTGGCCCGCTACGCGCCCGCACCGGACACACCGGCGAGGCCCGCCTGAACCACCCGCCCCCTCTTTGCACGGCACCGTGTCGATCACGTACCCCGTATCCCCCCTCAAGGACCTGTCATGCCCGCAGACACCATCACCCTCGGCAACGTCGACATCACCCGGGTCATCGAATGGTCGGGCCCCGTCCGTACCGCCCGCTTCATCATCCCGGACAGTGACGAGGACACCTGGCGGCGCAACCAGCAGTGGCTGGCGCCCGACTTCTGGACTCCGGCCGACGACGCCTACCGCTGTCACATCCAGACCTGGGTCCTGCGCAGCGAGGGCAGGACCATCCTGGTGGACACCGGGGTCGGGAACGACCGTGAGCGCCCGCAGATCCCGCTGTTCGCCGGGCTGAAGACGGACTTCCTCGCCCGCCTGCGCGCGGCGGGCGCCGAGCCCGAGGACGTCGACGTCGTCGTCAACACGCACATCCACTACGACCACGTCGGCTGGAACACGCAACTGCACGACGGCGAATGGGTGCCCACCTTCCCCAACGCCACCTACCTCATTCCTCGTGCCGACTACCTGTACTTCGACCCGGAGAACCCCCGGCGCGGCAGGGCGCCCCGCGACGAGCACGAGCGCCTGCGCTGGGAGGGCAGCAAGCTCGTCTTCCGCGACAGCATCACGCCCGTCCACCGAGCCGGACAGGCAGTGCTGTGGGAGGACACCCACCGCATCGACGACAACCTGCTGCTGGAGCCCGCACCGGGCCACACACCCGGTTCCTCCGTCCTGACCCTGCGCTCGGGCACCGACCGGGCCGTCCTCGTCGGGGACATGCTGCACAGTCCCGTCCAGATCCTCGAACCCGCGTGGAGCAGTTGCTTCTGCGACGACCCCCGACTCGCGGCCCGCACCCGCACCTCCTACCTCTCCCGCGCCGCCGAGCTGCGCGAACTCGTCATTCCGGCCCACTGGCCGGGGCACGGAGCCGCCGAGGTACGGCAGGACGGCGACGGTTTCGCCATCAGCGCGTGGGCCGGCTTCCCGCGCGGCTGATGCGCGAGCGGGGGGCAGATCGAGTGGCGCGCGTATGCCCCTCATCCTGCGGAAATAACTCATGTTTTGTGTGCTTGCAGGGATGAGGTGAGGGCATCCGGTGGCCAGGAGGTTGATAACGATGGTTCCCCTGCTTCTGGTTCTCCTGCTGGCCCTGATCCTCTTCGGTGCGGGCTTCGCGCTGAAGGCGCTGTGGTGGATCGCGGTGATCGTGCTGATCGTATGGCTGCTGGGCTTCGTCGTCCGGACAGCGGACGGCGCAGGCCGCAAGGGCCGCTGGTATCGATGGTAGACACCGGCAATTCGCCATCCGGCTTATGCCGGCATGCAGTTGTGGGGGGCCGCCGGGGGCGGGCCGGCCCCCCCCGGGTAGGGGGGGGCCTGGCCCCCCCGCGGGGGGGGGGCGGGGGTGGTGGGGGGCACAACCCGGGCCGGGGGGTTTGAACCGCCC
>NZ_JBIDAL010000007.1:425042-479400 GCF_043202415.1 Streptomyces sp. NPDC048192
GGGGGCCCCCGCGGCGGCCGCGCGGTGGGGGGGGTTTTTCGTTTGGATCACCCCTGGACGCCCCCACCGTCTTCTAGGGGGCTTTCTGGGGGGGGGCGGGGGCGGGGCCCCCGCCCGCCCCACTGTGTACGTCGGCGCCTTGCCGCGACGGCGGGGAGGAATCGGGCTTGTCGGACGCATCACCGGGTACGTGGGTTATGCACCGGCCCCGCAGAATCAGCAGTGGAACCCTGCTCCTCCTATTTCTGCGGGGTCGCTGCACGGATGCCGAGGTCCGGTCACCGGTACTGCGGGCGCCATTCGAAAAGCAGGATGGTCGCGTCGTCGCGCAGCTGGTTGCGCTGGTGGTCCAGGATGGCGTGGATGAGCAGCCGCAGTACCTCTGCGGGGCGCTGGCCGGCGGCGTTGGAGCGGATGATGAAGTCGGTGAACCGGTCGAGGCCGAACTCCGCGCCATCCGCGTCGCGGGCCTCCACGACACCGTCGGTGTAGAGCAGGACGCAGTCGCCCGGCTCCAGTTTCGTCTCGTGGATCTCCCGGATCGCGGGGACGAGCGACCCGGCCAGACCGATCGGCGGCTGTGGGGGACTGTCCAGCGCCCCCGCGACCACCCGCTCCTCACGGATCAGCAGCGGCGGGGGATGACCGCAGTTGACCCAGCGCAGCACGCCCGTCTCCGCGTCGAGGCGGCACAGCACACCGGTGCAGAAGTGGTCGGGCAGCCACTGGGCGAGGGCCTGGTCGACGGCGCCGATGATGTCGGCCAGGCTGCCACCGCAGCGGCGGGTGCTGCGGGCCGCGGCCATGGCGACGGACGTGGTCAGACCGGCGGTCAGATCGTGTCCCATACCGTCGAGGATCATGGTGTGCAGCACGTGCTTGACCACGGAGTGGTCGAAGGCGTCGCCCGCGATGGCGTACGCCGGTTCCAGGACCGCAGTGGACACGCACCTGCTGCTGCCGATGGTGCGTGGTGGCAGGAAGGCGCGCACCATCTCGGCGGGCAACCCCATGGTCGCGGTGCGGATGCGGGCGGCGAGCCAGTCGCTGTAGGCGCGCTTGGACGTGATCAGCATCGCGAACAGATGGGCCAGTATCCGGCTGCGGCGCATCAGCACCGCGTCGAGCGAGGCAGTGCGCACCGCCAGCACGCCCAGCCGTTCCGCACCGTCGAGCAGAGGCATCCACACGATCAAGCCGTCACCGGCATCGGCCACCCGCGGGGAGATCGTGCGGTACGCCCAGCCGGCCGACGACCGGTCCACCGGCAGTGGTTCCAAGGCCTCGTCGAGCGGCACGAGCACCCGCTGCTGCAGGTCGACGAGGTAGATCTGCGCGGAGCCCAGGCCGAGAGCCGCCGCGCACTGGTCGGCGAGAGCGGGCAGTTCGACGGGCAGGGCCGCCTGCGCCGTTGTGATCAGTTCTTCCAGCCGGTTCTCGCCGACGGCGGGGTCGGGGTTGGGACCGACGGACGTGTGCACTGGCTCCGGCTCCGGCACGGGGATCACCTCTTCCTGCTCAGTCTCACACCGATCGCTTCCTCTCTCGCGGGGAACGATCCCCTGGCACTGCCTCCGGGAGCGGGAGTGTTCATTCGACCGGCCCTTCGATGCATCACCGGGGAACTGATGGAAACCCGAACCCTCTCAAGGAGCGGCACCAGGCCGGCTGCGTGGCCTGTGCACCGTCCGAGGAGAAGGGAGAGCACCGTTGTCGCAGGTTGAAGAGTCCATCGAGGTCCGCGTCCCGGTCCGCGCCGCGTACGACCAGTGGACCCAGTTCGAGGACTTCCCCCAGTTCATGGATGGTGTCGAGCGCATCGAACAGCGCACAGACACCCTCACTCATTGGGTGACCAGGATCGGCGGGGTCGAGCGTGAGTTCGACGCGGAGATCACCGAGCAGATCCCCGACGAGCGGGTCGCCTGGACCACGGTGGACGGTGACGCCCGGCAGGCCGGCGTCGTCACGTTCCACCGCCTGGACGACTCCCGCACCAAGGTCATGCTCCAACTGGAGTACGACCCCACGGGTCTGACGGAGACCGTCGGCGACAAGCTCGGCTTCGTCAAGCGACAGGCGACCGGCGACCTCAAGCGGTTCAAGGAGTTCATCGAATCCCGCGGCGGCGTCGAGACCGGCGCCTGGCGCGGCGAGGTCTAGGACTTGTCACACGGCCGGTGCTCCGCCCGCTGGGCGGAGCACCGGCCGTGTGCGTGCAGCCTCACCCTTGCAGTGGTGCGGGATGTTCCCGACGCCCATGGGGCGTGATGGCGCCCGGCCTGGCATGCAGAACCGGCCATCAGGGCACTCGCGTCTGATGGCCGGTTCGGAAGCTCGGGGCTGGTCAGGGGGTGTTTTCCACGGTACTGACAGCGCGACCCACGGGAACGGTCAGGCGGTGAGCAGGGAGTCGTCGTGGGGACGGGCGCCGGGCAACCGGTAGCGGGCGGCGATGAGCGCGGCGTCGATGTCACGCGTGCCGGTCGCCACGCACAAGGTGTACGCGACATCGTCCAGACGCTGGCGTACCTCCGGGCTGCCGTCCTCGGCCTGCAGGATACGCAGCGTCTCGTACTGCTCGATCAGGTTCGTCAGCACGGCCGGGTGTGCCATGAGCATCGAGAGTCTCCCTCACCATCACCATTCACATGGGCTGTACGTCGAAGCGTGTGCCCCGGGATCCGGCCGGCATACCCGGCGCCCGCACACCTTTCAGCAGCGGGGACCGGGTCAGCGGTGGGCCGTGAGGAATGCGACGAGGGCCGCGTTCACCTCGGCGGGGCGTTCCTGCTGGGTCCAGTGGCCGCAGCCCTCCAGTACGAGGGGCTCGCGCCACAGGCTGGGCATCAGCTCGGGGAGCTGGGCGATGAGTTCGGGTGTGCCGGGGAAGGCGGGGACGACGTCGCGGTCTCCGTACATGTACAGGGCGGGCCGGGTGACGCGGGCGCCGTGCCAGGGAGCTGTCAGTTCCCAGTTGCGGTCGAGGTTGCGGTACCAGTTGAGCGCACCGGTGAAGCCCTGGGAAAAGCTCTCGGTGAGAGCGTCGAGGTCGTCCGCCGTGAGCCACTCCGGGAGCACGTCGGGGTCTTCCATGTCCGCGAGCCAGCCACGCTCGGGGTCGACCAGTGGCTGCCGGCCGTCGCCGGCGTGCGGACCCTCGCCGGACCCCCAGAAGAGGAACTTCCGCAGCGTGGTGCGCGTGTCCTCGGCGAACTCGGCGTCGGCGGCACCGGGACGGTTGAAGTAGTTCCAGTAGAAGCGGCCCTGGAACATCTCGTCCATGGCGGCGAGCGGAGCCCGCGTCCCCCGGAACGGGGGCGGCACGCTCAGCCCGGCCACCGCACGCACCATGTCCGGCCGCAGCAGGGCGGTGTGCCAGGCGACCGGCGCGCCCCAGTCGTGTCCGACGACGTACGCGCTCTCCTCGCCGAGGGCCTGGATCAGGCCGACGACGTCGCCGACCAGGTGGAGGATGGTGTACGCGTCGACGGCGTCGGGATGTTCGCTCCGCCCGTAGCCGCGCTGGTCGGGCGCGACCACGCGGAAGCCGGCGTCGGCGAGCGGGCCGAACTGGCGGTGCCAGGAGTGCCATGACTCGGGGAAGCCGTGCAGGAGCACCACGAGGGGGCCGGCGCCCTGCTCGGCGACGTGCAGCCGCACGCCGTTCACGTCAACCATTCGATGCTCGACCATGGGCGTGAGCGTACGTGATCCGATCTCCTGTGCCGGGCCGCGAAACCGGCGCGGCTCCTGGGTCAGGAACGGTCGGGCGCCGCTCGCGCTGCGCCGTATGCGGTGCGCCAGGCGGCCGGGGGCAGGCCGGCCTGGCGTCGGAAGAAGGTGGTGAAGTTGGCGGAGTCCCGGAAGCCGAGGCGCCGGGCGCAGCCGGTGACCGGGAGGTCGGTGTGGGCGAGCAGTCTCCTGGCTTCCAGCAGGATGCGCTGGTCGAGGAACGCCTTGGCGCCGATGCCGGCGGCGGCGCGCGTGGCCCGCGTGAGGGTGCGCACGTCGTAGCCCAGCGCTCGCGCGTAGTCGGCGACCTGGTGCCAGTCGCCGAAGTGGGCCTCGACGGCGGCTCGGTAGTCGCGGAACACCTCCGTGTGCCGGTCGCCGGCCGGTACCGCGTCGGCAGCGGCCGGTGTGTCCGGCAGGGCGCGCAGGATCAGCGCGGCCAGCAGGTGGGAGAGCAGCGCGGGCGACGCCAGGCGTGGTGCCGTCGACGCAGCGTCGTGCTCGCGGCCGAGGTGTTCGGCTGCGAGGAGGGCGAGGCTCAGCTGGGGCCGGTCCAGGTGCCAGCAGACGGGCGCGGTCGCCTCGGCCGCTGTGAAGCCGGAGAGGAAGCCGGGCCGGAAGAGGACGAGCGGGCCGTCGCAGGCGTCGACATCACTCCATCGGTGCACCGCGCCGGGCCTGATCCACAGGGCGCTTCCTCGCGTCAGCCGATAGCTCTGGAAGTCCGCTTCGTGCGTGCCGGTGCCGGAGCCGACCAGGGCGAAGACATGGAAGTCGGGGCGCTGCGGGAGCACGCGACGGCGGTGGGTGTCCATGGCCCGCAGCGCGGTGAAGTCGAGGACCTCCACGCCGTACGGTGATCCGACGGCAGGCAGGTAGCGCAGTTGCCGCACGGGACTGTGTCCGTTTTCCACAAGCGTCGGGTCCCTTTTCACCGAGCAGCGGGCATCGCTGCCCATACGGTCGGACATGCGTCTGACGGGCACGTCAGATTACCCGCTGGGGCTGCGGCGCAGGGCGGCGGCCGCTCCGCCGCAGCCGAGACGAGAGGCAGGACGATGACGGAATCCACCATGCAGGTGCCCGTGCGGGGCGGGACCCTGGACGTGCGAGTCGCCGGTCGGACCGGGCCGGCGTTGGTGTTCGCGCACTACTGGGGCGGCTCCGCGGACACCTGGAGCGGCGTGATCGGCCACCTGCCGTCCGGGCAGGCCACGGTCCGCTTCGATCAGCGTGGCTGGGGCACCTCCCGTACCCTTCCCGGCCCCTGGCACCTCGACCAGGTCGCCGACGATCTCGCCGGCGTGACCGAGACATGCGCGCCGGGACCGTTCGTCCTCGTTGGTCACTCGATGGGCGGCAAGGTGAGCCAGCTGGTCGCGGCCCGCCGGCCCGCGGGACTGGTCGGCCTGGTGCTCGTCGCACCCGCGCCCCCGCAGCCGCCCGCCACGGTGACCGAGGAGTACCAGCGGGGTCTGTCCCACGCCTACGACTCACCGGAGACCGTGGCGGACGCCCTCGACCATGTCCTGACAGCCACGCCGCTGGACGAGGCCGTGCGGGCTGCCGCGGTGCGTGACAGCCTGGCCGCCACCGCGGAGGCGAGGCTGGAGTGGCCGCTGCACGGGATCGCACAGGACATCACCGCCGCCGTACAGGGGATCGAGGTGCCGGTGGCCGTGCTGGCCGGGGAGAAGGACGTGGTGGAACCACCGTCCGTGCTGCGCGAGCACCTCCTGCCGCACATCCCGCACGCCACCCTGACCACCGTCCCTGACGTCGGTCACCTGCTCCCCGCGGAAGCCCCGCGTGCCGTCGCGGCCGCGCTGCGGGACTTCCTCACACACCTTCCGAGCTCACCGCGCACGGCCCCGGCCCGGACCGGCGCCGAGCCGGTGTGAGACACACACGGTCGGCGCCGTCGTCACCGCGCCCGCGGCGTCGTACCGCCCGCGGGTCGGCGGAGTCCAGGCCGCAAGGGGGCCGTGTGGAGTCAGGCGGTGGCCTGGGCCTCGGTGGGGAGGTCGAGGCCGCGGGCGGCGACCAGGTGGGCGCGGCCGTCGGCCAGGCGGTAGGACAGGCCCACGACGGCCGTCCGTCCGGCGGCGACCTGGTCGGCCAGTACCCGGGAGCGGTCGGTGAGCAGGTCGACACTCGCGCGGACGTGCTCGGCGATGAAGTCCTGGTCGGTGGTGGCGCCGGCGGCACGGGCGGCCAGCACGCTGGGGGTGACCCGCTCGACGACGTCGCGCACGAACCCGTCGGCGGTGGCGCCCCCGTCCACCGCGGCCCGGGTGGCCGCGACCGCGCCGCACGCGTCGTGACCGAGGATCACCACGAGCGGGCACCCCAGCACGCTCACGCCGTACTCGATGCTGCCCAGCACCTCCGGGCCCATCACGTGGCCGGCGGTGCGCACCACGAACAGGTCTCCCAGCCCGCGGTCGAAGATGATCTCGGCGGCGAGGCGGGAGTCCGAACAGCCGAACAGAACGGCGAAGGGCTGCTGGCCGGGAGCGATCTCGGCGCGGCGGGCGGCATCCTGGTTCGGGTGCTCCGGCGTGCCGTCCGCGAACCGGTCGTTGCCGGCCATCAGCATCTCGAAGGCTTCACGTGGGGTGAGAGTGGCGGTGTCAGTCATGGCGGCAGGTTAAGGCCATGACCACGCTCACCACCCGGCGGGGGCCACCGGGAAGGTCGGACGGGCCTGGAACCTGCGGCCTGGAGCGCCCGGGGCCGTGCCCCTCGGATGGTGCAATGCAAAGGCATCGCGCCATCCGGCGAGCGTCAGTTCCAAGGTTCCCGGTAGGGGTTTTCACCCAGCAGTCTCGCTGCGGCCACGCAGAGGTCCTGGCCGAAGAGCTGGTTGCTGCCCCATTCGGAGCCCCACAGATCGGACGCGGCCTGGGCCACAGCGCGCCAGGAGTACTCCTCGTCGCATCGCCACGTGCGGATCTGAGCAGCCATCTCCGGTGTGATCGTCGCCGGGTCGACAGTGTTGTGTGTCATCCCGGCGACCCTGGGGACATGGCCAAGAAGGTGGCCACGGGATCAGACCTGGCCGGCCGTGCTGGAGACCAGCACCATCCCTGCGGGCCCGGACGGCGCGCGTTTCCCACCGGTTCGATCGGCGTGAGCCGTCTGCGGAGACCGAGGGCGAGTCCCTCCGGACCTGGCGTGGTCATAGCGGCTGCCGGCCGACGCGTCTGCGCCGGGATCATCGGCCAACGCCACCGTGGCCGTGATGCGCTTGCCCACCGGCTCACGGCGAACGGCAAAGCTCTGGCAGACCGCCATCACGATCTCGAGTCCGTGCTGCCCGATGCGGCTCGGGTCCGGCGCCAGGACGGCCGGCAGCGCCGTACCGCTGTCCCAGACGCTCACCCGGACGGCCCCTTCTTCGATCATCAGCGTCAGCAGGCACGGGCCGGGCGCGTACTTCCGGGCGTTGGTCACCAGCTCGCTCACCACCAGCTGAACCATGCCCATCGCGCGACGGGACACCGGCAGACCGTGCACCGCCTGCACATCCGTCAGAAAGACACGGGCCAGGTCACGAGCCTTGGCGATCTCCTCGCTGCCCTCGAAGGCCTCGGACACCGATATCGGACCCGCTACGAGCGCCCGAGGGACTTCCTCATGCCCAGCGTCGTCCATGTACACCGCCTCACGTTCCGAAGCGCCGGTTCTCATCAGGCCCGCATACCCACAGAACGTGGTCACAGGCATGACCGATGCGAGTATCGCGATCACGACGTCATGGTGACAAGGAGCGGGTAGGGGCGGGCGGCGCGGACAAGGCAGGCGACGTCGGCGACAGCGTCAGGCCCGGGACAGCGGCACGTCCGCGCCGACGACCGGCCCGCCGTGTCTCCGCGGCCTCTGCCGACCAGCGACGCGACGGCGAATCCGCCGGCATCGAATTCCGAGTGACTACGACCGCCCGCGGCTCACTCCCGTGCCCCCGGACTCCTCTCCGGCACGACGCCCACCACCACGGCGTACGAGCCGAGGCCGAGGAGGCGGTCTGCGGGGATGTCGCCGAGTGCCGTATAGAGCGTGAGGATCTGCCCGGTGGAGTTGTCGAAGGCGATGTCCTTGACGGTGCCGTGCGCGGTGCCGTGTTCCGTCAGCACCCGCTGCCCGAGGGCCTCGTGGTGGGCGGGAACGTCGCTCTGCCCGGGATCCGCGCCGGTGCGGGAGCGCACGATGACGGCGTCCCGTCCGACGGCTTCGATCGCGTTCCAGGCGATGGTCGCGGCGTGCTTCGGAGCCCCGGACAGCCGCAGGCAGGTGACCCTCCTGTTACGGGCATCGACGGTCAGCGACTCCACGCGCCCGAGCTGTTCGGCCTCTTCCGCGGTGATCACGGGCAGGCCCAGGGCCTGGGAGAACATCATCATGCCGGGCCTCCTTCTCGGGCCGTGGGCCGGCCTGCGTACGGTTGCGCGGTCTGCGCACGGAAGGCCTCGACCTGGGCGCTGAAGCTGGGCAGGTCGTCGGCGACGAAGCGGCCGGCGTGCGCGGGGACGACCAGGGCGCGGCCCGAGACGGCCAGCGTCTCGCCGCGCGGGATGAAGGTCTTCCGCTTCCGGGAATCGAGGTTCTCATGGGCGGCGATCTCGAAGCCGATGACCCGTCCGCCGACGCCGGCTTCGATCACCACGTCCAGGACTGTGCCCACCTCGCATCCCTGGTCGGTGAGGACGGGCGCGCCGATGACCTGGCCGCGTTCGGCTTCGCCGGTCCCCACGACAGCATTTCGGTTCTCCAGGACCGCCTCACTGGGAATCATCACGGCGGACGCTCCGATGGCGTGCACTCCGGAGAAGGGGAGGCTCTCCTTGAGGGGGCCGGACAACAGCCCGCGCCCGCTCAGGGTGAAGCCCGTGATCCGGCCGGCCTGGGCGTCGAAGACGGTGTCGCGGATCTGTGCGACCGCTTCGCCGCCGAGCGTCACGACCACGCGCTTGGTCAGTTCGGAGGCGAGCATCAGGGTGTTCACCGTCCCCCCTCCCCGCCGCTCCGGCGACCCGAACGCACCGCGATCACCGTGCCGTTGCGGCGTTTCGCCTGGACTGCCAACGTTGTCGCGGCGAGCAATCCCGCCACCGCGAGCAGCAGGACCACCCAGCCCCACCATTCCATCGCGGACCTCCTTGCTTGGTCGTCACCCGGGCCGTCGCGCTCTGTGCACGTCCCTGGGCTATCCGGTTGCCCGCGGTAAGGGCGGTGCACGCCTACGGCGCAGCGGGAAGCGGGAGTTGGAGACATCAGGTCCGTTCCCGGCTCGGGTGGGGCACGACAGCGCGTTTGCTCCCGCGGATGTCCGAGCAGGGCACGAGCGCGCCGTCCGAGGGCACACCCAGGTAAGTCCGTGCTCACGGTCGCCCGGTGACGAGCCGCAACCGGGGGAGGCCAGGGGCAGTCTCCGTGGACGCGGACGGCGAGGTCAGGCCGCGTCGAGGTGAATGAGGAAGGCCCCCGCTGTCATCCGTCCGGGACGCGGTTGGCCGTGCCACGCACCCCGCCGACAGCGCGGTCCCCCCCCGGACGCCTACCGGTCAGGCCGCCAGAGTCCGGCCGGCCTTGCCGGACGCCTGGCGGTCCGCGCACAGCTGTTCCAGGAGGGCGTCGGCGGCGGCCAGGGCCTGGTCCACCGACTGGGTGCCGGTCATGGCGCACAGCCTGCGGGAGGTGTCCTCCAGGTCCCGGCTCGACTGGCCGGTGGGCTGCAGGTCATGGCGGAAACGGGCCTCGGCGAAGCGGGCCAGCACGGCACGCAGTTCCCTCTCTGCAGGCAGCAGCACAGCGACAACCTCTCTCGAAAGGCGGGCCGTTCCACCGGGCCCCGCGATTCTCGTCTGCCCCCGCCAGGTCGCCGTATGCACTCGCCTGCCGCAGTGCTCCGACGAGGCCGCAATGTCCACGTCGCGGCCTCCCCTGGGGCAGCTGTCCGCCGACTGCCCGGGCGGCACGGACCACCGCACCACCCGCCGAGGTCGGCTCAGGGTTCGATGCCGGTCTGCTGCCACGGACTCGGGCCGGTGCCGCGGCACCAGGCCACGAGGCCGGAACCGTCCACGCAGACGATTCCGCACTGCAGGGCGTACTCCCTCGCGGGTTCCGTGAACTCGCTCGTCGTGACGAGCACCGCGACGTCGGCGTCGTGAATGGTGAAACAGGTGCCCCCGAAGCGCTGGACGTCCTGTGAGCCGACTTTGTGGCTGTCGCCGTACTGCTTGCACTGGATGACCAGGCGCCGTCCGTCCGGCGTGACCGCGACGACGTCAGCGCCCAAATCGCCCGCGCCTCCCACCACTTCCACCTCGCGGCAGCCGCTGTCGGTGCACAGGTCGGCTATGGCCTGCTCGAAGGCGTCGGGATCGAGGGCGGCGTAGTCGGCCAAGCAGCCGTCGGTGACTGCCGGCTCCGCGGCACTGGCGTGCTCTGCCGGTCCGCCGGCCCGTGCCGCGGGCGGGTCGGCTGTCACCACCGCCGTGTCGCGCAGGTCGTCGGACGCCAGCTCGGCCGCCTCCTCCAGCGCCCGGGCGGCCCGGCCGGCGCAGCGCGTGACGGATGCCTTGCGCCACCGGGACCGGGACGCCAGAACGCCCGCGACGCAGAGCAGGGTGAGGATCACGGCCCACAGCGGACGGCGCTCCACGATGCCGGCCGCGGTGCGCAGCAGGAACGCCAGGACGCAGAAGATGATCGCCAGCAGTGCGAAGAACACTGCGGTGGCGCGCAGATCGAACCGCCGTGCTCGATGTGCACGGCGAACAGGGCGCGTCGGTGTGGCCATGCGGGCTTCCTCCCGGGCAGCGAGTCAAGATCAGTGATCTACGCATGCCCAAGATCGAGGAATCCGCAGCCCTCACCGCAGGGCCTGTCACATCCAGAGGTCCTGGCTGGCGCACACGCGGGCGCCCATGTTCCGCTCCATCATCCGCAGCGCCGCCCGAGCGAGATCGTCATGGATGTGCGCGACAGCGTCCTTGGGGACGGTCACCTGGAAGTGCCGGATGTGGGCGTCCAGGGCCGAGTAGAGCACGCACTGTTCGGTGACCTGTCCGCAGAGCACCAGCTGCTCGATGCCCTGCTGCCGCAGCAGGTACTCGAGCGGGGTGTCGAAGAAGATCGAGTGCCGGGTCTTGAGGACGAACAGGGAGTCCGCATCGGGCCGCAGCGGTTCCACCAGTCGAGCGTGCGGGCCGGCGAGGGCACGGTTGAGCAGCTCGCCGTGATGGGAGCGCCACTCGCCGAAATTGTCGTTGACGTAGATGACCGACACGGCGCGGTGCCGCGCGCGCTCCGCAAGGTCGGATACGACCGGCACGACCGACTCGGCCGAGGGGAGCAGCAGTTCCGCGTCCTCGTGGTCGTACGTGTTGATCATGTCGATGATGATCAGAGCGGCCTTGCTCACGAGATCAGGTCTCCGTCCAGGGTGAGTCGGGCGACCACGGTCTCCGTTTCCGGATCACACGGCGGAGTAACCCCTTCCCCTCTGCTCATGCGCCTCTACGCGCGCCTGCGCGACATTGACCCTCCCGGGTGCCGGGTTACGGTGCCGCGGGTCGGAACATGTGGACGGCACGTTCATATTCTGCTTATATGGACTCAGCGTCCACATCCATTGGAGGAAGATCATGTGCACCCCTGCCACCACCCCGCGCGTCGCCCTCGTCACGGGCGCTACCGGCGGCATCGGCCAGGCCGTCGTCGAGCGGCTCACCGCGGACGGCTTCGCTGTCGCCGCGCACTACGCCGGGAACAAGGCCAAGGCCGAAGCCCTAGTCGAGAAGATCACCGCGTCCGGGGGACAGGCCCTCGCGGTCGGCGGGGACGTCGCCGACGAGCAGCACATGCAGGCCGCCTTCGACGCCGTCGAGACGGCGTTCGGCGGCATCGACGTGGTGGTCAGCACCGCCGGGATCATGGTGCTCGCGCCGATCGCCGAGCTGAGTCTGGACGACCTCGACCGCATGCACCGCACCAATATCCGCGGCACCTTCGTCGTCTCCCAGCAGGCCGCCCGCCGGCTTCGCCGGGGCGGCGCGATCATCAACGTGTCCACGTCCGTCACCCGCACCCAGCTCCCGACGTACGGCGCCTACGTGGCGAGCAAGGCGGCCGTGGAGAGCATCACCCTGATCCTTGCCCGGGAACTGCGCGGCCGGGACATCACCGTCAACACGGTCGCCCCCGGCCCGGTCGCCACCCCGCTGTTCCTGGAGGGCAAGGACGAGGAGACGATCGCCCGATTCGCCAAGGCCGCCCCGCTGGAACGGCTGGGCGAGCCCCGGGACATCGCCGAGTCGGTCGCCTTCCTCGCCGGCCCCGCCCGCTGGGTCAACGGCCAGGTCCTCTACTCCAACGGCGGCCTCGCCTGACGCAGGCCGGTGACGCAACAGCGCCCTCCGAAGCGCCGGCAGCGCTCAGTGCTCAGCGCTGTCCCGAACCCGACATCCGGACAGGAAAAGCCATGACATCGGTCGTTCTCATCACCGGCGCCGCCACCGGCATCGGCAACCTCACCGCCCGCGCGCTCGCCGCCGCCGGCCACACCGTCTACGCCAGCATGCGTGACATCCACGGCCGTAACTCCGGCCGGGCCGACGAACTCCTGGAGCTCGGGCGCAGCGAGGGACAGGACATCCGCGTCGTCGAACTCGACGTGCAGTCCGACTCCTCGGCCGACGCGGCCGTCGCCACCGTCCTCGACGAGGCCGGACGGCTCGACACGGTCGTCCACAACGCCGGACACCTCTACGTCGGTTACGTCGAGGCGTTCACCCCGGAGGACATCCACCGCCTCCTCGACATCAACGCGGTCGGCATCCAGCGTGTCAACCGGGCCGCCCTCCCGCACATGCGGTCGCGTCGCTCCGGCACCCTGGTCTACGTCGGCAGCACCACCTCGGTCGTGGTGCCGCCCTTCCTCGGACCCTACGTGGCGTCGAAGTTCGCCGCCGACGCGCTGGCCCAGGTCACGGCCTACGAGGTCGGGCAGTTCGGCATCGAGACCACCATCGTGATGCCCGGCCCCTTCACGCAGGGCACCGAGCACTTCCCCAACGCCGGCCACGCGGGCGACGGCGAGCGCACGCGCGCGTACGCCGAACTGGATCCGCTGGTGGCGCGCAACGAGCAGGCGACGGAAGGGCTGTTTCCCCCAGGCGTCGACGCCCACCCACGGGCCGTGGCCGAGGAGATCACCCGGGTGCTGGCCCTCCCGCCCGGCACCCGGCCCTTCCGTACCGTCGTCGACTTCAGCCAGGCCGGTGTCGACGAAGTCAACGAGGTCCTGCGCCGCGCCCAGGAGGACTTCGTCACCCGTCTCGGCTTCGGCGAACTCCTCCGGGTCAAGGAGACCCGGTCCTGAGCCCGGCCCGCCCGCACCGGCGGCCCGGCCTGCCGTCCCGGGGGCCGTTTGATCGGTTGCGCGGCGGGCGTGACATCCGCACGGCTACCTACACTGATCCGGTTCCGACGACCGAAGGAGAGACATCGTGACGAAGCAGGCCGAGGGCGTACCCGGGCGCCCGGCCCGCGGGCGCGGCCGCCGGCCCGCCGACGAGGTCCGCGCGGACGTCTTCCGCGTGGTCGGGGAGATCCTCCTGGGGGAGGGGATCGCCGATCTCACCTTCGAACGGGTGGCCCGCCTGTCCGGTGTCAGCAAGACGACGCTGTACAAGTGGTGGCCGTCCAAGGGCGCCCTGGCCCTCGACGGCTACTTCCACGCCGTCGAGGAGACCTTGGCGTTCGACGACACCGGGGACGTCCGCGCCGATCTGCTGAGTCAGCTGCGCGCGTTCGCCCGCGTCATGACCGCGACTCCGGCCGGGCGGGTGGTGACCGAGCTGATCGGCCAGTCCCAGACCGACGAGGACCTGGCCGTGGCCTTCCGCTCCCTGTACTCGAGCGAACGGCGCCGCCTGGCCGGCGAGCGTCTGCGGCGCGCCCAGCAGCAGGGCCAGATCCGCGAGGACGTCGACGTCCAGGTCCTCGTCGACCAGCTGTGGGGTGCCGTCTACCACCGGCTGCTCATCCCGGACGAGCCGGTGACCGACGCGTTCGTCACCGCGCTGGTGTCCAACCTGATCGACGGGATCACCCCGTCATCCGCCACACCGCCGAGCCGCTGAGGCCACCGCCCGGCCGGCGGCGGCCACAGAAGGGCCGTCCCCAGCGGTTGTCGCCCCTCACTCCGGCACGACCACCGGCGTACGCATCTGGTCCGAGCACCCGGTCAGTGACTGTCTGCCCTCACAGCGCGAGCACCGCCATCCGCAGGTCGGCAGTATGACGCTCAACGAGGAAGTGGTCCGGCTGACGGACGACCCCGGGGTCCGGATCATCTTCAGCGGCGCGCAGGAGGGCACCCCGTCGGCCGAACGGCTGCGCCTGCTGGCCACGCTCGGCTGACGGCCGGGGCGAGCCGGCCTCGTTCCGGCCCCGCACCGCGTCAGCGTCTGGTGAGCGTCAACGGCTGTCGGCGGGCGTCGCCGTCAGGTGCTGGTACAGCTCCCAGCTCGCACGTTCGACCCAGTTGTGCAGAAGCTTGCCGTCCTCGCGGACCGCCCAGATCGCCGTGCCGGTGAAGGAGATCGGGCGTCCGTCGGCGACGGTGCCGAGGACGCCGTTGTTGCGTCCATGGACCCGCCAGCGGGAGGCGACACGGCTGCCGTCCTGGTTCTGGAAGGACTCGATGACCTCCAGACGCAGGTCGTCGACCTGATCGAGGAAGCCCCTGATCCAGTTCTTGAAGTTCTCCCGCCCCTCGATGCGTTCGCCGGCCGTGGTGATGACGAAGTCCTCGACCACGAAATCGTCGACCTTCTCCGGATCATGCGCATTCCAGACCTGGGCCCAGAACGCCTCGACGATCTCGACGGAATCGGCATATCGCATGGGAACCCTCCGAGGGCATAAATCGACAAAGCACCTGGCTCGGGCGCGTGACGCGGAGCGGACCGCGCCCTGCCGTGCCGAGCATACATACATGTATGTATGGTGGAGACGTGGAAACATCCTCCGACCCCAGGGCACGCCTCATCGAAAGCGCCCGACAGCTGATCTGGGACCGCGGCTACGTGGGTACGAGTCCCACGGCCGTCCTGCGCCGCTCAGGAATCGGCCACGGCAGCATGTACCACCACTTCAAGGGCAAACCCGATCTGATCCTGGCGGCCGAGCGCCGCAGTGCGGAGCTGATGCAGGCGCAGCTCCGCCAGATCTTCTCCGGCAACGGCTCCGGGCTGCAGCGAATCGTCGCCTACCTGCTGCTGGAACGCGACGTGCTGCGGGGTTGCAGTGTCGGACGACTTGCGGGCGACCCCGAGATCATCGCCGACGACGAGCTGCGAAAACCGGTCCGAGACACCTTCACCGTCCTGGTCCAATGCCTGACCGAGGCCATCGCCGAGGCCCGGGCGGCCGGTGAACTGGACGCGAGTCTGAGGCCTGAGCAGACCGCCGCTGCACTGGCGGCCATCGTCCAAGGAGGCTACGCGCTGGCGCGCGCCGAGCAGTCCGCCGAACCGTTCAACCACGCGATCCAGGGGGCCTTGGACCTCCTGGGCGTCACGGCGGACGGCAAGACCGATCCCGCGCACGTCGTTGGCTGAAGCAGGCCGAACCGCGGACGCGTCGGCGATCTTCTTCGACGGGCAGTGCGCAGGTGAGCCTGACGATCCGGCTTGCTGTGGTCAGACTCGTGTCCGGACCGCTCCGGCGGCTCGGCGAGCGCTCAGAGTCCGCCGGGTGGAACACCCGACGTCATGGAGGCAGGCTGTAGCCATGCGGTCGCTCATCCGCCCATCCGGCCCATCGGCGGCGGGTGGTCATAGCCGGGTTCTCTTCAGAGTCGCGCAGTGTGTGCCATTCGTGGTCATACTGCTCGCGCTGGGGATCGAGCTTTCCCCTGCGCACGCGTTGATCACCGGCCCTCTCCTCGCCGCCATGCCGGCGTTGGCTTCGTTGACGATGGGTCCCCGAGGCACCCTTTCAGCAGCTGCCGGAGCGTTGACCGTCACCGTCGTCACGGCAACCCTCCACGACAGCTGGGGTGGCCAGGTCTCCAGCAATCTCATCTCCCTGTTCGTGGTGTCGGCAGCGAGCGTCACCATGAGTAATGCCGTGCGCGCGCGCAGGGAGAGTGAGCTGAACCAGGTTCGCCGGGTCGCCGAGGCCGCACAACGGGTTCTGTTGCGCCCCGTGCCGCCACGGCTGGGCCCCGTGCAGATGGCCAGCATGTACGTCGCGGCGGAGACGGGCGCGCAGATCGGTGGTGATCTGTACGAGGCGGTGCACACCCGGTACGGGGTCCGGATGATCGTCGGAGATGTCCGGGGCAAGGGGCTGCCCGCCGTGCGCCTGGCCGCGGCCGTGCTGGGCGCGTTCCGGGAGGCCGCGCACTACGACGAGGACCTGGTGGAGGTGGTGCGTCACTGCGCGGCAGCGCTGGAACGCGAGCGGACGACGACCGGCGGTGTCGATCAGGACGGGGAAGACCAGCACACGGAGGACTTCGTGACCGCTCTCGTGGTTCAGGTCTCGGACGCCTTCGTCGTCCATGTGGTCAATCGCGGCCATCCGCCCCCGCTGGTGCGCCGCCAGGACAAGGTGGAGGCCCTCACTTCCGCCTCCCCGCTGCCGCCCCTGGGCCTGGAAGAGTTCATCACCGACTCGCCTGCCAGAACGGAGAGCTACCCGTTCGCACCCGGTGACCGTCTCCTGCTGCACACGGACGGCGTGATCGAGGCCCGCAGCCCCGACGGCGACTTCTTTCCGCTGACCGAGACCACCGAGTCGGTGCGCCCGTCCACTCCGTCCGACTTCCTGGAACAGTTGTACCAGGAACTGATCCGTCACACACACGGCTACCTGGCGGACGACGCGGCGATGCTCCTCGCCGAACGGCTCGACGGCGGAGGCGAAAGCCGCCGCCATGGTCCTCGGCCCATGTGAAGCCCTCGATCGCAGCGCACGGGTGTCCATTGCGGGGCCTTCATGTCCGATGGTGGCGTAGTCGTCGTACCGCGGGCTGAAGGCCGGGAGTCGCCTCTGGTGCGGCGTGTCCTGCGGAGCAGCCACAGCACCGGCGTAGTGCCCTGACCGCGGGTGTGGGCGCGATCGTTTCCTTCAGCGGCGCCCCGGCGTCACATGGTCGTCGCCGGTCGGCGCTCCGGCCTCTGGTCTTCCGTGTCCTCGTGGTTGACGCATTTCGCCAGGCACCGAGTACGGGAGAGCGTGAAAACGCCGTAGGAGAGCACCGCGATCCCGAGCAGTGCCGGCGCCACCCACATGCCGTGCCGTGGTGACTCCGCGAAGAGGGTGACACCGAGGCAGAAGCTGACCGTGGCGTCACCCAACGTGAGTGCGGGCTGGGAGGCGATGAGCGGGCCTCCCTGCATGGCGTACCCCAGCAGGATGATGGAGAGCGAGCCGACCACCGCGAAGCCGTAGGTCTGCCAGGCGAGGAAGAATCCGACGGCTCCCTGCCGGGACAGTATCTCCATCGCGGACTTCACCAGGGCCGCCGTGAGCGCGTTGCCGATGGCCGCCCCCGCGGCCAGACTGGCCGCCCGCGCGAGGCCGTGCGGGCGCCTGAGCCCCACGAGGACGAGAGCGGCCTCGACTCCGCAGATGACCGTGATCGTCGGTATCCACCACACCGCGGGCACCTGCGCGCGTCCGCCGGAGGGGGCGGCCGAGAAGAGGCTGACGGCGAGCCCGGCGAAGATGCAGACCACGGCGAACCATGCCCTCCGGGACACTTGGACCCGGAACACCATGCTGCCGAACAAGAGCGCGAGCGGCAGTTCGAGGATGAAGACCGGCTGTACGGCCGCCAGGGTTCCCGCGTTCAGAGCCAGGGCCTGGAACAGCGCGGAACAGATCACTCCGAGGATTCCGCCGAGCCAGACAGGATTGCGCAGAAGGTTCCCGACCAGGCCCAGAGGGGAACGGGATTCGGGCGCCGCGGTGGCCGCACGCCGTTGGAGCACCGTCCCCCAGGCGTTGCTGCCGGCGGCAAGCACCGCAAACATGATCGCCAGCATCATTCCGATCGCACCGCTTCCGGGTTCTCGGCGGCGTTTCGTGGCGTTCCTCCCAGGTGTGACGAGTTTAGTCAGGGCTATGAGCGGCGTCCTGTCCAGCCTGTCGCCGCCAGCCGCCAGCCGCCAGCCGCCAGCCGCCAGCCGCCAGCCGCCAGCCGCCGCAGCCGAGCCGGCCATGCGGAGAGGTGGACGCGCCCGCGCCGGTGACGGTGGGCGAATCAGGTGCTGTCGGCGGCCAGGGCTCGGTGAACGGCGGAGACGACTCCGGAGCCCTCGCCGACCGCGGACGCGACGCGCTTGACCGAACCGGCACGTACGTCACCGACGGCGAAGACGCCGGGCAGGCTGGTCTCCAGTCCGCCCGGTGGCCCGGCGTCGGGGTAGTGGCTTCGATCGGTGACCTCCATGCCGACGCGGACGAAGCCGCGGTGGTCGGTCTCGACGCAGTCGCACAGCCAGCCGGTGTTCGGGGTGGCGCCGAGCATCAGGAACACATTGGCCACGGGATGTGTCTCGACGGCGCCGGTGCGGCGGTCGGCCCACTGGACGTGGGTGAGGTGCCGCTCACCGCGGAGGGCGGTGAGTTCGCTCTGCAGGTGCAGGGCGATACGGGTGGACGCCTCGATGCGGTCCTCGAGGTAGCGGGACATGCTGTCGGAAAGTCCCGTGCCGCGGACCAGCATGTGGACGCGGCGAGCGTGTTGGGAGAGGAAGACCGCCGCTTGACCCGCCGAGTTGGCGCCGCCGACCACCACCACCTCCTCACCGGCGCACAGTCCGGCCTCCACGGCGGTGGCCGCGTAGTGGATGCCGTTGCCCTCGAACCGTCCCAGATCGTCCACGTCCAGACGACGGTAGTGAGCGCCGGTCGCCACCACCACACACCGGGTGAGTACCTGCTCCCCGTCGTCCAGGCGCAGCGCGTAGGGCCGGCGGCTGCAGTCCAGGCTCGTCACCGTGCGCGGCAGGGCGATGCGCGCACCGAACTTCTGAGCCTGGACCTGTGCCCGTGCGGCCAGTGCCTGGCCGGTCACCCCGGTGGGAAAGCCAAGGTAGTTCTCGATCATGGAAGAGGTACTGGCCTGGCCCCCTGGCGCCTCGGACTCCAGCACGACCGTGCGCAGCCCTTCCGAAGCGGCGTAGACGGCGGCACCGAGCCCGGCCGGACCGGCGCCGATCACGGCCACGTCGAACACCGTGCCCGGCTCCAGGTCCGCGCAGATGCCCAGGCTGCGGGCCAGCTCCTGGTTGCCGGGGTTGTCCAGCACACGCCCAGGTCCGTAGACGACCACAGGCCAGTCCCTGCGCCCCTCGAGGCCGTAGTGAGCCAGCAGCTGCCGAGCCCCGGCCCCCGAGGTGGGATCCACTCCGGTGACCGGATAGCCGTTGCGTCTGAGGAAGCGCAGCACCCGCAGTGTGTCCGCGGTCGTCGGCGGCCCGGCGACCACCACGGTGGCCTGACCGTGCTGGATGAAGCCGAGGCGGCGCAGGATGAAGGCGCGCAGCACGACGTCGGCGATGTCCGGTTCCGCCGACAGCAGCCGGCGCAGCTGCGGCAGGCGCAGTCTCAGCACCCGCCCGTCCTCACCCATCCGGCCCGTCACCAGCAGTTTCTGGTCGTTGAAGAGGGCCAGTTCACCGGTGAAGTGGTATCGGCCGTGCACGGTGAGCAGTTGCGGCACGCCGTCGAGGGAGTCCTGGAAGATCTCGATGCTGCCGTCCAGGACGATGAAGAAGTCCACGCCGCGGTCTCCGCGCCGGAACAGCACCGTACCGGCCCGGACGTACTCGACGTGTCCGATGCGCGAGGCACGACCCACCTGCTCCTCCGCCAGTGCGGGGAACGCCTCCGACATCCGCTGGTACGGATCACCCCAGTCCGCTGCCCCGTCGACGGGGACCTCGCCCTCTGCGTCCATCACCACCACCCCGCCGGATCAGGCGGCCACCCCGCTCGGTGTGGGCAGGCTTAAGCCGACGGCCGGGCCGACCTCCTTCAGTATCGCGCGGCTCTTCCCACGCAGCGCGTCGAGCCGTGAGCAGCGGGAACGGGTTCTGCCCCTGCGCCCCCGGCATCTATGGCCGCGGCCTGCGGGCGGTGAGCGAGACATGCCCGGAGGCACCAGCACCCTGCGGCGGCGCGAGCGACCGCCACGCTGACGTGGCCGTCAACCAGGGCCGAGAGCGGGCGAGTTCAGCCCGCGCGTGGGGCTCCGAACTGCTCGCGTACGGTGCGTGCTTGGCGGGCGAGGGCGAGCAGTCGGCCGTCGGTGGCCCAGATGGCGCTGTTCTCGATGGCCCAGCCGCTGCCGGCATGCTCGGTGCGGATACGGACCAGCGCCCAGTCCTGCGCGGGGCGGCCGTCCAGGGCGTCGGTGAAGTGCACGGTCAGCTCGGCGGTCGGTACCGGCCTCGGCACAGTCCACAGGGCGAACAGCGCGGGCGGCAGGGCGTCGGCGATGACGACCAGTGTCCGGGCGTCCAGCGGTCTGCGGTCGGCGAAGCGTATCCACGCCAGGAGTTCGGCGCGCTGTCCACCGCCGAGCGGGTGTGCGTCGGAGGCCGGGCGGATCTCCAGATGCGAGATGCCACGCCCTCCTTCCACTCGCTGCCGGCCAACTGCCGGGACTCCTGGCTCGGCTGGGGCGCCCAGGACCGGCAGGACGACTGCCTGACCTACTACCGCAGCGGGCTGCCCCACCCCTCCCTCAACGGAGTCCTGCGCCTGCGCGACAGCGACCGGACCGACACATGTGTCGAGCACGCCGTCCACGCCCTGGCCGGAGTGCCATGGATGTGGTGGGTGGGCCCGGACAGTGCCCCCGAGGTCCGGGACAGGCTTGTCGAGCACGGCGCAACCCGGACCGGCTCGATGCCGATCACGGCCGTCGACACCGGCTGGCTCCCCGACATCAGCGGCCCTCCTGCCCTGCGGATCAGGGCCGTCGACAGCATGGACGCACTCACGGAGTGGGTCCGCCTCTACAGCCCCTCGTTCGGCTTCGCTCCGCAGCTGCTGGGCGGCCTTGTCGAGTGCGACCACACGGCCCGACGCTCCGGATGCCGTCCGTCTCACCGGATACCTCGAGGATCGGCCCGTGGGGACCGCCCTCATGTTCGCGGCGCACGACGTCGCAGGCATCTACGTGGTCACCACCGCCGAAGCCCACCGCCGCCGGGGCGTAGGGTCCGCCCTCACGTCCGCGGCCCTGCACGCCGGACGGGAGCGCGGTCTGCGCACGGGCACCCTGCAAGCCAGCAGCCTGGGCGCCGGGGTGTACCGGCGCATGGGATTCCACGTGATCGACGAGTACGAACTCTTCCGGTTCCCGTAGTTTAGGCGTCCACGGCGAACTGGCCGAGAACGGCGCTGATGACGTGGGCGAGGGGCGCGGCAAGGCGCGGGGCCTTCCCGGGCTGACCAGCGCTGCGCGGGTCCGGGGCCTGGGCCGGCAGATGAAGAGTCGCGCGGTGGCGTCAGGAGCGAAGGGTGCGCAGGCCGGTGCGGATTTCGCTGACCAGGATCTCGGGCTGTTCCAAGGCCGCGAAGTGCCCGCCCTTGGGGGCCTCGCCGTAGTGGATCAGATTGCTGTAGGTGTCTTCGATCCAGCTTCGTGGCAGGCGTGGGATGTCCCTCGGGAAGACGGTCACGGCGACCGGAAGCGTCAGCTTCGGGCCGGCGAACGTGCGCGACTTGTTCTCCCAGTAGATGCGGCCGGACGACGCTGCGCTGTTGGTGAACCAGTAGAGGGAGATAGCGTCGAGCATGTCGTCGATGCCGAGGGCCTCCTCGGCGAGCCCGTGGTTGTCGGTCTTGGACTGGAACTTCTCGTAGATCCAGGCTGCCTGACCAGCGGGTGAGTCCGCCAGGGCGAATCCGACGGTCTCCGGCTTCGTGCCCTGAAGGTGGTTCGACCCGCCGAGTTCGCCGGTGTAGAGGGCGAGGGTCTCCACGGCGTAGCGCTGTTCGGGCGACAAGGTGCCGGGTATCTGCGCGGGAAAGGCGTACTGGGTGTTCAGATGAATTCCGAGAAGTCCCTCGGGTTGCATGGCCCCGAGGGCGGTGGTGACGACGGCCCCCCAATCACCGCCTTGCGCGGCCCATCTCGTGTAACCGAGACGCTTCATCAGCTCCGCCCACGCGCTTGCGATGCGCGATACGGTCCACCCGGTCTCCGTGGGCTTCTGGGAGAACCCGAACCCGGGGAGCGACGGGACGACGACGTCGAACGAGTCGGCGGCGTCTCCTCCGAACGGAACCGGATCGGTCAGCGGGCCGATCAGCTTCAGGAACTCGACGATCGAGCCCGGCCATCCGTGCGTGAGTATCAGCGGCATCGCGCCGGGATTCTTGGACCTGACGTGGATGAAGTGGATGTCCAGCCCGTCGATCTCGGTCAGGAACTGGGGGAAGCGATTGAGCTCGGACTCGAAGCGCCGCCAGTCGTAGCCGCGCTGCCAGTAGTCGACCAGCGACCTGGCGTTCTCTACGCGAACCCCTTGCGACCAGTCGCCCACCGTTTCCGGGTCCGGCCATCGGGTTCTGGCCAGTCGATGCTTCAGGTCGTCGATCTCCGCATCCGGGACCGAGACGGTGAACGGGCGGACGAGGGCCGAGGCCGGCGACGTCGGTGCGGTCATTGCCTTCTCTTCTCCTGAGCCTCGAAGCACAGCGCAACTCTCCGTTGCACACTGGTGTGCATTGCACACCAGTGTGCAATCTATCTCGCTGCACAGCGGTGTGCAATAGTGGTGTCGTGCCCACCGAGTCCTCCCGTGTGCGCTCGATGAACGAGACACGCGATCGCATCCTCGACGTCGCCCTCGATGTCCTGGGAGAGAACCCCGACGCCGGAATGGGCGAGATCGCCTCCGCTGCCGGCGTCGTCCGTCGCACGGTCTATGGCCACTTCCCCTCGCGCCTCGACCTGATCCGGACACTCACGGAACGTGCCGTCACCGAGATGGCGGCCGTGCTCACCGAAGTCAACGCCTCCGGCGCGGAAGCGGACGCGGCGTGGGCCGCATTCATCGCCCGCATCTGGCCGGTGGCGCACCGGTACCGGGTGCTGCTGGCGCTGCGCCGTGGCGAGTACGGCGAGGCGATCCACGGGCTGCTCGGGCCACTCGACGAGCTCCTCGCCGACCTCGTGAAAAGGGGCCAGGACAGCGACGTGTTCGCACAGCACCTGCCCTCGGGCATTCTGAGTCAGGTTGCCTACGGCGTCGTGTTCGCCATCGCGGGCAGCGACCTGTCGAACGGGACCCTCGGCGCCCGGGCCGCGACGATCACGACCCTGCTGATGCTGGGAGTTCCCGAGACGCGCGCCATCGCTCTCGTGGGCGAACAGCCCTGACCCGCAGCACTCGGATCGCGCTCGCTGAGGTCAGAAGACCACGCGGCCTCGCGCCGTTCGCGAGCTGCGTGCTCAGGCCGACGGCTGTTGTGGGCCATCAGGATCAGCGGAGCAGGTTCGGACACACTTCACTGTCCAGGAGTGCCTTCGTCGGTCCGGGGCCGGCCCAGGGTCTCCGTCGCCGCCTCGGCGAAGTCGTGGATGAGGGCGGAGCGGCGGGTCGCCACCCACGCCAGGGCGACCTCGTTGGGGCCGATCCCCTCCACGGGCAGTGGAACGACGTCCGGACGGGTGTAGAAGGTGGCGGTGGAGAGCGGCAGCACGCAGATGCCGGCGCCCGAGGCCACCAGTTCCAGCTTCTCCTCCACCTGGTGGATGGGAGGCACCTCGGGGCGCCCCTTGCCGCGCAGCTCCAGTGCCACGTCACGCCACTCGGGAACGGCGTCCGGGTCCTGGAGCAGATGCTCGGAAGCGAGGTCCGTCACGGTCACCGACGTCCTGTCCGCCAGGCGGTGCCCCGCCGGCAGAATGACGACCCGCGGCTCGTTGAAGAGCGGCCGCACCTGAAGGCCGTGCTGGTCGATGGGAAGTCGTACGACGCCGATGTCCGCGCGGCCGTCGCGGAGCACCTCGACCTGGTCCTCCCAACTGGTGCGCAGCAGGCGCACGTTGACGCCGGGGTGACGCGTAGTGAAGGCCGCCGTGGCGGGGGTGACCGTGATGCCGGGCATGAAGCCGATGGTCAGCGTGGGGGTGTCCTGCGCCGCCGCCTTCACGCGCCGGATCAGTGCCTGGGCGGAGGCGAGCAGCGGGACGGCGTCCTCCAGCAACTGCTGCCCGGCCGGTGTGAGCAGCGTGCCGCGCCGGTCCCGGTCGAAGACCTCCGCGCCGAGATCATCCTCGAGGCTTCGGATCTGCCGGGACAGGACGGGCTGGGCGATGTGCAGCCGCTCGGCCGCGCGCCCGAAGTTGAGTTCCTCGGCCACCGCCACGAAATACCGGAGCTTGCGCAGGTCGAGATCCACCCGGGCTCACCGCTCACTTTCTCCTTCGGACGACCGCCTGGTCACGGGACCGTCCTGGATGCCACCGCCTCGATCGGCCTCGGGGGACGACCGAGGCATGTGATCCCGAATGTACTGCCCCGGGGGCGGGAGACCGTCGCAGACGGCGCCCGCCCCTTCCCGGCCCGGCTCACTCGCCGGCGGCGAGCACGGCCAGCGGGTCGGTGTGCACCGGGGTCCATCCCAGCTCCGCCTTCGCGCGCGCGGGGGTGAACTGCTGGTCGAGGGCGAAGGCGTCCGCGATCGGGCCCATCTGCTCGCGGGCCTGCTCCAGCGTGAGGGAGGCGACCTTGCCGTCGAGGCCGGCGGACCGGGCGACGGCCAGCGCGCACTCCTTGGCGGTGGGGTTCACGCCGCCCACGCCGACGTACACCGACCCGGGCTTCGCCCTGAGCGCGGCCACGTACAGCTCCGCGATGTCGTCGATGTGCACCAGCGCCCAGCGGTTCGCGCCGTCGCCGATGCAGGGGACGGCGCCCGCTGCCTCGCCCGGAGAGGTGTAGAACGCGTCGATCAGGCGGTTCTCGCCGCCGTACAGCAGGCCGGGCTGCACCACCACGGGGCGGCCACCCTGCTGCGCACGCTGCAGGACGGCGTCCTCGACGGGCCTGCGCCAGGCGACCAGGGCCGGCGGGTTCCAGGGAGCCGTCTCGTCCACGAGCCCGCCGGTGTCGCCGTAGACCCAGGTGCCGCCGGTGTGCACGTAGGTGCCGGCGCCGATGCCGTCCTGCATCGCGGTGGCG
This sequence comes from Streptomyces sp. NPDC048192, assembly GCF_043202415.1. NCBI lineage: Bacteria > Bacillati > Actinomycetota > Actinomycetes > Kitasatosporales > Streptomycetaceae > Streptomyces > Streptomyces sp. NPDC048192. The sequence continues at coordinate 450,011 of NZ_JBIDAL010000007.1, forward strand.
GCCGCGAGGTCCTCGTCGCCGGTCCCGGCCTGCGCCAGGTGGACGACCGCCTCGGCGCGGGCCGCCGCGGCGTTCAGTACGCCGAGGTCTCCCAGACCCCCGCGCACGGGCTTCGCCCCGAGGGCGCCGACCGTCTCGGCGGCGCGGTCGTTGCGGGCCAGCGCCTCGACGCTGTGTCCGTGCCGGACCAGCGCGCTGATCGTGGCCTTGCCGATGTATCCGGATCCGCCGGTGAGGAAGATCTTCATGGGGGTGGCTCCTGTCCGTGTGGGCCGGTGACTTCGCTGACCAGCCTGCGCCCGGTGACGGACCTCCGTCCAAGACCTCTTGCGGCGTCTGTGATACCCGTCGGGCATCAGCCGGCCCATGCCCATCGAGCATCAGCTGCGACGAAAGAGGTCTTGGACGTCTCCACACTGCTGCCGGAACGTGGACACCGCTCTCTGCTGAAGCCGACCACCGAGCAGGAGATCCTCCATGTCCCAGACCACCGCACCAGGGACCGTCACCGCGGCGGCTCCCGCCGGCCGGGGAATGTCCCGCACCCTGACCCTGCTGCTGGCGGCGGTCACCGGCGCGATCGCCGCCAACGTGTACTACGCACAGCCACTCCTCGGTGTGATCGCGCGCTCGACGGACACCTCCACGGGCGCCGCCGGTGCCGTCGTCACCGTCACCCAACTCGGTTTCGCCCTGGGCCTGGTGTTCGTGCTGCCGCTGGCGGACATCGTCACGTGCCGGTCCCTGCTGACCGTTCTGCTGCTGCTCGACGCCGCCGCGCTGGCCGTGGTGGGCCTCGCCGCCGGACTGCCGGTCGCCCTGGTCGCCTTCGGCGTGCTCGGCCTCGCGAACGTGGCGGCCCAGGTGCTCGTGGCCGCCGCGGCCCAGCTCGCCGACGACGCCCAGCGCGGGCGCACCGTGGCGACCGTCATCAGCGGCCTGCTCACCGGCATGCTGCTCGCGCGGACCGTCGCCGGTGCGGTGACCGAACTCGTCGGCTGGCGCCCGCTGTTCCTCGGCGCCGCGGCGCTGATGATCCTCGTCAACCTGGTCCTGCGCCGCGCCCTGCATGTCGCTGACGCCCTGCCCGTGCGTCGCCTCGGCTACGGCGAGGTGCTGCGCTCCACCGTCCGCATCTACCGGCGCGACGCAGCGGTCCGCGTCCGTTCCGTCTACGGCGCCCTCGGGTTCGCCGCGTTCAGCGTCTTCTGGTCGACCGCCGCGCTCCGGCTGAGCGGGGCCCCGTTCGCCTACTCGCCCGCCGTCATCGGCCTGTTCGGCCTGCTGGGCGCCGCCGGCGCGATGGCCGCCAACCTCGCCGGCCGTGTCAGGCGGCACACCCACCCCCTGCCCACGGCCGTCGCCCTCGCCCTCATCGCCGTCGCCTACTTCGTGCTGCTGACAGCGGGGGACACTCTGGGCGGCATGATCGCGGGTGTGCTGATCCTGGACGTCGGTGTGCAGGGGCTGCACGTGCTCAACCAGCGCGTCGTCCACGACGCCGACGCGGCCGTCCGCAACCGGGTCAACAGCGTCTACATGACGTTCTACTTCGCGGGTGGCGCACTCGGCTCGGCCGTGGCGTCCTTGGTGTGGGCGCAGGCCGGCTGGGGCGGCGTCTGCGTGACCGGACTCGGCGTCACCGCGCTCGCGTTCCTGCTGTGGGCCCGCACCTCCTCCCGCGGCCGAGCACGTCCGTGACGCGCTGCGGTCCCGCCCGTGCGGCGGGACCGCAGCGGCGATGGGTCTCAGCCGTGCAGCGTGACCACCGGGCTGTTGTACGCCTCCGCCGTCAGCACCGGGTGCCGTGACGGGCAGGCCGCCGACGGCCAGGACAGCCGCACCGTCCGGGACTCACCAGGCAGCAGCCACAGGTAGTTGTCGCTGTACAGCGTCGGCAGCACACGGTGACCCTGCGGGCCGTCCAGGAGCGACAGCCGTACCATGGCGGCCACCGCCGAACCCTGGTTGCGGATCACGGCCGTCAGCTCCCGGCGGTCACGGGTGCGCGAGGTGTGGGTGATCGCGCCCGTCAGCCTCACCTGCTTCACCTTGTTCAGGCCGCGCAGCGCGGCGGCTTCGCGGTAGCGCCAGTAGGTGTTCCGTGACAGTTCCCTGCCTGCGGAGTCCTCCAGGGTCAGCCGCAGCAGGTGCAGGTCCGGGAGGCCGTCCGTCCACGGTGCGGTGAACGCCTCGGTGGTGGACGCCCGCGCTACGTCCACCCGTGCCGTCATGTCCGTGCCGAGCAGCCGGCCGGAAAGGTCGTGGAGCCGGGCGGTGACCCTGGCGCCGCGCAGGTCGGTGGAGGTGTGGTTCACCGCTGTCACCTGCCACTTCACCGGATCGGCCTGGACGTGCAGCGGCTCGCAGCCCGAACGCGCCCCGAAGTACATGCCGTTGACGTCGAAGTCGTAGTCGTACGTCTGCCAGACCGTGCTGTGCCAGGCCGGGTGGGACATCCACAGCATCAGGCCCGACGCGTTGTCCCACAGGTGGGCGTTCCAGGCCTCGAACATGGCGCGGGCGTTCTCGTAGTTGACGAACTGTGCCTTGCGGGCGAAGTCGTCCAGGTCACCGGCCTCACCGAGGCGGGCCTCGATGGCCGCCTTGTAGTTCTGCGGCGCCTGATTGCCGTGCTCACTCCAGTTGTGGTAGTACCAGGCGCCGCGTACGGGCCACTCCGGCTCGTCGCCCGTCATGCTGCGGGTGCTCGCGGCGGTGGAGACGACGGGCATGCCGATCTCGGTGTGGAAGCCGAAGTCACGGCTGCCGTAGGTCATCGGGTCGAAGTACCTCTCCGGCTCCACCCAGCCGTAGGGGCCGCCGCCCGTGACGATGCCGCCCGCCGAGTTGTTCTGGTAGAGCACGCCGGGCACCTGCTGCTCCACCGCCTCGCGCATGCCCTTGTCGACGGCGGCCGGAGGGTTGCCCTCGTTCGCGCCGCACCACACCACCACGCAGGGGTGGATGCGGTAGCGCAGCACGGTGTCACGGGCGAGCGCGTTGAACGCGTCGTGATCCGGCGGGTCCATGCCCCACGCGTTGGGGAAGTCGTTCCACACCAGGATGCCGTACCGGTCACAGGCGGCGAAGAACTCCTCCCGGTCGCTCGTGCCGACCCAGTTGCGGATCATCGTGAAGTTCATGTCCCGGTGCATGAGCACCGCGGCGTCCATGCGCTCCGCCGGCATCCGGCGCAGCAGCTCGTCCCAGCCCCAGTTGCCGCCGCGTGCCAGCACGCGGACGCCGTTGACGCTGATCTTCAGCGGGTCGGGCGTGTTCGACACGCTCTTGACGTCGGTCCACCGCTCGCCGTCGTCGGACACCTGGATCGTGTACGACTTCGGGTAGGCGGTCTCCCAGACTACGGCGACGCGGTCGAACGTCCGCGTGGAGCCCAGGTCCACCTGGATCCACTGATGGTCCTCGTACGCGGAGGACCAGCGGGTGTCCGGGTCTCCGTCGGTGGCGTGCGACGCGGGATGGTCGGGGTCCTCGGTGGAGGCGGTGGCCTTCTGGTGCAGGGCGAGGTCGGTGCCCGGGTCGCTGCGGTCCACGACACCGAGCGACCACAGGGAGTTGCCCCAACTGGTGTTCCTGAGGCCGCAGTCGAGGCGCACATAGCGTCCGGTCCGCCGGGCGAAGTCCTCGATCTGCAGGCTGGCGTTGCCGTTGTTGAACGGCAGCGGGACAGCCCTGTTGTCCACCGGCTTCACATCGGTCCAGTCCGAGCCGTTCGGGGAGACCTGCACCACGAAGGTCCTGGCATAGGCCTGTTCCCAGGTGAGGTCGACCTGGTCGAAGGACTGGGGCGAGCCGAGGTCGACGCTGATCCACTGGTCGTCCTCGTAGGCGGAGGACCAGCGGGTGCCGGCGTCGCCGTCGGTGGCGTTGCCCGCGCCGTGGTCGTCCTCGTCGGTGCTCGAGGCCTCGGCGTGGGCGTGCAGGGCGAGGTCGGTGCCGGGCCGGGTGCTGTCCCGGACCGAGAGGGTCCACAGGGAGCTGCCCCAGGAGGTGGCCCGGGTCAGGCATCTGATGCGCACGTGCCGGGCCTGCTGCCGGTCGAAGGTCACCGTCTGGGTGTAGGCGTCGCCGGAGGCGGTGAACGGCAGCGGTACGTCGTACTCGTAGCCGAACTGCCGTATGCCGAAGCGGGTGGTGCGCCGGTCGCTCTCCTGGCCGTTCACCGACGCCGTGAGCGTGAGATCGTGCAGCGTGGCCTCGCCGAGACCGTTCGGCCACCACAGGCGGGGGTTCCGCAGCTTCAACTGCCCGAAGGCGTCGGGGGAGAAGACGACGTCGAGGCTCGCGCCGGCGCCCACGGTGACGGTCTTCGACACCCGTACCCCGTCGAAGGCGGCGGTGACCGTCGCCCGGTGCTCGACGGTGTCGGCGTTGCGTACCGGGACGACGATCGTCAGCTCGGCCACCGAGACGTCCGGCAGCGCGGGCAGCACGGTGTCCACGCGCGGGTCGCCGATGACGACATGCCCGGTCGGGCGGAGGCGCACGTGGTTCCAGATGCCCGCCGCGCGGTCGCGTACCGCCGGCATCCAGTCCCAGCCCGACGACGCGAGGTAGGTGGGGGAGTTGAGGTTCATCTGCTGGGCGCCCGCGTCCACCCAGGACTCGCCCAGTGGGCCCTTGTCCCCGGGGCTGCCCGGAACCGGCATCGGAGTGATCTTCACGGCGAGCGCGTTCTCGCCGCTCTCCGTGAGCTGCCGGGTGACGTCGAAGGCGGCACGGGCGAAGGGGTACGTCAGGTCACCCACCCGTTCGCCGTTGAGCCACACATCGGCCTTGTGGTTGACGCCGTCGAACTCCAGCCAGAGGTGCCGGCCGGCGCCGGTGGCGAGGCCGTGCGGCAGCGTGAAGTCCCGCTTGTACCACCAGGAGTGGCGCGACAGCGCCTCCGGTATGCGCAGGTTGTTCAGGCCCGCCACCGGGTCGGGCAGCTTCCCCTGCTCCACGAGTGAGCCCAGTACGGTGCCGGGGACGGTCGCGGGCAGCCAGGTGCTGGTGTCGACGGACGTCCGCGACAGCCCGGCGCCGTCCGCGCCGGCCCAGTCGTCCATGGTGAGCCGCCAGCCCGACTCCACGGGCACGGTCCCGTCGTCGGCGACCGTCAGCCTCGGCGCCTCGCCGTGCCGGTCGCCCCAGTCGGTCCAGCCGGTCGCCGAGGGGCGGTGCTCCCCGGCGGTGCCGTAGACCTCGAAGCCGTTGAGGCCCAGGGGGAGCGGGCTGGAGCGCTTCTGGGAGGTCATGCGCACCCAGCGGGCCGGCACGGGGCGGGGAAGCTGTATGTCCACGGCGCCGCCCGTGCCCGCCGTGGTGCGGTACACGCTCGTCCAGGTGTCGCCGTCCGGGGACGTCTCGACCACGAACACCAGCGAGTAACTCGACTGGATCTCCTGGCCCGTGGTGCCGCTGTGCACGTTGCCCGCGGTGGGCGGCGTGTACACCGGGTCCGAGGCGTCCGCCTCGAAGACGAGACGCACCCGGGTGACGTCGCAGACCGACTGGAGGTCGACGGCTATCCACTGCGGGTCACCGTCCTCGGCGCGCCAGCCGCTGCCCCGGACGCCGGGGGAGGCCAGGCGGTCCACCGTGAAGGAGCCGGGGGTCGCGGCGTAGGCCGTGGACGAGACGGAAACGGGCCGGTACAGAGCCAACTCCACCGGTTCGGCCGCGGTGTTGAGCGGCGCGCCGACGGGAGCGGCAGCGGCGGTCGTGCCCGGGAGCAGGGAACCGGCGCCGAAGGCGGCCAGCAGAGTGGTACCCGTGGTGACGACGGTCCGTCTCGACGGATGGCGCGACGGACCCGACTGATCTGTCATGAGGTGATGTCCCATCAGAAAACGGCAGCCCAAGCCGGACCGGCTCGGCACGCCCGCTGCCGCAACCGGTAATGACAACGTTGCCATAGGCTGTGGTGCGCGCAGCCTCCTGTCAACCCCGGGGACGGCGGCGGACAGCCGAACCGCTTCGTCGTTCCCGGCCCGCCACCGGCGAAGCACGGCTTTGGCGAACGCGCAAAGACCGGTGACCGAGTGAGCGGGACTCGGCTGGGCCTGCGTTCCCGGCATCGCTGCACGCCGCGGCACCGGGACAGCCGTTGCGGACGCGACCGGTACCGGAAGTCCTGGCCGTGGCTGACGCGTTGTTGTCGGGAGCCGCGCTCGGGTCAGCTGTGCCCGACCGCGAACGGCGTCTGCGGCTGCCTCGGCGGAGCGGTCCTCTGCTGGGCCCAGACCGTCTTGCCCTGCGCGTGGTACCGGATGCCCCACCCGTCCGCGACGCTCGCGACGATGAAGAGTCCGCGACCGCCCTCGTCGACCGTGCGGGCGTGCTTCAGATGCGGGGCGCTGTCACCGGCGTCACGGACCTCGCAGGTCAGACGCTCGTCGAGGATGAGCCGCAACCGGTACGGCGGAGCGCCGTGGCGCAGCGCGTTGGTGACCAGCTCGCTGAGGACGAGCTCCGTGGTGAACGCATGGTCAGGATCGATGCCCCAGGTGCCGAGCTGTCTGCGCGCCGCCGCCCTGGCCTCCGCGACGGCCGCGAAGTCCTCGGGCAGCGGCACCGTCAGCACCTGGTCGGCGGGCAGCCCTCGGGCGCGGGCCAGGAGCATCAGTTTCTCGCTCTCCTGGTCCCGCAGCACGTAGGCGAGCGCGTCGCTCAGTTCGCCGAGCGGCAGTTCGGCGCCCTGGCGCAGCACGGCACGCATGCGCGGTTCGCTCCGCAGCAGGTCCTCGTTGCCGAGGGCGAGGATGCCGCCGGCCGGCAGCGGGACCTCGGTCGCGGGGAACGGGGCGCGGTCGCCGCCGGCCAGTACCGGGCCCCCCGGCGCGGCCACGGTCTCCACGCCGCCACCGGGGCGGACCAGGTACGGCTCGGACAGGCCCGCGCGGACGACGGTGCAGGTGTGGTCGACCGAGTCGTAGACCACGATCGAGCAGCCGGCCGTCAGCGGCACATCGTGCAGGGGGTCTCCGGCGGGGAGCGCCGCGCGTTCGGCGGCCAGCTGCGCGGCGGTGTCGCTGAGCCGCGCCATCAGCTCGTCCGGCTCCAGGTCCAGCGCGGCCAGTGCGTGGATGACGGTCCTGAGCTGCCCCATCGTGGTCGCGGTGGCGATGCCCCGGCCGCGCACGTCCCCGAGGACCAGCGCGGTGCGGCCCCCGGCCAGTTCGATCACGTCGAACCATGCGCCTCCGCCGCCCGGCCCCGGGATGTGCATCGGGGCGACGTCCACCGTGGACGGAGCCGACGCCCGCTGCGGCAGGAGCCTGCGCTTCACGGTCGCGGCGATGGTCCGCTCCCGGGTGAACCGGCGGGCGTTGTCGATGCACAGGGCCGCGTGTGCGCAGAGGTCCGAGGTGAGCGCGATGTCCGCCTCGTCGAAGGGCTCCTCGTCCTGGTGGCGGTAGAAGCTGACCACGCCCAGCGCCTGGCCGCGCACGGCGAGCGGTGCGACGATCAGGGAGTGCACGTCCGACCGGGCGATCGCGTTCGCCCGCGCCGGGTCCGCCGCCAGCCAGGGGCTGTCGCTCGTCACCGTCACGAGCCTGGGGCGCAGGTCGACCAGGACGCGGGAGAAGGGCGTGCCCTCCGGGAGCCGGCGCACGTCGCCTACGGCGTGAGCCGACACCAGCCCCTTGAAGGCGGCCCGGCGCAAGGGCACGGCGTGGTCCACCGGAGCCAACGGCGGCTCCTCGCCCCGGATGACGTCCTCGATGACCTCGACCACCACCACGCGTGTGAACGCCGGTGCGACCGCTTCCGCGAACTCCCGGCACACGCCCATGACTTGGAGACCGTTGCCCACGGCGGCCCGGATCTTCTCCAGGATCTGCAGCCGCTGCAGCGCGCGTTCGCGTTCGGTCACGTCGAGCGCCGAGACGAGCAGGCCCAGCACCTCGCCGTCCGCCCCTTCGAGGCGCATGTAGGACAGCGAGTAGTACACGGGCCGGCCCGTGCCATTGCTCGGCGCGGACCGTACGACGCGGTGCAGCGCCGGTTCGCCGGTCACGAGGACCCGGTGCGCCACCGCCCGCTCGTTGCCGGGGTCCGCGAGGCCCAAGGCTTCGGGGAAGTCTCTTCGGGTGCCGTCCGCACCGGGCGGTGTGTCCCGCGTGTCGTACCGGGACCGGATGATGCGGAGATCCCCGTCCAGGACGGTCAGGTCGACCGGAGCGTGCACGAGGAGCGTGCGCAGGATCGCCAGGTCCAGGGCGGTGCCGCCGTCGCCCTGCTCGTCGCGCACCTCCCAGGTGAGCGAGTCGCCGGAGAGGACCGGCCGGACGGAGAGCGCGCCCAGAGCCGCCGGCAGGGTGCCGCGTACGGCGGCGCCGTCGCCCTCGCCCAGCACCTCGGTCACCGTGCGGCCCTCGGCCTCCTGCCGGGACCGCCCGAGGAGGTCCGCGGCCCGCGCCGAGCACTCGACGATCCGCCCGTCGTCGGCGATGCGCATGAGCACGGCACCGTTCGACATCGCACCACACCTCCGCTCCGGGCCGCGCACACGCGTCCTTCCCATAGTGGGCCAGGCGATCGGGCCGCTCATCTCGGTGAGCTGCGCTCTCGCTGCCCGTGTCCCCGTACCGCACCACCCGGCGCCCAGAGACACTCAAGCGGCTGCTACTAAATTAGTAATTAATATTGACAGCCGCGTGGTCGCGGGCCACAGTCTTCGCCGTGACACCGCCGCCCGCCGCAGCCGCGGGACGCCCCGCCCTCCTCCGCCCACGGCGGCCTCTTCTGCTCCCCGACCCCCAGGAGTCGCACGTGACGTCACCCCTGCCCGGACGCGCAACGCGGCGCACCCGTACCACGCGCCTCGCGCTCGCCGCCGCGATCGCGGTCGTACTGACCGCCTCCGCGGTGCCCGAGGCCGGCGCGGCCGGCGCCGTGGACCAAGGAGCGCCCACCTACTACGACAGCGGTCTCGCCCCCACGCCCTACATGGGCTGGAACACGTACTACGGACTCGGCGCCCCCACCGAGCAGGAGGTGCGCGCGGTCGCCGACAAGCTCGTGAGCAGCGGTCTGCGCGACAGCGGTTACGACATCGTCTGGCTCGACGGCGGCTGGCAGGCCGACAACCCCCGCGACGCGCAGGGGCGGTTGGTGGCCAACCCCGACCGGTTCCCGTCCGGCATCCCGGCTCTGGTCTCCTATCTGCACCAGCGCGGTCTGCGGGCCGGTATCTACACCGACGCCGGCACCTACGACGGAGGCAGGAGCTGCGGGCTCGGCAGCCGCGGCCACTACGCCGAGGACGCACGGCAGTTCGCCGACTGGAAGATCGACGCGATCAAGGTCGACTTCCTGTGCGGCATCGGTGCCGGACTCGATCCGGGGCCCGCCTTCAAGGAGTTCAGCGACGCCGTCGCCAAGTCCGGCCGCAGGATGCTGCTCAACCTGTGCAATCCGCTCACCGACGACTGGGGCCTGCCGCACACGCCCGAGCAGGACGCGCACAACACCTACGCGTACGCGCCGACGATCGCGGACTCCTGGCGCACCGGCACGGACATCGCCTGGGGCACCCCGAGCCCGGGGGAGTGGCCCGACATCCTGCGCAACATGGACGCCAACGCCTGGCACCCCGAGGCGCAGGGACCGGGCCACTACAACGACCCGGACTACCTCATCCCCATGCGCCGCATGGCCGACGGCTCCCTGGAGCTGACGCAGGAGGAGTCCACCACCCAGTTCGTGATGTGGGCCGAGATGGGCTCCCCGCTCGTGCTGGGCTCCGACCCGCGCACCCTCTCCCCGTCGATGATCTCCACGCTGCGCAACCCGGAGATCATCGCGGTCGACCAGGACCCGCTCGGCATCCAGGGAGTGCGCGTCGCCACGGACGCCGTCGGAGACGTCTACAGCAAGGTGCTCTCCGGCCATGGCCGGCGTGCGGTCGTCCTGCTCAACCGCTCAGGTCAGGCGGCCGAGCGCACCGTGCACTTCGCCGACGTCGCCCTCGGCGGGCCCGTGCGGGTGCGTGACCTGCGCGCCCGCGCCGACCGCGGCACGCACACCGGTTCGTACACCGTCGAGGTCCCCGCCCACGGCACCGCCTTCCTCGGGCTCACCGGGCAGGACGCGCTGCCGGGCGCGAGCCTCGGGCAGAAGACCTCGGCGAGCCCGGCCGTGGTGCGCGACGGCGACACGCTGACCACCTTCTTCCGCGGGCCGGGCGGCACGCTCCGGCAGAACACGGCGGGCGGCGCCCAGCCGGCGCGGACCACGGATCTCGCCGGCCCGGCCGGCGGGCGGATCCTCGGGCAGCCCGCCGCCTACGGCTCCGCCGGCGGCCGTATCGACGTCTTCGTCCGCGGAACCGACGGCCACGCCTACCGCAGGGTCTTCTCCGCGGGGCGCTGGGACGACTGGCAGGACCTGGGCGGGCAGTTGACCGACGCCCCGACCGTGGCCTTCACCGACCCCGCGCACTGGACGCTGGCCGCCCGGGGCGCCGACGGGCGGGTCGTGCAGCGCGGGCCGTCGTCCGGCTGGTCGTCGCTCGGCGCACCCGGCGACCGGCCGGTGTACGGCAGGCCGTCCGCGGTCGTCGACGCCGGCGGGCGTGTCCACGTCGCCGTGCGCACCGCCGCGGACGACGTGTGGACCATCGCGCGGGACGCCTCGGGGCAGTGGTCCGAGTGGACCTCGCTCGGCGGCACGGTGAGCGGCAGCCCCACGCTCGTCGCCGTGGGCGACGCCGTGGTGCTCTACGCGCGGGCGGCCGACTACACGCTGTGGCAGCAGCGGTACGACGGCGGCGCATGGCGAGGCTGGACCAAGCGGCAGGAGTTCCCCAGCGCGGCCTTCGACGGCGCACTCGGAGCGGTCGCGGGTCCGGGCGGCGCCGTCGACGCGGTGTACCGCGGCGTCGACGGCTACGTCCACCGGACCCAGTTCAAAATAAATTAGTAATTATTCTTGACGTGGCGAGACCGCCACGCGACTCTGGATCCGCCGCGAGCGGGGACCGGCCGTAAGGGGGGCCGGTCCCCGCCGCTCGGAGCCGCAGGGAGCCCTCCATGACGAACCACCCGCACAACCGCCGAAGCTTCCTCGCCGGCCTCGGGGCCGCCGGGGCGACGGCACTGCTCAGCAGCTGCGTCACCTCGACCTCCTCCGCCAAGTCCTCCTCCAAGGGCCCGGTGACCCTCCAGTCCAACCTGTCCGCGCCGCAGGCCAAGACCGCGATGGAGGACCTCGTCGCCGCCTACGGCAGAAAGGGACAGGGGCACGCCAGCCTGAACACGGTGGCCGCGGAGACCTTCCGCACCCAGCTGCCGACCTACCTGACCTCCGCCAACCCGCCGGACGTCTACACCTGGTACCCCGGCTCCGTCGCGGACGCCTACGCCAGGAAGAACCTGCTCCTCGACCTGGACGACGTCTGGAACTCCTCGCCCGACCTCAAGCGGTACACCAAGGCGCTGAACCGCCTGTGCACCGCGAGCTCCGGCAAGAAGGTCTTCGTGCCCACCACCTACTACTGGTGGGGCATGTTCTACCGGAAGTCGAACTTCGCCAAGTGGGGCGTCAGCGCGCCCACCGGCTGGGACGAGTTCCTCGACCTGTGCGACAAGCTCAAGACCAAGGGCGTGGCACCCATCGGGCTCGGCGCCGGCGGCGGCACGGCATGGGTCGCCTCGGCCTGGTTCGACTACCTCGACATCCGCATCAACGGCGCCGCCTACCACCGGCAACTCCTCGCCGGCAAGCACCGCTTCGACGACCCCGAGGTGCGCAAGGTCTTCGACCGCTGGCAGGAGGTCCTGCCGTACTTCGACCCCGACGGCACCGCCGTGGCCTTCCAGGACGCCACCACCGCCCTGCTCAACGGCCGCACCGGCATGATGCTCATCGGCACCTTCTTCGCCGACGCCGCGCCCAAGAGCGCCCTGGACGACATCGATTTCTTCCGCTTCCCCGTCATCGATCCCAAGGTCCCGCTCGCCGAAGAGGCCCCCACCGACGGCTACTTCGCCAGCGCCCGCACGGGACGCCGCGAGCAGGTCTTCGACCTCATGCGCTACCTCGCCACCGCCGAGGCCCAGGAGATCTACATCAAGGGCTCCTCCGGGACCGTCCTGCCCTGCAACCCCGACGCGAAGGACGCCGGCACCGCCCTGGTGAACAAGGGGCGCAGGCACATCGAAGAGGCGGCCGAGATCACCCAGTTCTTCAACCGGGACTCCAGCGACGCCCTCCAGCCCACCGCCGACACCGCGCTCACCAAGTTCATCGCCAAGCCCAAGGACGTCGGCGGCATCCTCACCGACTGGCAGCGCGACGCCGAGAAGATCTGGAACGCCTGACATGGCCGTCCTGACCACACCGCACCGCACCTCCCCGGTCCCCGCGCCGCCCCGAGGCGGCCGGGCCCGGGGCCCCCGGCGCACACCTCCACTCGTCCTCGCCTTCGTCCTCGTCCCCCTGCTCGCCGAGGCCGTATGGGTGTTCTGGCCCGCGCTGCAGGGCTTCTACCTCGCCCTCACCAGCTGGGACGGGGTCTCCGCGCCGAAGTTCGTGGGCCTCGGCAACTTCCGTGAGATGGCCGGCGACGACGTCTTCCGCAGCGCGGTCGGCCACACCGTGCTGTGGCTGGCGCTCTTCGGCGGCCTGTCCGCCCTGCTCGGGCTGGCCGCCGCGCTGCTGCTCCAGCAGGAGCGCCGGGGCGTCGGCTTCTACCGCGCGGCCCTGTTCCTGCCCGTCGTCTTCTCCCTCGTCGCCACAGCCCTGGTCTGGCAGGCCGTCTACCAGCCGGACGGCGTGCTCAACCGCCTCCTGGAGTCGGCCGGCCTGGACAGCCTGCGCCACGCCTGGCTCGCCGACCAGGACACCGCCCTGTACGCGGTCATCGTCCCCGCGCTGTGGCGGCAGATCGGCTACGTGATGGTCCTCTACCTCGCCGGCCTCAAAGGCATCGACCCCGCGCTGTACGAGGCGGCCAAGGTCGACGGCGCCGGAGCCTGGCAGCGCTTCCGCCATGTGACCCTGCCTCAGCTGCGCAGCGTCAACGCCGTCGTGCTGTCCGTCATCATCATCGACTCGCTGCGCTCCTTCGACGTGGTCTGGTCGCTGACCCGCGGCGGCCCCTACCACTCCTCCGAACTGCTGAGCACCTACATGTACTCCACCGCCTTCCAGTCCCTGCGCCTGGGATACGGCTCCGCCCTGGCCGTGGTCATCTTCCTGCTGGCCTTCGGAGTCATCGCCTCCTATCTGGTACGGGCCTTCCGGGAGGCCGACTGATGTCCGCCGCCCACCCCCACACGTCCGCCCGCGCGCTGCGCCGCCGACGGGCCGCCACCGCGGGCTTCCACCTCGGCGCCGGAGCGCTGGCCGTCCTGTGGCTGCTGCCCATCCTCCTGGTCGTCGTGACCAGCCTGCGCTCCTTCAACGACATCGCCGCCCACGGCCTGGGCAGCTGGCCCCGCTCCTTCACTCTGGACAACTTCCGGCAGGCCTGGGTGGACGGCGGACAGCAGCGCGCCCTGATCAACAGCCTGATCGTGACCGTCCCCTGTGTCCTGGTGACCCTCGCGCTCGCGGCCATGGCGGCGTTCGCCCTCAGCCGCTACGAGATGCCTTTCCGCCGTTTCCTGCTGCTGCTCATGCTCGGCGGCAACCTGCTGCCCCCGCAGATCCTGCTCATCCCGGTGTCCAAGCTGAGCGAGATGATGGGCGTCTACGACACCCTGCCCGCATTGATCGGCGTCCAGATCGGCTTCGGCGTCGGCTTCTACGTCTTCGTCCTGCACGGTTTCATGCGCGCGATCCCCGCCGAGATCCAGCAGGCGGCAGTCGTGGACGGCGCCGGCCCCTGGCAGATCTTCTGGCGCATCATCCTCCCGCTCACCCGGCCGGCGCTCGCCGCGCTCAGCGCCCTGTCCTTCACCTGGATCTTCAACGACCTGCTGTGGGCGATCACCGTGCTGCGCAGCGACACCAGGATGCCCATCACCGCCGCCCTCATCGGACTCCAGGGACAGTACGTGTCCATGTGGAACGTGATCGCCGCAGGATCCGTCATCGCCGCCGTCCCCACCGTCGCCGTCTTCCTGCGCTTCCAGCGCCACTTCGTGGCCGGCCTGAACCTCGGAGCAGTGAAGTGACCCCGCACCGGCGCTGGACCCTGCGCACCGACCACACCAGCTACACCGTCCGGCTCTCCCCGGACGGCCCCTGGGCCGAACTGGAGGCCTGGGGACCGCACGGAGCCGAACACGGGCCGTCCGCGCTGGACTGGTCCCACCGCACCCACTTCATCATCCCCGCCGACGCCGCACCCGCGGAGTACCTGCCCCAGGGGCTGCGCCCCTTCACCGGCGCCGACCTCGTCGCCGCACGGCCCGGCGCCGAACGCGGAGTGTGGTGGACCTTCGACGGGGCACATCACGGCCCCGGCACACTGCGGCTCACCTTCACCGACGACGTCCTCGGCCTGCGCACCACCCTGTGCTACGCCACCGTGCCGGACACCGACGTCCTGCACCGCTGGACCGAGCTGACCTGCACCGGCGATGAGGACCTGCGCCTGGAACGGCTGGACTCGGCCGCCGTGAACATCCCCGTCACCACCGCTGCCCGGCTCACCTACCTCACCGGCCAGTGGTCCCAGGAGTTCCAGCACACGCAACTCGACCTGACACGGGGCACGTTCACCATGGGCAGCACCCAGGGCGTGCCCGGTCACGCGTACGCGCCCTGGCTCGCCGTCCAGGACGCGACGGCACCGCACGACGCCCCCGCCCCGGCCTACGGCATCGCCCTGGAGTGGCCCGGCAACTGGCACATCACCGCGCACGCCGAGCCCGGCGGCGCCGTACGCGTCCGCGCCGGGCGCGTACCCCACGAAGGCGCGGTGCGCCTGGCGCCCGGCGACACCCTGACCACCCCGCGCCTGGCCTGCGCCTTCAGCCCGGACGGACTCGACGGACTGTCCCGCGTCTGGCACCGCTACGAGCGGCGCCTCGCAGGCGAGCGCCTGCACCGCACCCGCAAGGTCCTCTACAACTCCTGGGAGGCCACCGGCTTCGACGTCGACGCCGCGAGCCAGCTCGAACTGGCCAAGGCGGCCGCGGACATCGGCGCCGAGCTGTTCGTGGTGGACGACGGATGGTTCACCGGCCGCACCGACGACACCGGGGGCCTGGGCGACTGGCACCCCGACCCGGCGGCCTTCCCCCAGGGCTTCCACCGCTTCGTCGACGACATCCGCGCCCTCGGGCTGGACTTCGGCCTGTGGATCGAACCCGAGGCCGTCAGCCCCGGCAGCCGCCTGCACGCCGAGCACCCGGAATGGGTCTACCGGATCGAAGACCGCCCCGCCCGCCGCATCCGCAACCAGCTCCTGCTGGACCTCGGCCGCACCGACGTACAGGACTTCGTCCTCGCCACCCTCGACCGGCTGCTGGGCGACTACGACATCGGCTACCTGAAGTGGGACATGAACCGCCCGCCGACCGAGCGCGGCCGCCCCGGCGCCGGCTCCGCGGACCGCCTGGACCTCGACGCCCAGCACGTTCACGGCTACCTCCGGGTCCTGGACCACCTGCGCACCGCGCACCCCCACGTCACCATCGAGGGCTGCGCCGGAGGCGGCGGCCGCGTCGACCACGCGACCCTCGCACGGACCGACGTCGTCTGGCCCAGCGACAACACCGCCCCGCTGGACCGGCTGGCCATCCAGCACGGCTTCCTGCACGCCCACGCCCCGCACGTGATGAGCTCGTGGGTCACCGACGCACCCGGTGTGTTCGACCCCCGCCCGCGCACTCTCGCCTTCCGGTTCGTCACCGCGATGTGCGGGGTCCTCGGCGTCGGCGCGGACCTGCGCGCCTGGACACCCGAGCAGCGCGCCGAGGCAGCACGGTGGATCACCCGGTACAAGGACGTGCGGGACGTCGTCCACCACGGCGAGACCCGGCTGCTCGGCACGCCGGGCGACGCCACCTGCGGAGTCCAGTACGACGCCCGGGACGGCCGCCGTACCGTCGTCGCCGCCTTCGCGACCGGCCGCCTCGACGGAGCCCCGCTCGTGCCCGGCCGCCCGGCCCGGCTCCGCCTGCGCGGCCTCGAACCGGTCGCCACCTACCGCGACACCGCGACCGCGGCCACGTACAGCGGCGCCCACCTGCTGCACTACGGCCTGCCGTTCGCGTGGAGCGCCGACCATGATGCCGAACTGGTGGTTCTGGCACGCCAGTAGCCCCATACCCGCACCGCCGCACCGGACCGGCAGCCGGCGAAGCACCCCCGGACGAGAAGGAGCCCGCACCCCATGGAGCCCGCACGACGGCACGGCGCCCGCTTCACCGGCCGCACGGCCGTGATCACCGGAGCAGCCTCCGGCATCGGTGCCGCCACCGCCGAACGCCTCGCCCGGGAGGGCGCCGCCGTGGTCCTGGCCGACGTCGCCGAGGAGCGCGGCGAGGCCGTCGCCGCGCGCATCACCGAGGACGGCGGACAGGCCCGGTTCGTGACCGCCGACGTCGCGGCGGAGCAGGACTGGCGGCGGATCGTCACCGCCGCCCACGCCTACGGGCCCGTCGACGTCCTGGTCAGCAACGCCTTCACCGTCGACGTGACCCCGGCCCACGAGATGTCCCTGGAGTCCTGGCAGCGGCAGCTGTCCGTGAACCTCACCGCGGCCTTCCTCGGCTTCCGGGCCGCCCTGCCCGACCTGCGCGCCCGCCGCGGGGCGGTGGTGCTCACCTCCTCCGTCCACGCCCGCACCGGCATCCCCGGCCACCCCGCGTACGCCGCCTCCAAGGGCGCACTGCTCTCCCTGTGCGGCCAACTCGCCGTCGAGTACGGGCCCGAGGTGCGCGTCAACGCGGTCCTCCCCGGACCGGTGCTCACCGCGGCCTGGGACCGGGTGCCGCGCGAGGAACGCGAGCGCAGCGTCGCCGGGACCGCGGTCCGCCGCTTCGGCACCCCCGCGGAAGTGGCCGCGGCCATCGCCTTCCTCAGCGCCGAGGAGGCCTCCTTCGTCACCGGCGCCCACCTGGTCGTCGACGGGGGCTGGAGCGTCGTCAAGGAGTCCGCGTGATCACCGCCGTGGTCAGATGGAGCACGTGCACATCCGATCCGCATCCGTCCGACCCGTGCACATCCGAGGAGAAAGGCTGTACGACATGACGCCCTACGCCCGTCGCGGCGTGCACGGCCAGACCGTCGAGGCGCTGGCCCGCCGCATCCTGAGCGGTGAGATCCCGGAGGGGGCCACGCTCGACCTGGTGGCGTTGCAGAGCGAACTGGACGTCAGCCTCACCGCCCTGCGCGAGTCCCTGAAAGTGCTCGCCGCCAAGGGCATGGTCGACGCCCGGCAGAAACGCGGCACCTTCGTGCGCACCCGCGCCGACTGGAACCTGCTCGACGCCGACGTCCTGCGCTGGCAGTTCGAGGGCGGCGGAGCCGGCGAGACCGACCGGGCGCTGCTGCGCAACCTGGCCGAGGTGCGCGCCATCATCGAACCGGCCGCCGTCCGCCTCGCCGCCCAGCGCCGTACCGACGCCGACCTCGCCGCCCTGGACGCCGCCGTCGCGGCGATGGGCGAGCACGACGCCGGCCCCGGCCACGCCGTCGAGGCCGACCTCGCCTTCCACCGCGCCCTGCTCGCCGCCACCCACAACGAGCTGCTGGAGCGCATGGAAATGGTCATCGAGTCCGGCCTCGCCCACCGCGACCGCCTGGTCCACAGCTCCCCGCACAGCGAAGACCCGGTCCCCGCCCACCGCGCCGTACTGGACGCCGTACGGGCGCAGGACCCGCAGGCCGCCGAGGCCGCCATGCACGCCCTGCTCGAACAGGCCGGCCGCGACCTGGACCGGATCGACGGCCCCGACGACACGAAAGGCACCGGCGGCAAGTGAAGATCGCCCGCATCGAGACGTTCCTGGTTCCGCCGCGCTGGCTGTTCTGCCGGGTCGAGACCGACGACGGCGTGGTCGGCTGGGGCGAACCCGTCGTCGAGGGACGCGCCGAGGTGGTCCGCGCCGCCGTCGACGTACTCGCCGAACACCTCCTCGGCCAGGACCCGCTGCGCATCGAGGACCACTGGCAGGTGCTCACCAAGGGCGGCTTCTACCGCGGCGGCCCCGTGCTCTCCAGCGCGGTCGCCGGCCTCGACCAGGCCCTGTGGGACATCGCCGGCAAGACCTACGGCGCTCCGGTGCACGCCCTGCTGGGCGGCCCCGTGCGCGAACGCGTCCGGGTCTACGCCTGGGTCGGCGGGGACGAGCCCGCCGAGCTGACCGAGCAGATAACGGCCCAGGTCGAGGCCGGATTCACGGCGGTGAAGATGAACGCCGCCGGAGCCACCTCACCGATCACCACCGCGGCCGAGACGGCAGCCGTCGTACAGAGGGTCGCGGCCGCCCGCGACGCGCTCGGCCCCGACCGGGACGTGGCGGTGGACTTCCACGGCCGCTTCACCGCCGCCGGCGCCCGCCGGGTATTGGCCGAACTGGCCCCCCTCCACCCCCTGTTCGTGGAGGAACCGGTGCTCCCCGAGCACACCCATCTGCTGCCCGGCCTCGTCACCGCCGGCACGGTGCCGCTGGCCACCGGCGAACGCCTCTACTGCCGCGCCGAGTTCGTGCCCGCCCTCACCGCCGGGATCGCCGTCGCCCAACCGGACCTGTCCCACGCGGGCGGCATCTCCGAGGTGCACCGCATCGCCTCCCTCGCCGACACCTTCGGCGCCCAGCTCGCCCCGCACTGCCCCCTCGGGCCCATCGCCCTCGCGGCCAGCCTCCAGATCGCCTTCGCCACCCCCAACTTCCTCATCCAGGAGCAGAGCCGCGGCATCCACTACAACAAGGACGCCGACCTGCTGTCGTACGTCGCCGACCCCGAACCGTTCCGGTTCGTCGACGGCCATGCCCGCCGCAGCGACGCCCCCGGCCTCGGCATCACCCTCGACGAAGCGGCCGTACGCGCCGCCGACCGCGCCGGCCACACCTGGCGCAACCCCGTCTGGCGGCACCCCGACGGCTCGTTCGCGGAGTGGTGAGCCGCATGGTCGACATCGTCACCGACCTCGCGCACGGCGGCCGCTGGACATCGCTGCGCGCCGACGGGCGGGAATGGCTCTGGCACCGCCACGCGCCGGAACGGGACCGAGCCGTCCCCGGCGCCGCGTTCGTCGACGCGGGCGGCCTCGAGGAGTGCGTACCCACCGTCCGCGGCCGCCCCGACCACGGCGACGCCTGGTCCCGCCCGTGGACCCGGGACGGCGACACCGACCGCGTCGAGTGCGACTCCTTCACCCTCGCCCGCACCCTCCGCGCGACGCCCGACGGCGCCGAAGCCGACTACACGCTGACCGCCGCACCGGGGTTCCGCTTCGTCTGGGCGGCCCACGCCCTGCTCGACCTGTCACCTGAGGCCACCCTGCACATGAGCGCGGGCGCGACCACCCGCCTCTTCCCCGAGGCCACGCCCCTCCTGAAGGAGCGGTGGCCCTCCGGCGCAGCGTGGATCGAGGGCGCCTGGCCCACCCCTCGCGGACTGGCCCTCGACCGGCTCGGCCCCGACGACGGCACCGCGGTCGGAGCCGTCGTCGCCACCGACCGGTGCTGCGTGCACGACGGCCGCGACCGGCTGGCCCTGAGCCTGCACGCGGCCGGACAGCCCGTCTCGATCGCCCTGTGGCGCAACCTCGGCGGCTTCCCCGAGCCCGACCCCTACCGCAGCACGGGCGTCGAACCGATGCTCGGCCGCGTCTTCGACCTCGCCGACGCAGGCCCCGAGGACGCGGCACGCGTGCCCGCCGCGGCACAGGTGCGCTGGCGACTCACCCTCACCGCCGCCTGCCGCTGCCCCTGAACCCCGTCAAGGAGACCGGCCCGTGGATCTACCCGCTGCCTTGGCAGCCCACCGCCTGCTCGCCGTCGTCCGCGGACGTGACGCCGACGCCTCCCTGCGCACCGTGCTCACCCTGGCCGAGGAGGGCATCACGCTCATCGAGGTGTCGCTCACCGGCACGGACGCCCTCACCGTGATAGCCCGCGCCCGTGAACTCCTCGGCGTTGACCACGACTTGGGCGCAGGCACCGTCCTGACCGCCGACGACGCCCGCGCCGCCCACCGAGCGGGCGCCGCGTTCGTCGTCACCCCCGGCCTCGGCGAGGGCATACCCGCGGCCCACGACCTCGGCATGCCGGTCCTCGCCGGTGTGTTCACCCCCACCGATGTGATCGCCGCCCGCAGGATGGGCGCGGCGGCACTGAAGGTCTTCCCCATCGCCCAGGCCGGGGGAGCGGCGTACCTGAAGGCCCTGCGCGGCCCGTTCCCCGACGCCATGCTCGTCCCCGTGGGCGGGGTCGACGCGGCCGTCGCCCGTGACTGCCTGGCCGCCGGCGCGGCAGCGGTCGGCGTCGGCTCTCCGCTCGTCGGTGACGCCGCCGACGGCGGCAGCCTCGACGATCTCAGGCGCCGCGCCCGCGCCTTCCGCACCGTCGTGGCGGAGGCGGCCCCGTGACCGCGGAACCCCTCCCCACGCGACCCGACCGCTTGGAACTCGGCGAAGGCATCCGCTGGACGGGAACCGAAGTCGTCCTTGTGGACCTGCTGGCCGGCCGCCTGCTCACGGCCCCGGACGATCCCACCGCGCCCCTGCACACGATCGCGCGGCTCCCCGCCCCGCTGGGGGCCGTCGCCCCCGTGGCCGGCCACCCGGGCACCTGGATCGCGGCGGCGGGAACCGGTATCTGCCTTCTGCACCCCGACGGCACCACGAGGTGGACGGCACGCCCGGAGGACCGGCCGGGCCCACGCATGCGCATGAACGACGCGGTCGCCGACCCCACAGGCCGGTTCTGGGCCGGCAGCATGGCGTACGACGCTCGCGAAGGAGCAGGCTCGCTGTACCGGGTGGACCACGACGGCACCGTCGTACGCGTCCTGGACGGCCTCACCGTGCCCAACGGCCCGGTGTTCACCCCGGACGGCCGTTCGATGTACCTGGCCGACAGCGCCCGGGGCGTCATCCGGCGCCACCCGGTCGACCCGCCGACCGGCCGGCTCGGCACGCCCGAGGTGTTCGTCACCGTCGACGACGGCAGCCCGGACGGGATGACCATCGACGCGGAAGGCGCGCTCTGGGTCGCCGTCTGGGGCAGCGGGACGGTACGCCGCCACCTTCCCGACGGCACCTTGGACCGTGTCGTGCGGTTGCCCGCGAGCCGGCCGGCGGGCGTGTGCCTCGAAGGCGACGTCCTGCACATCACCACCGCCCGGTTGGGTCTGAACCCGCCCGGCAGGTACGACGGCGCCCTGTTCAGCGTCCCGGTCGAGGTACCCGGGAATCCTGCCGCGCCCTTTCGACCGTCGTCCACCCTGATTTCCGACGACGCCACTCGCGCCGAAGCGCCCGCGCGGAGGCCCGCGTGAGCGGGACGGCAGAGCGCACGACAATGCCATGGCGTCCCCCCGCCGGCCGCGTGGTGTGCATCGGCGAGACCATGGCCGCCCTGGCGCCCGATCCTCCCCAACCACTGGAGCAAGCCGGCCAGTTGACCCTGTCGGTGGCAGGGGCGGAGTCCAACGTCGCCATGTACCTGGCCGACCACGGCATCCCCGTCACCTGGGTCTCGGCCCTCGGAGACGACGCACTCGGCAGGCGCGTCCGCGCCGCCGTGTCCGCCGGAGGAGTCGACGTGTCGCACGTACGCACCGACGCCCTGCGCCCCACGGGACTCCTCGTGAAGAACCCCGGCACCAGCGGTACCCGCGTGCACTACTACCGAACCGGCTCCGCGGCCGGCGCGCTCGGCCCCGAGCTGCTGGATCAGGAGCCTGTGCGCTCGGCCGGTCTGCTGCACCTCACCGGCATCACGCCGGCCCTGTCGCCGTCCTGCCGGGAGCTGGTCACGAGGGCGCTGAACACCCCCGCGCACCAGCGGTCCCGCGCCGTCAGCTTCGACGTCAACCACAGGCCCGCCCTGTGGCCGGAGGGCACGGCACCCACCGTGCTGCGCCAACTCGCCGACCGGGCGGACATCGTCTTCGTCGGCCTCGACGAGGCCCAGGGCCTGTGGGGTGAAGACCTGACGGAGACCGGCCTACGGCGCCTGCTCCCGCATCCCCGCATCCTCGTCGTCAAGGACGGCGCACACGCCGCCACCGCCTTCACCGGCACGGGCCGCCACACGGTGCCGGCGCTGCGGACGACCGTGGTGGAACCCGTCGGAGCCGGCGACGCTTTCGCCGCGGGCATGCTCGCGGGCCTGCTGCGGGGGGCCACCGTGGTCCAGGCACTCAGGCTGGGACACATCACCGCGGTGTCGGCCCTCCAAGTGACCGGAGATCACGGCCCGTTGCCCGACCCGAGACGGATCCGCCACCTCCTCGCCCTGCCGGTCAAGGAGTGGGAGGCACTCGACATGACCAGCGGCGGGCGGTGACGAACCGAGGGGGTCGGCCGGCATGAGCGGGGTCGGGCTCGGGAGCATGCAGCGTCACCCGCGGCGGGGCGGCGTGCATCTCATGGGGTTTCGGGGGCGAGGATGAAGAGTCCTGCCACCTTCTCGTCGGTGTCGAACGCCACCCGCGCCTTCATGTCACCGGCCTCGTAGCGCAGCGGGATGTCCACGACCGTGTGATCACCGATTCGGCGGACGAACGGCTCGCCCTCGCCGAATCCCTCGAACGCGCCGACGAGACCGGCGACCGTGGCCAGGGCGTCGCCCCGCACCTCGTCGGTGAAGGCTTCCAGGACCTGCGCGTTGAAGGACCGCCTCGCTTCTTCCATACGTCCTTCGAGGACGGCCGTGACGATCGCGATCGAGCGTTCCGCGGCGTCGGCCATGCGCACCGTCTTGTCCATGGGTTCTCCCGTCCGGGGATCGATGGGCTTGCCGAACCGCTGGAAGGCGGCTTGGCGGGTGACGCCGAGCAGGTCCCCGATCTCCTGCCAGGTGTGACCGGCGTCCCGGCACTGCTGCACGCACAGCTTGAGCACCTGTTCCGCCAGGTCGTCGGCGCTCCGCGCACGCCGGACCAGGTCGAGGTAGGCAGGCGCCTCCACCGGGCTGCTCACGGCCCGCGCCAGGGCAGACGCCTGCTCGGCCAGCCGGTTGCTGAGGGCGGCGAGGGTCTGGGAAGCATCGGCCATGCGTAAAGGGTGCCTTTACATCCCGCTTCATGTCAAGGAAACCTTTACGGGAGCGGGCGAGGGGAGAGGGGATCGGTCCGCAGGCGTCCGCGTACCGGGTTCCGTGCGATGCTTGGCTCTTCACCGGGCCCGCGACAGAGGCCGGGGATGGGCACCCTCAGACGCGGGTACGCCCTGGCCGAGCAGACCGCGGACGGCTGACCGGCGTGCGCATGGCCGACCCCGGAGCCAACGGGGTCGGCAACAGGGCAAGCTCATCCGTCGGCTTCACGCGCCACGCGTTCCAGCCGGCTCCGGTGGCCCTCCCACCACGCCCGATCCTCTGGCGGCATGTTGTCCTTGCCTTGCAGATGTCCGACGGATCCGTCGATGAGCTCTCGCACGATGTCCGCTTGTCCGGCGTGCCGCTGCGTATCAGAGATCACGCGCACCAGGACGTGGTGCAGCGTCACCGCTCGCCGTTCCTCCGGCCACCACGGGACGTGACCGATCGCGTCGAGCGTCAGCGTCGAGATCGTGATGTTGGAGTACTCCCACGCCTGGCGATACAGCCCGACGATCTGGTCCCGTGACTCTTCTGCGGTGGCCCACATGTCCGAGTTCGGCTCTGTCTCCTCGGTGTACCACCAGGACGGCGGCTCCTCGCCGAAGAACGGCCGTCCGAACGTGTCGCCGAAGTACCCCAGCTCCACGCCGGCGACATGCTTGACCAGCCCCAACAGGTTGGTGCCCGTGGGGGTCAGCGGACGGCGGACGTCGTACTCCGAGAGCCCGTCGAGCTTCCACACCAGGGCATCACGTGCCTCTTGCAGGTACCGGAGAAGGTCCGCTTTCGGATTCGGTTCGATCATGCCGGGCAGCTTCCCACCTGGCACTGACAGACCGGGGACGACAGCCTGCTGTTCCCCCTCACGGCACGATGACCAAAGACCCGCACGGCGCCTGGTATGCCCTGCTCGCCGTCGCCATCGCCATCGGTGCCCACCTGGGTTTCGGCAGGCGCACCGTTCTCAGCGTCGGCATCGGCGCCGGCGTCTACGTCGTCCTGCTCAACGTCCCGTGAACGGCGAGCACTTCCGCACGGCCGCGCACCCGACTCCTGAAGGGACGGTAAGTACGGCCCTGCTCGGCTACCACGTCGGGGGAAGGCTGACGGACGGCAGCAATGTGTTCTAGCCTCCCCATATGGGGCTGCGGCGGGCACGGGTCGAGGACGTGCATGAACTGGCGTCGGCGATGCCGCACGTCACCGTGGAACACGGTGCCCAGGGAAACCCGGTCTATCAGGTTGGCCGGAAGTCCTTCGTGTTCTTCCGCACTCCGCGACCGGACGCGGTCGATCCCGAGACCGGTGAGCGCTATCAGGACGTCATCGTGTTCTGGGTGCCGTCCGAGGCCGACAAGCAGGCGCTTGTGCAGGATCCCCGCTCCCCGTTCTTCACCACACCGCATTTCGACGGGCACCCCTCGGTGCTGCTGCGGGCGAGCCGGATCGGGGAGCTCAGCCACCAGGAGGTGAAGGAGCTCATCGAGGATGCCTGGCTGTCGCGGTCTTCCGCCCGGCGACGTGCCGCCTGGCTCGAAGCCACGGGCAATCAGCCGCCCCGCTGACCCCGAACAGCGCTCATGCCCCTGACGGGCGAACCTCGCGGCGGCAGACAGGCCGGTTCCGCCGACCGAACAGTCGTCGACTGGTGGCTCTCGGCCTTGGGGAGGTGCAAGTGGCTCTGTGGAAGAGGCGCGGGCGGGGCCGGGCTGCCGCCGGAGCTGGGCCGGGCACATGAGGATCGGCACCGTCACGAGTCACGACCACCGCACCATGGAGGCAGGCACAGTGCAGCGCATCGGCATCATCGGCGTGGGCGAGATCGGACGGGCTGTCTTTCCAGGTGGGCGCTGACACGCGGATATCGGCGCGTGACAAGGTGGCCCGGCCGGGGCCCGGGCCACCTCGGATCGATGGGATCAGGCGGGGTGCGGGGCGGGCGCCGCCGCAGCGGCCAGGGCCTTGCGGGTCTCGCACATCATCAGCAGGCCGTTGACCACCATGAACGTCGCCGTCAGGCCGTGGACGCCGAGCGCGGTGACCACGGAGCCGTGGTGAGCCAGCACGGTGGTCATATCGCCGTACGCGGCGAGGGCCTCCACCAGCAGCACCCAGCCCAGGGCCCGGCGGTGGCCTGTCAGCAGAAGGACGGCCAGGACCAGGCCCAGGACGATGTCGCGGATTCCCTTGATGATCAGGAAGCCGCCGCCGTCGCCGGACGGCCAGCTCGGCAGGCCGAAGCTTGGCGCCGTGCTCTCCGGGCTCAGGATGAACTCCATCCCGAACCAGAGGATGAAGAGGACGAAGGCGGCGACAAGGACGGTGTTGATCTTCTTCAGCGGCATTGTGCTCTTCTCCTTGTGAGTCTGCTGATGCGACCGGCGTAGCCAGGGCGTCCGAGGACGTGCCGGATGCCGCGTACCGACGCACGGACGGCGGACGGGAGCATGGCCTGCTCGGTGAGTCCTGGATGGGGACTGCAGGTGGTGGCGCCGCACCCTTCGCGGACGGCCGAGCGGTTGCGGCTGACGACCAGGCGGGTGGGCCGTGACATCAGACGACGGCGGCGGCCAGCAGGGCGAAGGCGGCGATGAGGACGGCTACACGGACGTAGTGGAAACGCTCCCAGCGGTTCAGCTGCTGCTTCCAGTCGGCGGGCCGGTTGTCAGGGGTCCACGTCTTGTTCCGGTTGTTGATCGGAACGAGCAGCAGAACAGACATGACCACGCTGAGCATCAGAAGCGCGCCGGCGGCGACGACGAGGCCGGTGCTGTGGTGGTGCCACGCGGCGACGGCCCAGACGCCGACGAGGACCAGCGAGCCGATGTACCAGACCGGCATCACGGCGCCGAGCATCCGGCCCCCGTGGGCATGGCCGAGTTGGCCGCTGTCCTCCGGGAGCGCGTTGAGGATCCGGTTCATGACGAAGGCGACGGAGAACTCCACCCCCACCATCACGCCGACGACCACGATGGTGACGACCTCGAGTGCGTTGAGCATGATGACCCCTCCTGGGATCTAGCAGCGCTAGATGACAAAGCAACGCTAGTCCTGCTGCCGCTTGTTTGTCTAGCGGTGCTAGCATCAGTTCATGTCGGTACAGGAACGCAAGGAGCGCGAACGGGCCCGCCGCGAGCGCCTCATCGTGGCGACGGCCCGCGAACTCGCCGAGCAGCAGGGCTGGGACGCGGTCACCACCCGCCGGCTCGCCGAGCGCATCGAGTACAGCCAGCCCGTCCTCTACAGCCACTTCCGCGGCAAGCGCGAGATCATCGGCGCCGTCGCCCTCCAGGGCGCCACGGAGCTGGCCGCGGCGGTGCGGGCCGCGACCGCCGCCGTGGACGGCCCGCGTGAACGGGTCGCCGCCCTCGCCCGCGCCTACCTCGACTTCGCCGAACGCAACCCGGCGGTCTACGACGCCATCTTCCAGCTCGACGGCGGTCTGGCGTACGCGCAGGAGGACACCCCGGAACCCCTCAAGGACGCCTTCGCCGCGCTGCTGGAATGCCTTGGCGAGGTCGCCGGGGACGGCGTCGAACAGGGGCTGTTCACCGAGGTGTTCTGGGCGTCCCTGCACGGTGTCGCGACCCTGACCCGGTCCGGACGGCTGCCGCCGGAGTACACCGAGCAGAGGGTGGAGCTGCTGGTGGACCGCCTCGCCGTGCTCTGACACATGGGCCGGGCGGGCGAGGCATCGCTTCCGGGCCGCCTGAAGCCGTAATCCCTCGCGAAGCCGCTGCCGTTCGGCAGTCAACCGTCGGCGGCAGCCGGGCGCCGAGCCGAACAGCAAGCGCGAGGGGATGAAGCAGCAGGCCCGAGGCTGGCTCACCCTCCGGTCGAGGCATCCCGATGACGGGCGGGACCGTTGGACTCAGGTCCGGTGCGGATGCGTGACAGCGGTCTCGGAGTTGTTCAGTCGGCCGTCTCGATCCGCCGTGGAGTGATGCCCAGGATGAGCTTCTCAAGTGCCTGCGAGGCGGGGCCGAATGTGGCCAGCCAGGTCTCGATCAGGTAGATCTCGCTGCTCTCGTCGATCCCGAGGAAGAACCTGCCCTGATCGAGTTCGCCGATGGGGAAGAGGGCGTGCCCGATCCTTGCGCTCCAGTCGGCGAAGCGGTCCTCCTCGCCGATCAGGTTGTCAGGGACGAAGTCGAAAGGGGACTTGGCGCAGGTGATGCCCGGCCCGCTGATCTCCACGTCGAGGTCGCCGAACTCCGTCAGGAAGGCTTCCGCGGCATCGTGCATGCGGACCAAGCGGGTCCTCTCCAGCATGCCGCGCCAGCGGTCGACCGGGACGCGCCGTCCCGGCCACCAGCCGGCGGCGCGCAGAGTTTCCTCGATCACGCCGGTTGCCCGCAGTGACGTCGCCGCCGCATCGACCCATGCCTGGTCCACCGGCGTGCTCTCGGGCCAGCCGGGCCGCCGGTTCGCCTGCCACTGGGCGAAGTCGTCGCGGAGGAACTGCGGGTCCACCGGCTTGAGTCGCACCTGCGGCCGCTGATCGGCCCACCACACCTCGAATTCGGCCTCGGTTCCCTTGCCTGGCCAGCGTTCTGCGACCGTCGGCAGAAGCATCACATCGACGAACCCTCCGACCGGAAGACCGATGTCGACGAAGATGCCGATCACACCCGGTCTCGGGACTGCGGTAACCGTCCCTCTGAACCTTTGCCCGAACCGCAGGCCGCGACGGATCCGAATCCATTCTTCAGCGCTGACCACCCGGACATCCTGGCATCCCACTGGTGCGCGTGGCGGCCGAACAGTCGTGGTGGCCGGGCTGGGGGCCGACGACATTGAGGATGGGGGCTTGGCCTTCCGGCCTTTCGAAGACGAAGACGACGCCGGAGGGTATGGCCTGAATGGCGCACTGGTCGCCGAAGGTCAGGGGCGTGTAGGGCTGCCAAGCGCACCCGACGCGGCCGAGGGCTTCGGTCACCTCGGCGTACGTGGGGTGGCCGTTGAACGCCCGCTGTTCGACCAGTCCCACCGGGAGTTCAACGGTGTCTCGCCAGGTCTGGAGACAGACCAGGATGATCGTCCGGCAGCGGCAGACGCTCAGCTCGAGGTCCCCGTAGGCGAACAGCCGCGGCCATGACCGACGCTTCCCGACGACCACTTCGAAGGGCTGGCCGAGCGCTTCGGTGACCGCGCTCCAGGCGGCGCCGTTCGCGACCGGACCCAGCCGCCCCGACCGGGCAAGTTCCGTCAGGACGTCGAGTAGCTCCATGTGACGAGAGCCTGCCATCTGCGTATACGGGCTGTCGAACGGCCTGGCCAGCTCAGGTCGCTGAGAGGCCCGCGCCGGGCTCCCATGGGCGGCGCTGTCGCACGCGGGAGGCGTCCGCACGTGCGGCCGCCCGCGCCGGCGTCCGATCGGCAGACCGCGGGGCAGACCGCGCAGCGGTCGAAGGCATGTCCGCCATCGGCGGGATAGGTGTTGATTCCGCTGTCGGCAGACCGCCCCGGAGGTCACGCCGAGAGCTGCCAGGATGACCGCATGGGGATGAACACGGCGGTGCGTCGTCTCGATCTGGGGTACTTCATTCGGCCTGCGTCAGAGACGGGTGGCCCACAACCGAGGGTCGAACCTGTTCTCGCCTATCTTGTGCAACACGAACACGGTCTGATCCTCTTCGATACGGGCATCGGCACCTCGGACCCCGAGACCGAAGCACATTACCGTCCCCGGCGCCGTGCGTTGCAGGATGCCCTGTCGGCTTCTGGAGTCGGCCTGGGTGACATCTCCTTGGTCGTCAACTGCCACCTTCACTTCGACCACTGCGGCGGGAATCCCCTCCTGGGCGGCAGGCCCATCCTCGTTCAGGATGTCGAACTGGCGGCCGCCCGCCGAGGCAACTACACCTTCGATGAACTGGTCGACTTTCCCGGCGCGTCCTATGAGGAACTCGCCGGGGAGACCGAGGTCTGGCCGGGAGTCTGGATCATTCCGACGCCCGGACACACCCAAGGGCATCAGTCGCTGGTCCTTCGCCAAGGGGACGGCACCGTCGTTCTGGCCGGTCAGGCACACGACTTCGCGTCCCATTTCGCCTCCGACCAGCTGGCCCGGCAGGCAGCACTCAACGGCGACGAACAGCCGCTTCCCCGTTACCTTCTTCATGGCCTCGCAAGGAGGCTCCCGGCCTTCGGCCCCGGTATGACTTGAGCCCCCAGTCGAGATGATCGAAAAGGTGGTGT